>JBQTHV010000154.1:0-38446 GCA_052389555.1 Gemmatimonadales bacterium | reverse complement strand
TCGTTGCGGTCCCACCAGATCTCGGCGGTCGAGCCCGGCTCATCGACCAGAAACTTGTCCCTGGGGCTCCGTCCGGTATGGGGCGCGGTGATCGCCCGGAGCGCGCCGTGAGCGGTGAGCTGGCCTTCCGCCCGCCGGATCGCGTGCTCGACCAGCTCGGCGGTGTCGAGGTTGCCCCAGATTCGCTTGGCGGCGATTCCAACCGGTGCGAGATCAATGGCTTCGGGTTGAACCGAGGTCTTGGCCGTCATGGCGGAAAGATGCGCCCTGGGGGACGAGGGGGCTAGGGAGCGTTCGTCGCGCGATCAGCTCCTGGGGGTCCCCAAAAGGTTCACTCCTTGGTCCCTGGAGAGGGTCGCAGATGTGGAGGCAGCACTCAGCTGGTGACGCGGGTTGCCCGAGCCGATCTCCCCTTGCTCAACCCGTCGCCCGACCATTCGGCCCGATCATCACCGAAAAGACTTTAGGCAACGATCGATTCTGCACTAACATCGGTTGTCGGTGTCGGTCACTCCAAGCATCACCAGGGGTCCCCAATTCTTATGAGCAGTTAACCATGGCACAGGCGTTGCGGAACCAAAATGTGCAGTTGGTTGCTCGGATTCAGCCGTCACGAAATTTGACGGTTAGACAAAGAGTGCAGTCGCATGCTCCAAATTCTGGGTCCTGCTGGCTTTGGGCGGGATGGCCAGGGGACGGAGCGACCCGAACTGGGCCCGGCGCTGATGGAAATGATGGAGCGAACCCGCAACAACAACAGCTCGTCCCGACCACACCCGGCGAGGGTGGCGTCCGCCGCGCTGGCCGTGCTGGCCCTCGTGGTGGGCTGGTCTTCCGGTGCGGCCCAGGCCAGCCTCCCCTTCAGCGACACCTTCAACCGGGTGAACAGCAGCGTCGTCGGGAACGGGTGGATCGAAACCGAGAGCGCCGGGAACGGTGCGACGATCAATGCCAACCGGCTGGTCTTCGTCACCAACGACGTCGACAACGTTCCCCGGGTGCAGCAGAACTTCGCCATCGCCGTCTCCTCGGGCTTCCTGCGCCTGAAGTTCGACTTCGACTGGGCGCGCGGCGGCCTGGAGAACTTCTACTCCTTCTTCGTGCAACTGGGGAACAGTGGTGCCTTCGGTGCTCCGCCGGCCGACGGAGCTAGCGTCCCCGGGGCCGCGATCAACCTGCGCTGGGGAGACGACAACACGGGCTTCACCACGGAGGAAGGTTTCGGCTATGTCCAGGGCACGATCCACACCCGGGTGGCCACCCTTACGGGGGCCCACACGATCGAGGTGATCGCGGACCTCGCCACCGAGCGGTTCGACCTGAAGATCGACGGGACGATCGCGGCCACGGGGATCGCCTTCGACAAGAGCCTGGCGGCGATCGGGGGGATCAACGCCATCCGCATTTACCAGGGCGAGGGCGTGTCCAGCGGCGCCGGCGGCAACAAGGCGTTCGACAACCTCACGGTCGAGCAGCCGGCGGTGGGTCCGGCCTCGGCCTTGACCTCCACCATCAGCGCAAGCTCGGGGAGCATCGTGGCGAACGGGAGCTCCACGTCCATCATCACGGTGCAGCTCAAAGACAAGAACGGTGCGAACCTGACTGCCGGGGGCTACAACGTCGCGCTGGCCACCACGGCTGGGACCCTGAGCGCCGTGACTGACAATGGGAACGGGACCTATACCGCCACCCTCACCTCCTCGACTACGGCCGGCACGGCGACCATCACCGGGACCCTGAACGGGGCGGCGATCACCGACAACGAGACCGTAACCTTCACCCCGGGACCAGCCTCGGCTGCTACCTCCACGATCACCGCGGCTCCAACCTCGATCGTGGCGAATGGGACGAGTACCTCTACGGTCACGGTCCAGCTCAAGGATGCCAACGGGAACAATCTGACGAGCGGTGGGGCCACCGTGGTCCTGGCCACCACGGCCGGAACGCTCTCCGCAGTCACCGATAACGGCAATGGCACCTACACAGCGACCCTCACCTCGTCAACGGTGGCGAGTACGGCCACGGTTACGGGTACGGTGAACGGGAGCGCCATTACTGATGATGCCCAGGTGCAATTCACCGCGGGGGCCGCCTCGGGGGCCACCTCGACGATCTCAGCGGCGCCCGGGTCGATCGTTGCGAACGGGACGAGCACGTCCACGGTGACGGTCCAGCTCAAGGACGCCAACGGGAACAATCTGACGAGCGGCGGGGGCACGGTGGTCCTGGCCACTGCGGCGGGCAGCCTGAGCGCGGTGACCGACAACGGGAACGGCACCTACAGCGCGACCCTCACCTCCTCGACCACCGCGGGTACGGCCACGATTACCGGCACGGTGAACGGGAGTGCCATTACCGATGACGCCCAGGTCGTGCTCACGCCGGGGGCGGCCTCGGGGGCGACCTCGACCATCTCGGCCGCGCCGGGCTCGATTGTGGCCAATGGGACCTCCACTTCCACGATCACGGTCCAGCTCAAGGATGCCAACGGCAACAACCTGACGAGCGGCGGGGCCACGGTGGTCCTGGCGACAACCGCAGGCAGCCTCAGCGCGGTGACCGACAACGGGAACGGGGCCTATACCGCCACCCTGACTTCTTCGACCACGGCCGGCACCGCCACGATCACCGGTACAGTGAACGGGAGCGTCATCACCGATGACGCGCAGGTGCAGTTCACCGCCGGCGCCGCTTCGCCCGCTACCTCGACGATCTCGGCCGCGCCCGGCTGGATTGTGGCCGATGGCTCCAGCACCTCCATGGTCATCGTTCGGCTCAAGGATTCCAATGGCAACAACCTGCCAATAGGAGGCGAGTCGGTTGTATTGGCCACCACGGCCGGGAGTCTTTCCGCAGTCACGGACCGTGGGGACGGAACCTATGCCGCCGTCCTCACCTCCGGCATCACCGCGGGAACAGCGATCATCACGGGGATGGTGAATGGAGTTCCCCTCGCCAGCAGCACCTCGGTGCAATTCATGCCGGGCACGGCCTCGACGGTGACCTCGACCATCTCAGCCGCGCCCGGGTCGATCGTGGCGAACGGGACCAGCACCTCCACGGTCACGGTCCAGCTCAAGGATGCCAGTGGCAACAACCTGGTGGCGGGTGGGGACGCAGTTGTCCTGGCCACCTCGGCCGGTACCCTGAGTGCCGTGACCGACCATGCGACCGGCACCTACACCGCGACCCACACCTCCTCTACCTCGGCCAGCACGGCCACGATCACCGGCACGGTGAACGGGAGTGCGATCACCGACGACGCCCAGGTAGCGTTCACGACAGGGGCGGCCTCGCCGACTCACTCTACAATCTCCGCCGCTCCCGGCTCGATCGTGGCGGATGGATCCAGCACTGCCACGGTCACGGTGCGGCTCAAGGATGCCAGCGGCAACAACCTGACAGTGGGTGGGGACGCGGTAGGCCTCGCCGCTTCGGCCGGAACCCTGAGTGCCGTGACGGACCACGGGAACGGCACCTACACCGCGACCCTCACCTCCTCGACTACCGCCGGCGCGGCCACGATCACCGGCGCGCTCAACGGGGCGGCGATGGCGAAGAGCGCGAGCGTGGAATTCACGGTGATGAAGGTGGTCCTGATCCTGGCCGGCAACGGTGACGGCGGAGGGCGCGTGGTCAGCGAACCGGCGGGCATCGACTGCGCCGTCCAGGCCGGTACCGGGGAAGGTACCTGCGCAGGGAGCTACGCGAGGGGCACAGCGGTGACGCTCTCCGCTGCACCCGATACCGGTTCGGCTTTCGCCGGCTGGAACGGCCCGTGCGGCGGAATGGGCGACTGTAAGGTCACCCTGAACGAGTCGCTGACGCTCGTGGCCAGCTTCACCGCGGTGGCCGAGCCCAATGTCGAGGACGCGGCGCAGGACCTGCTCGGCAATTCCAGGCTGACGGCGATCGAGCGGATCTACCTGGACCAGTGGGGCAATCGAAACGACGCCTGGGATCTGGGTGATTTTCTCGGGCTGCTGGAACGCACCAACCAGGCAGTGAGCGAGGCGGTCATGCAACGGCTGCTCAAGGATCCGCCCTCCCGGCGGATCCCTGAGGTCATCCCCAGGAAGGAGGGGCGATGAAGACCCGGATTCTGTTCCTGCTGGTGCTGGGGGTTGCGGCGTGTGAGAGGGAAACGCCCACTGGGCCCTCGGGTAGGCCCCCCCAGGAACGCCCTGCGGTTCCGGGCTGGCTTAACCTGGAGCTGGCGAGCCCCAACTCCGATGACGGCGGGATCCTGTTCCGCGTTTTCGGGGGGCCGATCGACTCCCTCCAGACCGGCTTTCGGGGCTTTCACACGGCGGGGGACCAGGGCTGGAAGGTGCTGCTCACCGGCCCGCTGACGAACGGAATCATTGCGAGGATCCGGGTACCGGACATCAACCGGGTCGAAGGATACCGGTCTGAGATTCAACAGATCGCCCGCCGGAGATCCTACGCCCCGCAGGGGCTTGACGGCTACCAGCTACGGATCGTCAAGCCCTGATCCGCCGCCTCAACAACCTTCGAGGCTGCTCCGGGCTCGCTCCTCCTTGCGATCCCGATAGCGCCTGAGTCTCCCCAACATCCGCCGGTCCGTCGCCACTTCGTCCTTTCCCTTCGGCGTCTCGATGATTTTCGGGGTCTCCCGGAACCGCGGATCGTTCATGATCCGCCGAAATGGGTTTGCCCCGAGAGTGCCTTCGCCGATCAGCTCGTGGCGGTCCCGAAACGAGGCGAATGGCGTCTTCGAGTCGTTGAGATGGAGACACCAAAGCCGCTTGAGGCCCACGGTACGTTCCCACTGCTCCCAGACCGAGTCGTATGCGCTCACCAGGTCGTACCCCGAACTGTGGAGATGGCAGGTGTCGAGACAGAATCCCACCCGGTTGCGAACTTCGGGCGCGATGCGGTCGCGCAGCTCCGCGAGCTCCTCGAAACGGCTCCCCAATGCGGTTCCGCTCCCTGCGGTATTCTCGATCATGAGTGCGACCCGCGGCACCCTGCGCAAACATCGGGAATAGTTCCGCGCGTTCCGAATCAGGCCCTCACGCCGCTCATCGATGTAGTTGCCCGGGTGCGACACCAAAAAGCGGATTCCGAGCGCTCGACACCGTCTCAACTCGGCAACGAAAGCCCTTATGGATCTTTCGCTTAGCTGGGGGTCGGGGGTGGCCAGGTTGATGAGGTACGAATCGTGCGAAATCACCATCCGGAGCTTGCTGATTCGCAGGTTGTCCCGGAAAGCCCGCACGGTTTCCGCCGAGGGCGTGGGCTCCCGCCACTGACTCGGCGGCTTCGTAAAGAGCTGAATCGCCGTGGCCCCGATTCGGGTGCCGCGCTCCGGGGCGTTCTGAACGCCGCCGCTGGTCGAGACATGGGCACCCAGCAACTCGGCGGGACCACGTTTGGGGAGGGCGGCTTGTGACGAACCGCGGGGCATCGAAACCGATCCGGCGATGAGAGACCGAGTTTACCTCTTCGGCGAGCTCGCGGCGCGCCCGGAGGGGCTCGAGCGCGCCTTGATGCGAGCCGGATTCGCCCTGGCCGAGGGAAGCCGCGGCGACCCGCCGATTCCGCCGGATCTCGCGATCATCGTCGCGCAGGATGCGGGAGCCGAGCTCGAGCGGCAGCTCACGCTGCTGCGCAGCACGTCGTGGGACGGGGTGCCCGTGGTGGCCTTGCTGGGCACCAGCGAGCGCGAAGCGGTGGCCCGCGCGCTCGCGCTCGGCGCCGCCGACGCACTCGCTGCCCCGGTTCACCTCGGCGAACTGTGTGCCCGTCTCGAGACCCGCCTCAAGGCCGGCGTCGAGCTTCGGCGCGCGGCCGCCGCCGGCGCGCTCAAGTCGGACCTGCTCGATGCCATCGAAGAGCTCGCCGAAGCACGCCGGCCCGAGGAGATGCTGGAGACGATGACCCGGCGACTGGGCTCTGCGATGGCGGTCGCCCACTGCGCCTGTCTCGCGCCTTCACCCGATCGCCGCTATGCCCGGCTGATCGCCGTGCACGAGAATCCGACCTTGCGCGACGTGGCGGTTGATTTCTTCCGATATCCCGAAGCGCTCGAAGCCGTGATGTCAGGGCGGACCGTGCACGCTCCCGAAGTGCTGCGCGACGGACTGTTCCTGGCCCACCTCGCGCAGTGGCCCGATTCGCCCGAGGTCCACGAGATCGAGAGCGCCGCCGCGGTGCCGCTGGTGACCCAGCGTTCGGTGCGTGCCGTGGTCGTGGTCCGCACCCGCCGGGGCGAAGCGGTGCTGGGCTCCGAGCAGGTCGCGCTCATCGAGCAGCTGGTCCATGCCACCGCCGCGCTGCTCGAACGGGAAGAGCGGCGGGCCGACGTATCCCGGCGCCAGTCCCAGATTGCGAACGTGGATCCCTTGACCGGCTGCGCGAGTCTCGATGCCCTCGACCACCGCCTCCGCGAGGAACTCGAGCGAACCCGGCGCTATGGCGGCCTGTGCGCCTTTGCCCTGCTCGACATCGATGCGCTGCGCGACCTTAACACGCGGCTCGGCCGCGAGGTGGGCGACCGTTTCCTCCGGGAGCTGGGCACCCTGCTGCTCAACGAGATCCGGACGCCCGACTTCGTGGCACGCTACGGCAGCGACGAGTTCGCGCTGCTCATGCCCTCGACGGGCGCGGATGGAGCGCGCAAGGTGATCGCCCGCATCGCGGCCCGGCTGGCCAACCATCCCTTTGACGACCTGGTGCTCTCCGAGCGGCCGCAGCTCGCCGCCGGCCTGGTCGTGATGCCCCATCAGGGCCTAACCCGGGTCGAGGACCTTCTGCCCGCGGCGGAGGCGGCCCTGGTTCGGGGCAAGAACAGCCCGACCGACCGGGTGGGGTACGTCGGGGCAGTGGCCGCGTAGGTAGCAGGACGGCCGGACGGCAGGACGGCAGGTGGTTCTCGTAAACCGGCATCCTGCCGACTTGCCGACTTGCCGACTTGCCGTCCGTCCTGCTACCGTCGCCGCAGCCAATCGGTCGGGTCCAGCGCGATCTGATTCTCCCCGCGGATTTCGAAGTACAGATGGGGCCCGTAGTCACTGTTCTCGCCACCGACCGTCCCAATCGTTTGTCCCCGTTCCACCAGCGAGCCGGTGGTGACCGCCGCCGATCCGAGCTGCATGTAGAGCGAGTAGTAGCCGTTGCCGTGCTCGAGCACCACGGTGAGGCCGTAGGTGCCCAGCCGCTGAACCAGCGCGACCCGGCCCGTCGAGACGGCTTTGACCGGCGTTCCTGCCGGTGCACCGATCCCGATTCCGTTCCGCCGGATCACCCCGCCGCTGGGCAGGGTATCCCGACCGAACTGGAAGAGAACCTGCCCCGAGACCGGCCAGTCGAGCGAGCCGAGATCGGCGGTCGTAAGCCCTCCGCCGGGCGCCGGCGCCCCGCCGCCGCGGGCTCCCCGCCGCCGCTCGAGCAGTGCGAGCGCATCGATGAGCCTGGCTTCGTCGCGCTCGAGAGTGGTCAACCGCTGCGCGGTCGAGGCTCGAGTCCGGCTCAGCCGGCTCAGTCGCGCGGCGCGCTCGGCGGCGAGCGTGCGATAGCTCTGCAGTTCGCTGGCACGCTCTTCCCGCCGCCGGTTCATGTCTTCCCGGACGTTCACGAGCTCGCCGCGCTGTCGCCTGATCCGCGACTCGAGCCGGGCGATATCTTCGACCAGCGAGCGGTCCTGGCGATTCTGGATATACAGGTACTTGTAGCGCGAGAGCAGGTCGGCGAACGATTCGGCAGCGAGCAGGACCTGAAATACGTACAGAGGTCCTCGCTTATAGATCTCGACCAGCCGCCGGTTCAGCACCGCGCGCCGATCGGCCAGGTTGTCCTGGGCCAGGGCGAGCTGCTGGCTCGAGGAGAGCAGCTGATCCCCCAGCCGCCGCATCTGTCGTTCCAGCTCGTTGACGATCGCGTTGGTGGCCTCGCGCTGCCGCTCGATGTTCCGCAGCTCGGCGTTCACGTCGCGGACCTGAGTCTCGAGCCGGTCCTGCTCGCGGCGCAACCGGTCCCGCTCGGCGCGGATCTCTTCCAGCCGGCGCCGGCTGGACTCGATGTCGGCGGGATTCTGCGCCCGGAGCGGTGAGGCGAAGAGGGCGAACGGGGCGAACAGGACGAACAGGGCGAATAGGGCGGTCAGTCGCCGAGCGCCGGGCGCCGGGTGCCGAGCGCCGAGCGCCGAGCCGTCCAGCCGCCCCGCCGTCCAGCCGTCACACATGCCTCAAGTGCCTCCCGACGCTGAGCAACGTGCCCAGCAACCCGATCGCCATCCCGAACAGGAAGATGAGGAGAACCTCCAGCGGCCCGAAGAATGCCACGCCGGAGCCCAATTGGGGGGCGGTCTGCCGGAAGACCATCAGAATGAGCCAGCACATGAGCACCGCGAGCACCCCGCCAAACGCACCCTTGATCAGGCCTTCGAGCAGAAATGGGCCGCGGATGTAGCGGTTGGTGGCACCGACCAGCCTCATGATGCCGATCTCGGCTGCTCGCTGAAGCACGGTGATCCGGATCGTCACGCCGATGATGACCACGGCCACCGCCGCGAATGCGAGTCCGATCACCAGACCCACGAGGCCGGCCAGATTGCGCAACCGATCGAGCCGCTGCACCCAATCGCGTCCGTATCGCACGTCATCCACGAAGGGAAAACCGCGGACTCGCTCCGCCACCGCCTGCGCGCTCGCCGCGTTCCGATGCTCGGGCCTGAGCCGGATCTCGAGGGAAGCGGGCAACGGGTTGGTCTCCAGGTCGCGGAACGCTTCCTGAAACTCCACCAGCTCTGCGCGGGCCCGGGCCAGGGCATCTTCCGCACTCACGTACCTGACTTCGAGCACTTCGGGAAACGTTTCGATATCCTGACTGGCCACGACGATCGTTTCGGTCGGGGTCCCTCGGAGCACGAAGGCCACCACTTCGACCCGTTCGGCCACCGTGCGCAGGGTCTGGCGGAAGTTGATGGCCACCAGGCCGAAGAGGCCGATGGTGAACAGCGAGAATCCGATCGATGCAACCGACAGAGCGCTGAGGAGAGGGGTGCGTCGAAAGGTCCGGAGCGCTTCCTTGAGGGGACCGGGCATCGCTCAGGCCGGCTCGGCCGCGCGCGACTCGCTGCGGTCCTGCGCCGCGTCATAGACGATCTGCCCGTGCTGGAGCTCGATCACCCGGTAGGGGGTGTCGCGCACCAGGGCCAGATTGTGCGTCGCCATCACCACGACCGCTCCCCCCGCATTGATGTCCTGGAGCAGCTGAAAGATCCCCCGCGAGGCGCGCTCATCGAGATTCCCGGTAGGCTCGTCGGCCAGGAAGATGGGCGGGTCGTTGACCAGGGCGCGCGCAATTGCCACCCGCTGCTGCTCGCCCCCCGAGAGCTCCTTGGGATAGACCCGCGCCTTGCCCGCCAGGCCGACGCGGGTTAGGACCCGCATGACCCGGCCGGGGATCAGGTCCCGCCGCGCCCCGGTGACCTCCAGCGCGAACCCGACATTCTCTTCCACGGTCCGATAGGGCAGCAGACGGAAATCCTGGAACACGATCCCCAGTTTGCGCCGGAGTCTGGGGACCTGGCCGGGGCCCAGCCGGGTGACCGGAAACCCCGAGACTTTCACGTCACCCGAGGTGGGCTTTTGCTCCGCGAAAATGAGGGAGAGAATCGACGACTTGCCGGCGCCCGAATGGCCGGTGAGAAAGGTGAATTCTCCCTTGGCAATCTCGAACGACACGTCGCGCAATGCCGCGACGCCATTGGGGTAGGTCTTGGAGACGTGGGAGAAGCGGATCACGAATGCAAAGTAGCAAGGGGCCAGGGACCAGGGTCCAGGGGCCCGGGAATTCGCCGATGCACCGGGCCCTACTGGCCCCTGGCCCCCGGCCCCTGGCCCCTATCTCCCGAGGGCATGCTCCAAGTCGGCGATCAGGTCCTCCGCATCCTCGATCCCGCAGGACAGTCGCACAAACCCAGGGCCAATCCCGGCCTGGGCAAGCTGCTCGTCGCTCTGACCCCGGTGCGAGGTAAGGCGGGGATCGGAGACCAGGCTCTCTACCCCCGCGAGACTCGGCGCGTGAATGAAGAGCCGGAGCCGCCGGAGGAATCGATCTACCGCCGCGGCTCCTCCCTTAAGCGAGAGGCCGATCATTCCGCCGAAGCCCGAGAGCGAGCGGGTCGCGACCTGGTGGTCGGGATGGCTCGGCAATCCCGGATAGGAGAGCGAGGCGACCGCTGGATGGCGGGACAGGAACATCGCCACCGCAAGCCCGTTGGCGTTGTGGCGCGCCATGCGAATCGCAAGGGTCTTGAGCCCGCGTTCCACCAGCCACGCCGCGTGGGGGTCGAGCGCCGGTCCCCAGCTTCGCATCAACCGCACCACCTCTTCGACCAGCGGCCGCGACCCGGCCACCGCGCCCGCGATCACATCGCTATGGCCATTGAGGTATTTCGTCGCGCTGGTGATCACCACGTCGGCCCCATGTTCGAGCGGCCGGAAGTTGATCGGGCTGGCGAACGTGGAATCCACCAGGAGTGCGATTCCCGACTCTTTGGCGAGCCGCGCAATCGGGGCGAGGTCGAGGATCCGGATGGTTGGATTCACCGGCGTCTCGACGAAGATGGCACGGGTCGTCTTACGGATCGCTTTGCGCCAGGAGCGGGGATTCGAGGGATCGACGTAGGTGATCGTGATGCCTAACCGTCCGAACTCCTCGTCGAACAGCTTGATCGTGCCGCCGTAGATCCAGCGGCTGCTTACCAGATGATCGCCGGGCCGGAGCACTGCGAGGTGGGCCAGCGCCGTCGCCCCCATGCCACTGGCGACGAAGACCGCGTCTTCCGCGCCCTCGAGCAGCGCGTACTTCCGGGCCAGGGCAAGCTGATTGGGGTTATTGCCATAGCGGGTGTAGAGAACTTCGCGATCGGAACCGACGGCGTTGACGAAGGTCGCGGATTGATGGATCGGCGTGACCACCGGCTCGAACTCGTGGTGCGGTTCCGGCGTTCCGTGTACCGCGACCGTCGAGGCGCCGAGACGAGGTCCCCTCATGAATCGGAGGGCAACGGCAACGGGCGATAGGTCCCGCCCCCTGCCAGAATCAAGCGGCGCAGCGCCAGCGATTGAAGCGCGTCGGCCGCCCGTTCCACCGTCCAGCCCAGCGCTTCGGCCAGCCGCTTGGCGTCACCCGCGCCGAGCCGCTGCACCGCCTGGAATGCCTGCGCCAGATCCGGATTGGTCGAACCGAGCAGCCGCGGTAACCCTTCGCCCTCGGTCAGGGCGGCCACCGAAAGGCCGTGGCGTTCGAGGACATGGTCGATAGCCTCGAGATGATGCTCGCTCACGCCGGCGAGCAGCACGTAGTGCTCCTGGTCGTCCGCGGCGCGCAACAGGAGCTTGGCCACGACTTCATCGGCGCAACTGAAATCGATGAGACCGACCGCGGTGAAATCCAGCAGAATCGTGCGGTGGCTCGCCTCGCTGATCGTCTGCTCGATCCGGATCCGTAAGGCGGCGCCGGTCGAGCGGGTCACCAGGTCGGAGTAGGGAGTGGCCACCGTTTCACGCAACAGGGGAGCCAGATCGATCCGCTGCATCATGGGGCCGAACCTTCCTCCTGAGCCGGAATCACGATCAGCACTTGGGAGCCGGGGAAAAAGGGCAGCTGCTCAGCGAGCGCCCGATCATCATCCCAGGGTGGCACGATGGCAATGCGCGCGGTCCCGCTGCGAACTGAGATCTTGCCCTGCCACCGACTAAGGTAACCACGAATGTGGTAAAGTCCTTGCCCCCGCCCCGGATCGCGGTAGCGGCTCACATTGTGCATCAGGGCCAGCTCGAGCGCGGCGCCGTCCCCCCACCGCTCGCCGATCTTCTTAGCCTGGGTCGCCTCGAGCGATCGCCGGAAACCGATCCCGGCATCGCTCACCGCGATCGCCACCACCTTGCGCCCGAGCCGCTTCTTCCAGAAGTAGGTCTGGACCGCAACCCAGCCACCGGTGCCGGCGTGCTCCACGATGTTCTGGCATACCTCGGAGAGAGTCATGACGAAGCGGACGGTTGCTTTGGGAGCGAGATTGATCTCCGAAGCAAGGATCCGCTGGGCGCGCTCCTGGATCTTGCCCACCACCGTATTCACATCGTCGAACGCGCGGATGGGAGTGATGGCCAGCAACACGTCCGACGGAGTCTCGAAGTCCTTTCGAGGGACCCGGCCCACCAGCTCGAAGTACTCGCTCGCGAAGTGAAAGAAGCCGATGCGCGACCAGTAGCTCTTGGCCTCGGAGTCGTCGGGCACGGCGAAACGCGGCTTGGGGAGTCCGGCTTCGGCGACCGCCTGCCCGAGCGTGAGCAGCGCGACCAGACCAAACGGATGGCCCCAGGTGGTGGGGTGTGCATTGATGAGAAATGGCTCGGGTGGCCAGCCCCCCAGTCCCGCGGCTACCTGATCCAGCGTGAGATCATCCAGCGAGCGCGGCAGCTCGATGACTTGCATCAGGGCGCCACCAGCTCGCCCCGGAGATGCCGGGCCAGTCCGCTCGCGCCGCGAAAGCGGGCGTTTCGCGCCGCCGCGCGGTTGCCGGCCCGGATCGCCTGGGGCAGGGCATCGCCGGCGAGCAGATGCACGAAGACCGCGCCGCCGAAGACGTCCCCGCAGCCGGTTGGATCGAGTACCTCCTCGATTCTCTCGGCTGGGACTAGCTCGGTCCGAATTGGGCGGGAGTGGGGAGTGGGGATTGGGGATTCAGCGGATCGTATTCCCCATTGCCCATTCCCCACTCCCGCTTCCGGCTTCCCGCTTCCCGATTCCCGAGCTGAAACGTATACGGCCCCGCGCGCACCCAGCGTCACAATGAGCGCCTGAACCCCGACCGCCAGCATGCCCGCCGCTAACGTAAGCGGGTTAGGGTCGAGCTGGTTCATCTCGTCCTCGTTCACCTGGATGAAGTCGAAACACCCGAACCAGTTGGGTGCATCGGGCAGCGGCTTGAGCACCCGCATCCCGTCGCCCTGGAAGCCGAGCAACAGCGAATGCAGGTCCGCGTAGATCGGCCCGCGAAACGCCTGGCGCAGGGCCAGGGCGGTGCCGAGGCTCAGCTCGAAGCCGGATATGAAATTCAGGTAGAGCGCGTCGAGCTCCCGCACCATGGGGCCCAGCTCCTCCCAGGTCCACCCTGGCACGCCGCCCGACATGCGCTCGCAGCGCCGTTCGGAGTCCTCATAATACAGCACGACTCGGTTGTTCGGGGTCGTGACTTCGATGCAGCGCGCGTCCTGGGCGATGCGCCGGAGAGATCTGAGAAACTCACCGGCTCGGCCGGCCAGGTCGGCGCCGACCTTGATGAGCGGGACCATGCGCCAGCCCTCGGGGAGTTCCGCGTCGAGGCTCGCGAGCGCATAGGCGATGCCGCCCCATTCTTCCACCACGCCGCTGGTGGCCTCACGGCCGTGGATCTCATCCCACACCAGCGAGCCGATGACCCCGACCTCAGGCATGTTGGTCGAGCCAGGCCCGGGCGGCCCCGACCACGCCCGCCGTGCCGGGCAGCGCACCCGGAACGATCCGGCACGCCTCGACCGCGGGGCGAAAGGCCCGGCGGGCGACCTCCCGCCGGAGCGGAACGAAGAGGTGATCGCCGGCCTTGGTCACGCCGCCGCACACCACTACAACCTCAGGATTCAGGATGTTGAGCAGGTTGGCGATGCCAACGCCGAGATATCGGGCGGTGTCGCGGACCACCTCGTCGGCCAGCCCATCGCTCGCGGCGCACGCCTCGAACACGGTCTGGGCCGTGATCTGATCGAGCTTGCCGTTAACCCGCCGCACCAGATCCGAGGCGGCACCGGCTTCGATCGCTTCGACGGCCCGGCGAGCGATGGCCGGCCCGGATGCATAGGCCTCGAGGCAGCCGTCGTTGCCGCAGCCGCACCGCCGGCCATTCATCTCGACGGTGATGTGCCCGATCTCGCCCGCCACGTCGGAGGCCCCATGGACCAACCGGCCTCCGACCACTACGCCGCCGCCAATACCGGTGCCAATCGTGAAGCAGACGGCGGTGTCGGCGCCCTGGGCAGCGCCGCGCCAGAGCTCACCCAGCATGGCGCAGTTGGCATCATTGTCGAGCGAGGCGGGCAGTGCCAGGGCGTCGCCGATTCGGTCGCGTACCGGCATGTCTTTCCACTTGAGATTCGGGGTGAAGATCACGACCCCGGTCTTTCGGTCGAGCGGTCCCGGCGATCCGATTCCCACCCCTATGATCTCGGCGGAGGAGTCCTCGCTCCGGGTGACCGCCATCACGCTGCGGGCCATCGAGACGATCCGCGAGAGAACCACCTCGGGCCCGTCAGGAGCGCCGGTCGGCTCGGAGACCAGTCCGGCAATCCGGTGGCCGTCCTCGGTGACGGCGCCGACCACCAGATTCGTCCCACCGATGTCCACCCCAATGATCCATCGCATAGGAGGTCCGAAGTGATAGGGGCCTAACTACTCCACCTGCAACACCGCCAGAAATGCTTCCTGCGGAATCTCCACCGAACCGACCTGCTTCATGCGCTTCTTGCCTTCGCGCTGCTTTTCCAGGAGCTTGCGCTTGCGGGTTACGTCGCCGCCGTAGCACTTGGCGAGCACATCCTTCCGGAGCGCCGGGATGGTCTCCCGCGCGATGACCTTCTGGCCGATCGCCGCCTGGATCGCTACCGGAAAGAGCTGCCGGGGGATGAGCTCTTTGAGCTTCTCCGCGACTTTCCGCCCCCATTCATAGGCCTTTTCGCGGTGGATGATCACGCTGAACGCATCTACCGGCTCGCCGTTGATGAGGAGATCGAGTCGCACCAGGTCGCTCTCCCGGTACTCGCCGAGGTCGTAGTCGAGCGACGCATACCCGCGGGAGAGCGACTTGAGCCGGTCATAGAAATCCAGCACGATCTCGCCGAGCGGAAAATCCCACTGGAACTCGACCCGGGACGGATCGAGGTAATGCATCCCGTGGTAGGTCCCCCGCCGCTCCTGGCCCAGCCGCATGATGGCGCCGATGTACTCGGCAGGGGCCATGATGCGCGCCTTGACGTACGGCTCTTCGATTCGCTGGGTCCGCCCGGGATCCGGCAGGTGGGATGGGTTCTCCACCACCTGCGTGGTGCCGTCGGTGAGAGAGACGTGGTACTCCACGGTCGGCACCGTGGTGATCAGGCTCAGGTCGAATTCGCGCTGCAGACGCTCCTGCACGATCTCGAGGTGCAAGAGCCCGAGGAATCCGGCCCGGAAGCCAAAGCCGAGCGCGGACGAAGTCTCCGGCTCGTAGTGCAGGGCGGCGTCATTGAGCTGGAGCTTTTCGAGCGCGTCACGGAGCGCCTCGTACTGATCGGTTGTCGTGGGATAGATCCCCGCGAACACCATGGACTTCACCTCGCGATAACCGGGCAGCAACTGGGCTGCCGGGTTGCCTGCGTCGAGGATGGTGTCACCCACGCGCGCATCCCGCACGTTGCGAAGACTCGCCATCAGATAGCCGACCTCGCCGGCAACCAGCTCTTCGCAGGGGTGCTGGCCGAGCTGCAGGTAACCGACCTCAGCGATCTCGTAATCGGTCTCGGGGTGCGAGCCGAACCGGATCACGGTGCCCCGCCGGATCCGGCCGTCCACCATGCGAATGCTGGGCACCGCGCCCCGATAGCGGTCGAAGTGGCAGTCGAAGACCAGCGCGCGGAGCGGCGCCTCGGGATCGCCCTTGGGCGGCGGCACCCGCGCGACGATGGCCTCGAGCAACTCGGCGATCCCGAGGCCTTCCTTGGCGGAAACGAGGAGGATCTCCTCACGCTTGGCGCCGATCAGGTTCATCACTTCGGAAGCGCGGCGCTCCGGCTCGGCGCCGGGAAGATCGATCTTGTTGAGCACCGGAATGATCTCGAGCCCGGCATCCATCGCGAGAAAGAGATTGGAGAGGGTCTGGGCCTGGACGCCCTGACTCGCATCCACGACCAGGATCGCGCCCTCGCACGCAGCGAGGGAGCGGGAGACTTCATAGGTGAAGTCCACGTGGCCCGGCGTGTCGATCAGATTGAGTTCGTAGCTCTTGCCGTCGCGCGCGGGGTACTGCATGCGGACGGCGTTCAGCTTGATGGTGATGCCGCGCTCCCGCTCCAGGTCCATGGTGTCGAGGACCTGCTCCCGCATCAGGCGCTTGTCGAGGGCACCGGTGGCCTCGATCAGCCGGTCGGCCAGGGTGGATTTGCCGTGATCGATGTGGGCGACGATGCAGAAGTTGCGGATGTGAGACTGCATGGGTTCAAGATAAGGAGATAGCGAATAGGAGGTAGTAAGCAGGAGGTAGTAAGTAGGGACAACGCTGCCCTTGCGAGGTCTCTGCAATGGTCGCGTGCTGTTCCCTGCTTACTACCTCCTACTTACTACCTCCTGCTTACTACCTCCTATTTTCGTTCCATGCGAAGCCGCCACAATTTCACCGTCTACGATCTGGAGATGGTACTCGTCGCCGCGATTTGGGGCGGCAACTTCAGCGTGAGTAAGTTCGCGCTTGCCGAAATCCCGCCGCTCACATTCAGCGGCATTCGATTTGCCGCGGCGAGCGCCTTGCTCCTGGTGATCGCCCGCCAGGCAGGTGCATTGAGTCCGTTGCCGCGGCGGACCTTTTGGGGCTTGGTGGGACTGGGCGTTATCGGCAACACATTCTACCAGACCGCCTTCATGATCGGTCTCTCCCTCACCAGCGCTACCAACAGCGCGATGATCGTTGCCGCCCTGCCGGTGGTGGTCGCGCTTCTGGGTACGGTCCTCGGCATCGAGCGCACCTCGCCGCTCATGTGGGTGGGCGTGGTACTCGGCACCGCAGGCGTCACGCTGGTCGTGACTGCCAGGGGGATCGATTTCGGGAGCGGCGCGCTCCGGGGTGATTTGCTGGTCCTCTTCGCCACCCTGTGCTGGTCGCTCTATACGGTGGGGGTACGGCGGGTCGGGCAAGGGGTGAACCCGCTCCAGATCACCGTCATCACGGCGACCGCGGGAGCGCCGGGCCTGATGCTGCTCGGCGCGCCGGGGTTCTTCCGGGAGGATTGGCAGACCGTGAGCGCCGAAACCTGGGGCGCACTCGCCTACGCGGGCCTGCTCTCGCTGGTGTTCGCCTACGTGCTGTACAACCGCGCGGTACAGGGCATCGGCAGCGCGCGTACTGCCATCTATAACTGCCTTACCCCGCTGGTCGCGATGCTGATCGCGTGGCTGACCCTCGGCGAGGTGCCGACCCCGCTCCAATTCGCCGGGGTGGGGCTGGTGATCGCCGGCGTCCTCGTAAGTGTCGCCTCGGCCCGCTCGGAACCCAAGGCCGTCGTGGTTCCCGAGTAGGAGTTAGGAGTTAGCGAATAGCGAGTAGGGGAGTTGCCGAAACCGGATCCGAACCCCTCGCGTAAGGCCCTAGGACTCACTTTCAGCGAGTGTAGCGGTGCGGCCTCTCCGAGGGTTTGCTCTGATGTGCTTCATCTCACTGCCGGCCTTATCGGCGCAGCCCGTCAATACCGCCGTGATGCAGTCACGAGCCGACTCGCTCCCGCACCTGAGTGTTCCCCTGCGATCGGCCGATCACTTTGCCGGCCGGGATCCGGTGTTGGATGCGGTCTTCGAAGAGATCCGGACTAGGAGGTAGTAAATAGGAGGTAGTAAGCAGGAGGTAGTGAGCAGGGACAACCCTTCCCGGAGCAGCGTATCTGCACCGGTCGATGCTGTTCCCTGCTCACTACCTCCTGCTTACTACCTCCTCGTCTATTGACCCACAATCGCCCGATAGGAATCAGGATTCCACTTCGGCCGCTCGCTCGCATTCCCCACTTCCCGTCCCAGGTAGAACATCAAACGCAGGATCCGGCTCTCCTTCTCCGCGTCGATCTTGTCGGGCGAATCGGTCGCCTGGTGATAGTCGGCGTGCACTCCGGTAAAGAAGAAGAGGATCGGGACGCCCTTGACCGCGAAGTTGTAGTGGTCGCTCCGGAAATAGAACCGCTCGTCGGGCCACGGGTCGTCGATGACGGTGAGCCCCAGCTCGGGATGCGCCGAATTCACCCGAGCCAGCGTCGCACCGAGATCGGAGTGCTCCTTCCCGATGGCGACCACGGTGTCTTTCCAGTTCCGGCCGATCATGTCGGCATTGAAGTTCGCGACGATGCGCTCGAGCGGCACCGGCGGATTGGTGGCGAACCACTGGCTGCCCCAGAGCCCGTGCTCCTCGCCGCTTACCGTGAGAAAGATGATTGAGCGCTTGGCCCGGGCTCCAGGCTGGCTGAACGCCTTCGCCAGTTCCACGATTCCGACAGTACCGGATCCGTCGTCGTCGGCCCCGTTGCAGATGCTGTCCCCCCCTCGGGCCCGGCAGCTTGCGCCGGGTTGGCCGGCGGTCCCGATGTGGTCCATGTGGGCGGAATAGACCAGATACTGGTCGCGAAGCGCCGGATCACTGCCTTCGAGAATGCCCACCACGTTGGGGGCGAGGGTTTCTGTCAAAGCAGTGTCCCGGAGCACGATCTCGCCGGCCCAGTCTGGTACCGGTTGCATGACCGCGACCGGCGCGTCGCGTACCATGGCGAACTCCTGCGCTGCTTCGGGCACCTGCTCGGTGATGCCGCGCTCCAGCACCGCCACCACCGGTATGCCCCCGCGCCGGCCCACCACCGTTTGCACCAGGCCCTGGTTCCTTGCATAGGCGGCGAAGAGCGAATCCGAGCTCACCACGATCGCGACCGCGCTGGCGCCCAGCGTCCCGAGCCGCGAGAGCGCGCGGAAGCCGACCCGATTGAGCTGCGTGTTAGGACCAGGGACATAGACCACCACCCGGCCCTTTACGGCCTCAGCCGGCGGAAGGGTGTCCAGCGCTCCCAGGCCGCCCACTAGGAGGACTTCGCCGCTGGCCGAAGCGGCGGTCGGGCCAAACAGCAGCGCCGCGCCCTGGGCCAGGCTCGATGTGATCGTGCGGTTCTCGCCGGCATTCTTGAAGCTCACCACCGAGCGGGCCGCCAGAAGCTGCCGCCGGGCGATCGGGTAGCGCTGGAGGAACGAGCCGCTGTCCCCCCCGGGTTTGAGACCGAATCGCCGGAACTCGCTCGCGATATACCTGGCAGTCTTGTCGAGGCCGGGGCTCGGCGTGTTCCGCCCGCCCATCGAGTCATGGGCGATGAGGTAGATGCGACTCCTGACGGTGGCTTCGGTGATCGTGGCGGCGGCTCGACGAACCGCGCTCGGCGGCCCGGACGTGGGGGACTGTGCGGCCAGCAAAGACCCCATGACGACCGCCGCCAGCGCGGCGACTGCGGGCAATCGCTTCATAGATGATCTGAGAAGGTGAAGGGCGACCCGGCTATCCGATGCGGACGGAATTTAACTCCGGCGGCTTGCGCCGCTTGAGACGGGGGTCACCGGTGGGCTGGGGCTTGGGCTTAGGCTTGCCCCGCTCGACCGTGGGTCGGGCTCGCTCCGGCGCCGGTGCCCGACGGGCCGGGGGCTTGGCCTTACCGGTATCGGCCACCGCTGCCGGAGAAGGATCTGATCGCACCGCCGGCCCACTTTCAAGGGGACCGGCCATCGTCAGCGCGATTATCAACAAGCCCAGCATCATGGGCCCTGACGCAGCATAGTGGATGCCAGACGGGATCGCGCCACTCGCGACCAGAACTGGCTAGCGGTCAATCTGTTAGGGAACCCCGCGGCTCCTCGTCTCAGCTCGACTGTCCCCGGAGCGGGACACAGTGTTTCGCGTTGACTCACCGCCAATGGTCCCCTACGTTGCCCGAGCCCATGGCCGTTTCTGCAGCATCGGTCCCCTCGGCAGCCCCTACCGTCACCCCGGCCGGCCGGACCCGGCTCGATCTTCTCGACCCGGCCGAGGTCGCCCGCCTCGGCGGTCTCGAACTTATCACCGAAGGGATTGTCGAGGGTTTCCTCACCGGCCTGCACCGGTCGCCCCGCCGCGGTTTCTTCATCGAGTTCGCCGAGCATCGGATGTATCAGCCGGGAGACGAGCCGCGCTACCTCGACTGGCGCTTGCTGGGTCGCAGCGATCGATTGTACGTCAAGCAATTCGAGGAGGAGACCAATCTCCGGGCCATGCTGGTGCTCGATACCAGCCGCTCGATGGATTGGTCCGGGGCGCCGGAGCAGCGGCTGACCAAGCTCGCCTATGCCCACTGCCTGGTGGCGGCGCTGGCCCTGGTGCTGCTTCGCCAGCGCGACGCGACCGGACTGGTCACGTTCGATGAAGCGGTGCGCTGCATGGTTCCGCCCCGGGCTCGGCATACCCAATGGCATCGCTTGCTTCGCGAGCTCAGGGCTTCCAGCGCCGGCGGCGGTACGGCAGCCGAGCCGGCGCTTCGGCGCGTGGTGGAACAGCTCCGGCGGCGCGGGCTGGTCGTCTTCATCTCGGACCTGCTGTTCGATCCCCCTCTGGTGCTCACGGCGCTCAAGTACCTCCGGCACCGCGGCCACCAGGTCTTGGTCCTCCATCTGATGGACCCTGAGGAAGTGGAGCTTCGAGGTCCCGCCGAAGCGCGTTATGAGGATCCCGAGACCGGCCAGGCCGTCGTGCTTCGTCCGGCGGACTGGGCCGAGGCCTATGCGCGCACTGTGCAGCAGGTCGTAACGACCTGGCGCTCGGCGTTACGCCGTCAGGGTATCGCCTATGAGCGCATTACCACCGATACCCCCTTCGGCCTCGCGCTGCGCCACGCGCTGGTTCGCTCAACGCGTCTCGCGTGATCGGTTTCACCGCGACGTGGGCGCTCGTTGGTCTTGCTGCTGCCGCCATTCCCCTGCTACTCCACCTCTTCGCCAGGCGGGAGCCGCCCACGGTGGTATTCCCGGCGACGCGATATCTCGCGGAAACTGCGCGAGCCAGACACCGCCGGCTCACGCTCCAGCACTGGTTGCTGCTGCTGGTGCGCTCTCTGCTCATCGCCGCGCTCGCATTCGCGGCGGCCGGACCCACGATTCCCACCGCGAGTGTCGCGACCCATCTGCCCACCGCGCTCGTGCTCATTCTCGACAACTCACTCTCCAGTGCGGCCACGGTGAACGGAACCCCGGTGCTCGACCGCCTGCGCCGGGCGGCCCATGCTGTGCTTGGCGCGGCCCGGGCCGAGGATGCGCTCTGGCTGATCACCGCTGACGGGATTCCTCGCCGCGGCGGAGTGGCCGAGTTGGCGGCGCTCCTTGACCGGGTTGTGTCCGATCCGCGCCGGCTCGATCTCGGCGAGGCCATCACGCTCGCCCGGGAGACGATGAGCGGACAACCGCTCCCCAGCACAGCGGTGGTGTTGAGCGACCTCCAGGCCACCGCCTTCGCGGAGGGCGGCTCGGCTCGCGATACCGCGGCATCGCGCACCACGATGGTGGTGATTCGTCCCCAGGAAGATCCGGTGTTCAATCTCGGTGTCGCGAGGCTGGATGTGGGGCGGCAACCGTGGGGCCCGGAGGGCGGCCGGGTCACGCTCGTGATCGCCGGGGACGAAAGGCGGAGCGCCGCTGTGGCGGTGCGGTTCGGCGAGCGCCCCCCTCGACAGCAGCTCGCGCGCGGTGGAGCGACGATCTCCATTCCCAGCGGGACGGTTGCCTCCGGCTGGTGGGCGGTGCGAGCGGATCTCGAGCCCGATGAGCTTCGGCTCGATGACGCGAGGGTGAGCGCGGTCCGGATTGCGCCCCCCGCCCGCGCCACCTGGCGTAGCGAGGAGCGCTTCCTCGGTGTTGCGGGTGAGGTGCTGGTGCAGAACGGGCGCCTGGTTCGGGGCAGCGATCTCACCATCGGGTCGCTGGGACCGGGTCCCTCGATCGTCCAGCCGCCGGCCGACCCCGCGGTGATTGGGGCGCTCAATCGCGCGCTGGCCGCGCGCGGGGTCGGCTGGCGTTATGGCGATCCGGTGCCCGGCGCCACGATCACGGATAGCGGTAGCGTGTTAGGCACGCATCGGGTGGCCCGGCGGTATGCCCTGATCCCCCTTTCGGGAAGCGGGGCCTCCTCCCCGGAAGTCCTGATCACCGCGGGCGGCAGCCCCTGGCTGGTGCGGAGCGGGGAGGTGCTGCTCCTGGGGAGCCGGCTGGAGCCGGACTGGACCGAGTTGCCGCTGGCGGCCCCGTTTGTCCCGTTCGTGGATTTGCTCGCGAATCGCGCCGTGCGCGGCGAGCTGGCGTTGCTGGAGACGGCCCCGGGAGACCCGGTGACCCTCCCCTCGGCCGTCACGGCGGTCGCTCGCGACGGCGGCGTCCGGGCGGCCCAGGGTGGCGAGCTGTTTCGTTGGGCCGAGCTCGGCATCCACTATCTCCTGGCAGGCCGCGATACCGTCGGCACCGTCGCGGTGAACCCCGATCCGCGAGAATCAGACCTAACCCGCATTGATGATGGCGCACTCCGCCGGCTCCTGCCTGGCGTCCGGCTGGTGCGGCCCGAGCAGGCCGGCGCGGCCGCCTTCGCGGCTGGCGGCCGCGCCGACCTGCGAGGCCCGGTCCTGGTGATCGCGGCCTTGCTCGCACTGGCCGACGCGGGACTTGCAGGTTGGCGGGCCACCAGCCGCCGAGCGCCGAGTGCCGAGCGCCGAGCCACGTCGGCATGATCGAAGCCATCCTGGACGGGCTCAACCGCACCCCCTTCGCGCAGGATCTCCCGAGCCGGCTCCCCGCTGGGTCTCAGGCGCTGCGGCTGGCGGGGCTTCCCGGGTCGAGCGGTGCCGTGCTGGTCGCCTGGCTGGCCGAGCAGTTTCCGCAGCGGCTCTTTATGGTGGTGGCGGCGACGCCCGCCGACGCCGAGCGATGGCTTGCCGATCTCACCATTCTCACCGGACATCCGAGCGGCCTCTATCCCCAGCGGGAAGCGCTGGGCGAAGCCGAGCCGCATCTCGAGATCGCCGGCGAGCGGGTGGAAACCCTCGAGGCCCTGCTGCGCGGGCAACTCCGCATTCTGGTGACTACGGCCCGCGCGACCGCTGAGAAGACCCTCATGCCGCAGGCGCTCTTGCGACTGCGGCTCGCGTTGGGCGTCGGGATGCACCAGCCGCTGCGGGAAGTCGCGGAGCGCCTCGCCGCGATGGGCTACCGCCGGGTGCCCGTAGTCACCGAAGTCGCCGAGTTCAGTGTCCGGGGCGGGATCATCGATGTGTACGGGTTCGGGATGGCGGCGCCGGCCCGGGTCGAGTGGTGGGGCGACGAGATCAGCTCGATCCGGACGTTCGATCTCACGACCCAGCGCAGTGGCGAAGAGCAGCGGGAAGTGACGGTGCTCCCCATCGGTGATCGACAATCGGGAATGGGGAAACTCCCCGTTCCCCATTCCCGCCAGACTCTCCTGGATCTCTTGCCCGCTGATACGCTCGTTCTCGAAGAGGCAAGCCATCCGAATGCGGAGGAAGTCGCCCGGGCGTGGCGGGAGGCGGAGCACCATCTGGAGATCGCGCGCCGCTTGGGCGAGATCCCGCCGCCTCGAGAGGAGCTCCTCGCGGAACCGGGAGAATGGACCGGCCGCCTAACCCGCTTCCCCCGCCTCCTCCTCCGCGAGGAGCGACCCGATCTCCAGGCCGGGTTCCTTCCGCCCGATCCTATCGATCGAAACCTGGGCCGCCTCCGCGCGGTGCTGGGCGGCGGCGTCCCCACGTTGATCCTGTGCGATAACGCAGGACAGCTCGAACGGCTGGAAGAACTCCTGTTCGAGCCGGGAGGGGAAACTCCCCTATCCCCATTCCCCGTGCAGTTGGCGGTCGGGGCACTGGATGGCGGGTTTGTGATGCCCACGCTCCGGGTCCTCACCGATCACGAGATCTTCCGCCGGGCGCGCCGGCTCCGCCGGGTTAGGCGTTACCGTCAGGCGGCGCCCTCGCTCGCGACCGGCGCCCTCACCGCGGGCGACTACGTGGTCCACCTCGACCACGGGATCGGGGTCTACCGTGGTATCCAGACCATCACCGCCGGCGACGCCGTCATCGAAGCCGCCGTGGTGGAATACGAAGGCGGCGACCGCCTGAACGTGCCCCTCTACCGGCTCGATCAGCTCGAGCGCTACCGGGGCGGGGCGTCCGCCGACGGCGAGCAGGCGCCGCCGCGGCTTCACCGGCTCGGCGGATCGACCTGGCGCCGCCAGCGAGACAAGACCCACGCCGCCATCCGCCGGATGGCCGCCGAGCTGCTCGATCTCTACGCCCGGCGCCAGCTCGCTCCGGGTTATGCATTCGGCCCCGACACGCGCTGGCAGCGGGAGCTGGAATCGGCCTTTCTCTACGAGGACACCGTCGATCAGCGCAAAGCCACCGAGGACGTGAAGCGCGACCTGGAGCGGCCGGTCCCGATGGACCGGTTGCTGGTCGGCGACGTGGGGTACGGCAAGACGGAAGTGGCCATCCGGGCCGCGTTCAAGGCGGTGCAGGACGGCAAGCAGGTCGCCGTTCTCGTGCCCACCACCATTCTCGCCGACCAGCATGGCCGCACCTTCACCGAGCGGCTGGCCGATTACCCGGTGCGCATCGCGGTGCTCTCCCGCTTCCTCTCGCCCAAAGAGCAAAAGGGCGTGCTCCAGCAGCTCGGGTCCGGGGCGGTCGACATCCTCATCGGCACCCACCGGCTGCTCTCGTCCGATGTCCAGTTCAAGGACCTCGGACTGCTGGTGGTCGATGAGGAGCATCGCTTCGGCGTCCGGCACAAGGAGCGGCTCAAGGAGCTCCGGCTCTCGATCGACGTGCTGACCCTCACGGCGACGCCGATCCCCCGGACCCTGCACATGTCGCTCGCCGGGTTACGCGACATGACCCTGATCGAGACCCCGCCCCGCGATCGCTCGCCGATCCTTACCTTCGTCGAGCCGTGGGACGACGGGCTGATCGAGGAGGCCATTGCCCGGGAGCTCGATCGGGGCGGCCAGGTGTTCTTCGTCCACAACCGGATCGAGACCATCGAGACGATCGCGGCCCGGGTCCGTCACCTGGCGCCCCGGGCCCGGCTTGGCGTGGCGCACGGCCAGATGCCGGCCGAAGGGCTCGAGCGGGTTATGCTCGGATTTGTCCGGGGGGAGGTGGATATCCTGGTGTCGACCATGATCGTCGAGTCCGGGCTGGACGTGCCCAATGCCAACACCATGGTGGTGCACGACGCCCACAAGCTGGGGCTGGCCCAGCTCTACCAGCTTCGCGGACGGGTGGGGCGAAGTCACCGGCGAGCCTACTGCTACCTCATCACCCCTGATGTCATGGATCCGGTCGCCGAGGACCGGCTCAAAGTGCTGGAGCATCACACCGATCTCGGCGCGGGTTATCGGATCGCGCTCAAGGACCTCGAGATCCGGGGGGCGGGGAATCTGCTGGGCGCCGAGCAGTCCGGCCAGGCCCAGGCGGTGGGGTTCGATTTGTACTTGCGGTGGCTCGACGAGACGGTGACCGGTCTCAGGGCGGCTGGGCGGCTGGGCGGGGAGGCGGTTGGTCAGCCCCCGCCCGATGTCGTCTTCGATGGGGTGGCGGCGCTTCCGGAGTCATATGTGCCCGATGAAGACACCAAGCTGGATCTCTACCGGCGACTGGCGCGGGCGACCCGATCTGATGAAATTCAAGAGCTTCGGCAGGAACTGCGGGAGCGGTTCGGCCCCCTCCCGGTCGAAGCGGAGCGGCTGATAGATCTCGGGCAGCTCCGGGTTCTGGGAGGGGCGCTCGGGATTCAGCACATCCTGGTCCGGGGCGATGAGGCGAGGATCACGTTCCGGGCCGGCGCTGCGCCGCGGTTGGCACGGCTCACGTTGGCCCTCGACAACGTCCAGCTCGCCGCGGATGTCCGCCGCACCGTGCCCCTCGCCATGCGGTTGGTGCGGCTTGGCGGTGAGAGTCTGGTCCCCGCGCTGGTCCGGGCGCTCGCCACCGTACACCGTGAATCGTAAACACGCTTTTTGAGGAGCGTTCATGCCCCGGCTAGGTATCGGAGTTCTACTGGCAATCATCGCGACCGGTTGCGGCAGCTTTCGCGATCTCTTCACCTCCCATTCGGAGACCGTCGCCCGGGTCGGGTCCCGCGAGCTGAAATCCCAACAGGTGGCGGACATCATAACCCGGTTGGGTGGATCCAATCCCAATCCTCAGGCGGGCGAAGCGATCGCCACCGTGTGGGTCGATCTCCAGCTCTTTGCCGATCGCCTGGCGGCCGGCGGCTTGGAGTCGGATTCCGCGATGTTCGAGCGGCTGATCTGGCCCCAGGTCGCGCAACAGGTCGTGTCTGCATACCACGACACCGTAGTAGCGCGCCGGGCTCAGCTCTCGGCCGCCGCGGTCGACAGTATGTACTCAGGCAGCGAATACCGGATCTTCCAGCACATCCTGGTGCAGCCCAAGGGTACCGCCCCCGCCGACACCGCCAGGGCCGAGGCCGAGGCAAGAGGCCTCCTGCCCCAGGCGCGCCAGAGCGGCACGAACTTCAGCCGGCTGGCCGCGCGCCTGAGCGCCGACCCCGGGAGCAAGACCGATTCCGGTTACTTGCAACCCTTCCCGAAGGGGGGCTTGGTCCCCGAATTCGAGCAGGCCGGATGGGGCCTCGCGCCGGGCGAGGTAAGCAGCGTGGTCAAGACCCAGCACGGGTTCCACATCATTCGGCGTCCTCTCCTCGAGGAAGTGCGGGCCCGGCTCCAGCCGTTCGTGCAGCAGCGCTACGTGTTCCGGGAAGACTCGCTGTTCCTGGCTGACCTCAATGACCGGTATAAGCTCGAGGTACGTTCCGGTGCGGCGGCGGCCATTCGCAATGCCGCGACCGATCTCGTCGCGGCGCGGAGGTCGGGCAAGGTGTTGGTGAGCTACCAGGGCGGCGACTTCCGGGTGAGGGACTTCGCCCGCTGGCTCGCCGCCATGCCGGCGGGTCAGCTCGGCCAGATTCAGGAGGCGCCCGACAGCGTGCTCGCCAGCTTCGCGAAGAATCTGGCCCAGAACAACGTTCTCCTGCACCAGGCCGACTCGGCCGGCATCACCCTCCCGGTCGAGGTCAAGAACGGGATCAAGATGACGTACCTGGCCCAGATCAACGATCTGATGAAGGTGAGTGGACTCGATGCCCCCGAGCTCGCCGATACGGCCAAGACACCGCCCGCGGAACGTCGCCGCATCGCCACGCAGAAGATCAACGAGTACTTCGACAAGCTGACCAATAACCAGGCCCAGTTCCGTCCGATGCCTCCGACGCTCTCGCATGAGCTGCGTGCGGAGGGCGACTTCAAGATCTACCGGGCCGGAGTCGCCCGGGTGCAGGAGCTGGTCCAGGCCAAGGTCCGCGCCGATTCGGCTGCCGGAGCCGGTCAGCCGCAACAGCCTCCTGCCGGTCCTGGTCTCCAGCCGGCTCCGGGCGGTCCTCCGCGGCCATGATCGCCATACTCCTCCTCCGCGCGGTCGCGGCTGGAGGATTGCTCACCACCGAGGCGGGGGCATTCCAAGAACGGCCGGCGCCCGCCCCCGCTCCCGGCGATTCCGTAGTCGACCGGATCGTCGCGGTGGTAGCAACGAAGGCGATTCTCCGTTCGCAGGTTCAGGAGCGGATCTTCCAGGCTTCCCTTCAGCAAGGCCAGAGTCCTCCCACGGATCCCGCCGCCCGCACCCGGCTTGAACGGGAGATCCTCGATCTCCTGGTCAACGAAGAGCTCCTGGTTCAGGAAGCCCAGCGCGACACCGCCATCAAGGTGCTGGAGGAGGATGTAACCAAGGCGGTGGACATCACGATGCGAGCGGTGCGGGGCCGTTATCCCAACGAAGCCGCCTACCGGAATGACCTGCGGGCCGCCGGTTTTGAAACGCCGGACGAGTACCGGCTATGGCTCACCGAGCAGCAGCGTCGTGAGCTGCAGATCCGTGATCTGATCAGCCGGCTCCAGAGCGCCGGAAGGCTCAAGCCGGTGAACCCCACCGAAAGCGAAATGCGCCAGTACTTCGACGAACACAAGGCTTCCTTCGGGAAGCGGTCGGAAAGTGTTTCATTCCGTCAGCTTATCGTTGCCCCGTCGGCCAAACCGGAGGCGAAGGCCCGGGCGCGCGCCCTCGCCGATTCGATTCTGAGTGAACTTCGCAAAGGCGCCGACTTTCCCACCGCGGCTCGCCGCTTCAGCATGGATCCCCAGAGCCGCGAGGCAGGCGGCGAAATCGGGTGGGTGCGGCGCGGGATCGGCCTCGACCAGCGCTTCGAGGACGTCGCGTTCGCGCTCCGCCCGGGTGTGGTCTCGGACCCGGTGGAAACGCCGTTCGGTTATCACTTGATCCAGGTAACCCGCAGCCAGCCGGCGGAGGTACAGGTCAGGCACATCCTGATCCGGCCCGACATCGATCAGCAGGATGCCGATTCCGCTTCGCGTACTGCGCAGCGGATTCGCGAAGCGCTCCTCCAGGGGGCCTCGTTCGATTCGCTCCAGCGCATCTGGCATGATCGTGCCGAGGAGCGCGACCTCGAGGGGATCCCGATGGAGGTCCTCCCGGAAACGTACCGTGAGGCGTTGCAGGGGGTCCCGGGGGGCGGGGTATCGCCGGTCTTTCCACTCCAGGAGCCCGGCAATCCGGCCCGCTCGAAGTACGCGGTGGTGGTCGTCACGGAGCGCATCCCAGCGGGTGACATCCGCTACGAAGACGTCAAGGAGCAGATCCGGCAGGGGCTGAGCCAGCAGTTGACCAACGCCCGGTACATCGACCGCCTCAAGTCCGCCAGCCTGGTGGAGATCAAGAGCCCATGACCGACCGGCCGCGCCTCGCCATTACGTTGGGCGACCCGCGCGGCATCGGACCCGAAGTCACCGCAGCCGCCCTGCGAGAGGCAGGCGGCTCGGCGCACATCACCCTGATTGGAGCCGAGGAGCAGATCGCGAGGATCCCCGCGGGTCTGCGGGTTAGCGTGGGTAGCTGGGATGAGGGGGCCGGCCGGGATGCCCGCCTCCAGGCCGGCCGGATTGCCGGTCACGCTATTCAGCGCGCCGCGGCGCTCGCGATGTCGGGTGAGGTGGATGGGATCGTGACTGGGCCGGTCGAGAAGTACGCGCTGCAAGCCGCCGGATTCCCGTTTCCCGGCCAGACCGAGTGGCTGGGCGAGCTCGCGGGGGGCCGCGAGACCGTGATGATGCTGGTCGCGGGCAACCCGCCGCTCCGGGTGGTCCTCATCACCACCCACGTCGCGCTCCGCGATGTGCCGGCCCTTCTCACCGTCGATCGGATCGTTCGCACTGGCCGCATCACCCGCACCGATCTCACCCAGCGGTTCGGGATTCCGGAACCTCGCCTCGTGCTGGCGGCCTTGAACCCGCACGCCGGTGAGCAGGGTCTGTTCGGCGACGAAGAGGCTCGCGTGTTAGGCCCGGCCGCCCGGACGCTCGGCATCGCGGGACCGCTGCCCGCGGACACCGTGTTCGTCCGCGCGTTGCGAGGGGAATTCGACGCGGTGCTCGCGCCCTATCACGATGTGGGGATGACCGCCGTGAAAGTGGCCGGCTTCGGCACCGGGGTGAATGTCACGCTGGGGTTGCCGTTCGTCCGAACCGCGCCGGATCACGGGACGGCGTTCGATATTGCCGGCAAGGGCGTGGCGGACCCGGGAAGTATGATCGCCGCGCTGAAGCTGGCGGCCTCGCTGGTCGGTAAGTGGGTAAGTCGGTAAGACGGTAGGTCGGGTCGGTAGGTCGGTAAGTCGGAGGAACGCTACCGCTGGGAAGTATCTTACCGTCTTACCGTCTTACCGTCCTATACGACCCGAATCGCCTTCACCCGCCGGCCTTCCATTTCGGCGACTTCCAGCTGGTGTTTGCCCGCGGTCACCCGGTCTCCAACCCGGGGCAGTCGGCCAATCTGGCCAAAGATCCACCCGCCGATCGTGGTGTAGTCGGCGTCGCTCAGGTTCTCGTCGTAGTCGGCGTTGAAATCGCCGACCGGGAGCGCCCCATCGAGCAACGCCACCCCCTGCGGCGGTTCGGCGCGCTGAGCGACATCGAACTCGTCCTCGAGCGGACCTACGATCTCCTCCAGCAGGTCCTCCATCGTCACAACGCCCGCGGTGCCTCCGTATTCGTCGAGCACCACTGCCATGTGCGTCTTCATCCGCTTCATGTCGACCAGCACATCCTCGACCTCGCGGGTGCCCGGCACGAAGAGCGGCGGCCGCATGAGCGTTTTCACCTGCGTACCGGGTCGCTGCCGCACCGCATGGAGAAGGTCCTTGGTGTGGATGATCCCCACGATTTCGTCGAGGGTATCGTGGTACACCGGATAGCGGCTCTTCTTGGCATCGGCCGCCACGTCGGCGGCGATCTCCGCGGTGACGTCATCGGGCAGCGACACGATGTCGGTCCGCGGGGTCATCACCTCTTCGGCGGTCTTCTCGCTGAACTCGAATACCCCTTCCAGCATCCGGGCGTCTTCGGTCGGCAGTTGCCCGCTTTCCTGCATCTGCTCCACCAGCATCCGCACCTCTTCCGGCGAATGGACCCGCTCCGCCGCGGTGGGCGCCCGAATCCTGAAGACACGTAGCGACAGGTTGGCCAGGCCGTTGAGCACTTTGATCGGCCAGTGCATCAGCCACGAGAAGCCCATGAGCGGTACCACCACCACCCCGCTCACCGTCTCAGGATACAGGAGCGCGACCGCCTTGGGGGCCAGCTCTCCCAGCACGATGTGGAGCATGGTGATGAAGGCGAACGCGATTGCGATCGCGACGAAATGGGTGGCATACGGCTGCACCGCCGCGGGGAGCCCCTTGAAGGCGCCTTCGATGAGCCCGGCCACTGCGGGTTCGCCGATCCAGCCGAGGCCGAGTGAGGCCAGCGTGATGCCCAATTGGGTGGCCGAGATGTACCGGTCCAGCGATTGAATGGCCCGGGAGGCCAGCATAGCTTTGCGATCACCGGCCCGGGCCAGTTGCTCGAGCCGGGTCCGTCGGGCGCCGACCAGCGCGAATTCGGCAGACACGAAGAACGCGTTGGCCAGCACCAGCGCGAAGACCGCGAGGAGACCTAACATGGCGAGAGAACCCCTGACCGGAGAGGCTCCATAGGCGAGAAGGTAAGCCGGTCTCCGGCAGCCAGGCGAGGGGCCGTATCCCGCCGCCTCCTGATCGTGCTGGTGATTACCGCCGCCTTCATGGTGGTGGAATTGATTGGCGGCCTGATCAGCGGCGCGCTCGCGCTGGTGGCCGATGCAGGCCACATGCTCACCGACGTCGGCGCGCTCGGGCTGTCCCTGTTCACCGCCATGCTGGCTCGGCGGCCCGCCGACGTCAAGCGCACGTATGGTTACTTGCGCTGGGAGATTCTCGCCGCCCTGGTGAACGGGGCCGTTCTCCTCGGCCTTTCCGTGTGGGTCACGGTGGAAGCGATTGGGCGGATCGCCGAGCCGCGTCCCATCGAGACCGGGATCTTCTTGGCGGTGGCCTCGGTCGGCCTGGTCGTCAACATCGTGTCACTCTCGGTGCTGCACGGCCTCCAGCATCATTCCCTCAACGTGCGCGGCGCCTATCTGCACGTGCTGGGCGACGCGTTGGGCTCGGTGGGGGCGCTCGGCGCAGCCATCACCGTATGGGCCACCGGATGGACGGTCGCTGATCCTATCATCTCCATTCTGCTGTCGCTCCTGATCCTCTTCGGGGCTTGGCGCCTGCTCCGCGAAAGCACCGAGATCCTGCTGGAGACCGTTCCCCCGCATCTGGCGCTCGAGGCGGTGCGGGCCCGGATGCTCGAAGTGCCCGGGGTTGAGACGGTGCACGACCTGCACGTGTGGACCGTCACCAGCGGCGTGATTGCCATGAGCGGCCACGCCGTGGTTCCCGAGCTCGCCGCTCACCCCCAGGCACTCTTGGGTCTCCGCCGCGTGGTGGCCTCGATGGGGATCGGTCACGCGACCATTCAGCTCGAGGTGGCGGACGAGTGTGGCGGGGCCGATTGCCTCGAGCCGATACCGCTGGCACGCGTCGAGCCGGAACCCGAGCCTCACCATCACCACGGTCACCCCTATTAGGCGGGCTTGCGGGGCGGAGCACCCATCCTTATTTATGGCCCACTCGTAACGGAGGGTTGCAGGACTTGCCGTCCTGCCGTCCAGCTGACGTACCGTGGATATCCGCAACATCGCCATCATCGCCCACGTCGATCACGGGAAGACCACCCTGGTCGATCAGATGCTCCGCCAGGCGGGAGCCTTCCGTGCCAACCAGCCGGTGGCCGAGCGGGTTATGGACTCGATCCCGCTGGAGCGGGAGCGGGGGATCACCATCCTCGCCAAGAACACCGCCGTCCGCTGGCAGGGCGTGAAGATCAACATCGTGGATACCCCGGGCCACGCGGATTTCGGCGGAGAGGTCGAGCGGATCCTCCGGATGGTGGACGGCGTGCTGCTGCTCGTGGATGCGGCTGAGGGTCCCATGCCGCAGACCCGCTTTGTCACCCGAAAGGCACTGGCCCTCGGCCTCCAGCCGGTCGTGGCGATCAACAAGATCGACCGGGCCGACGCGGAACCGCTGCGGGTGCACGACGAGGTGCTGGGACTCTTCATCGATCTCGAGGCGAGTCACCAGCAGCTCGATGCGGCGTTCCTCTATACCTCGAGCCGGTACGGCACCGCGACGACCGACTTGACCCAGCCGGGCCAGGACCTCGAGCCGCTCTTTCAGGCGATTCTGGACCGGGTGCCGACACCCAAGGGCGATCCCGAGGGGCCCTTTCAGATGCTGATCTCGACCCTCGACTACTCGCCGTTCCTGGGCCGGCTCGGCATCGGCCGGGTGGAGCGAGGCGTGGCCCGAGTTGGCCAGCAGGTGGCCGTCTTGCCCCTCGGCGAGCCGGGCCTGGTGTCCGATGAGGAGGGCGAAGAGAGCCGCATCACCCGGCTCTACACGTTCGATGGTCTCGACCGGATCGACGTGGATCAAGTGCCCGCCGGGGACATCTGCGTCGTCTCGGGGTTCGAGGGCATCGAAATAGGCAAGACTTTGACCGACCCGGATCGGCGCGAGCGGCTCGCGGGTATCGCGGTGGAGGAGCCGACCATTTCGGTGGATGTCATGGTGAACAACTCACCGTTCGCCGGCCGGGAAGGGAAGTTCGTCACCAGCCGCCAGGTGCGGGACCGGCTCGTGCGCGAGCTCGAGCGGAATGTGGCGCTTCGGGTCGAGGAGACCGACTCGCCTGACACGCAGACCGTCTCGGGCCGGGGCGAACTGCACCTTGGCATTCTGATGGAGACCATGCGGCGGGAGGGCTACGAGTTCCAGGTGTCGCGCCCGCGGGTGATCACCAAAGTGGACGACACCGGCGAACGGCTCGAGCCGTACGAGGAGTTGACGATTGACGTGCCCGAGGTGTATATGGGCGCGATAATGGAGAAGCTGGGGCCCCGCCGGGCCGAGTTGATCGAGCTCCGGAACCCCGGCGTGGGTCAGGTCCGGCTCCTGTTCCGGATCCCGAGCCGGGGACTATTCGGCTATCGCTCCGAGTTCCTGAGCGACACCCGGGGGACCGGAACGATGCATCACCGGTTCCTGGACTACGGATCCTGGGCGGGTCCGCTGGCGGGCCGGAACCGGGGGGTGTTGGTGGCGGATCGGGAGGGGACCGTGGTGGCGTTCGCGCTGGGGAATCTCCAGGAGCGGGCCCAGATGTTCGTCCGGCCGGGCGACCTGGTCTATGAGGGAATGATCGTGGGGGAGAATTCCCGGCCCGGCGACATGGACGTCAACGTCACCAAGGAAAAGAAGCTCAGCAACATCCGGACGACCGCGGCGGACGAGCACGTCCAGCTCGAGCCGCCCCGCGAGATCAGCCTGGAATACGGGCTCGAGTACATCGAGGAGGACGAGCTGATCGAGGTGACGCCGGCGAGCATCCGGCTCAGGAAGCGGCTGCTGGCCCAGGTAGATCGGAGGAAGGCGGCCCGGGCGGCGGCCCGGATCGCGGATGCGTCCTAACGCGCAACCATCAAGTCCCTGGAGGAGGGACCCAAACCATGCCGGCCCTGGTGGCGACGCTGATGGATGTCGAGCTCCGTCGGCGGTTCGACGAAGACGAGGACGAATTCGAGGAGGGCTACTCCTTCGACGAGGAGGAGGAAGACCTCGAGGAGGACGAATTCGACGAGGAGGACGAGTACGACGAGGAGGATGAATTGGAGGAGGAGGAAGAGTTCGACGAGGGCTTCGAGGTCGATGAGGAGACGGAGGAGCGTTAGGTCGCCCGGCCCCGCTCATCCTGTTATTTTGCATGGGGTTGGGGCCTGTAGCTCAGGTGGTTAGAGCGCACGCCTGATAAGCGTGAGGTCGGTAGTTCAACTCTACCCAGGCCCATAATTCGGATGTCCTTGCCCCATTTTGGGTTAGTGCCCGGATGGGGCTTCTTATTTGGGGTGAAGCTTGGTACCGGTCCTGGCGTTGACTTGGTTAGCACCATTGTACCTGCCGTCTTAGCTTTCGAGCAGAAAGGCACCCCCATGAAATACAAGATCGCGCTCCAGAAAACCGAAGAGGGATTCAGTGTTTCGGTTCCTGGCCTTCCCGGCTGCTGGTCTCAGGGGGCGACAGAAGCCGAAGCTTTGGCCAACATCAAGTCCGCCATTAGGGAGTATCTCCAAGTCCGAGACGAGATGCTGCGCGGATCCGAAGTCCGCGAGATAGAGGTCGCGTGAGCCGTGCCAAAGCTCCCGGGCATCAACCATCGTGATGCCGTCCGGGCGCTCGAGAAAGCGGGTTTCCGAATCGCGAGGGAAGGCAAGCATATCGTGATGACCGACGGGACCCGAATCCTCACCATCCCTCGGCATGATCCGATTAACGCCTTCACCATGGGCGGGATCGTCAGGGACGCAGGGCTCACAATCGACGAGTTCAAGCGCCTGCTCTGATACAGCCTGATGAGCTTATACGCTGAGCGGGGCTTCTGGGTGCCGCGCGTTCATTCGATCGGAACATTGCCCACACCAAGACGAGATCTATCAGAGAACCCCGAGACGAGTCACGAGGGGTGACCCGCCGGGCCTCCGAATGCTTGCGGCTCCTCCGCAGCCAGCCGGCCGTGCTGCTCGATGACAGGTTTGGCTCTGATCTGCTCGAGATTGTCGGCGGAGAGTCTCCCGAAAAGGGGCCCGCGCGGGAGCGTTGATTTGCTCCTGCGCCGTGTAGGAACGATCCCGGGCAAGGCGACTATCCCTCCCATCTTCCCGGAATGCCGAGTTGTATCTCACGCATCCGGGAGTTCAGATTATGGCTATGCCTGTCACGGTGCGTCGCTTCACGGTGGACGAAGTCCTGGCGTGGCCCGACGACGGAAACCGATACGAGCTGGTGGACGGAGTCCTGCTGGTGACTCCCGCACCTATGCCACCCCACCAGATCGTGGGGTTCAGGCTCGTCAGAGCTCTCACAGCTCTCCTGCCGCGGGATCCGGAGCTGCACCTCGCGACCCCGGGCGCCATTCTGATCCGGCCCGGGATCAAGATGGAGCCGGACATCCTGGTCTTCCGGCATCCCGGCATCCCGCGCCGATGGGAGGAGGTCCGGGATCATTGGCTCGCGGTGGAAGTATGGAGCCCCTCCTCAGTCGTCTATGACCGGGACATCAAGCGGGATGCCCTGCTCCAGGTTGGTGTGCGAGAGGTCTGGCTGGTGGACCCGGAGGGCAGGACGGTCTTTGTATCCCTAAGAGGGGAGAAGCCCGATGTCCCCTACCAGGACCTCCTTCCCTGGCGGCCGCCCGGGACCGACGCGCCTCGAACCATCAATCTTGCAGAGGTTTTCGCCGGCTTGGAATAACGGCGGAGGATTTGACCTTCCTCTTCCGGGTTCGTAGGTTACATGTAACCCACTCCGCGAGGAAGCCCAGCCGTGAGCCCCTCGAATCCTCCCAAGTCTTCTCGAGAGAAGGTTCGCCGGCACCGCGCTCGCCTCCGGCAGCAAGGCCTGCGGCCGATTCAGATCTGGGTCCCCGATGTCCGCGCTCCCGCGTTCGCGGTCCAGGCCCGCCGGCAGTCTCTGGCCGTAGCCAGGAGCCGACATGCCAGCGAGGATCAAGCCTTCATCAATGCAATTTCCGAATGAAACGTGGCGAGATCTGGACCGTGGCAGGAGGGCCTGACTATGCCGGCAAGCCCCGGCCCGCCGTCATTCTCCAGGACGACCGATTTGATCGCACCAGCTCGATCACGATCTGCGCGTTCACGACCGATCCAACCGATGCCCCATTGTTTCGACCCTTGATCGAGGCGTCGGAGCGCAACGCGTTGCGGGTGAGCTGCCGGCTGATGGTGGACAAGATCACCACCGTCCCAAAGGCGAGAATGGGGAAGCAGGTGGGCCGTCTCGACGACGAGGACGTGATCCGCCTCAATCGGGCCATCGTGGTGTTTCTCGGGCTCGCGGGTCCTTGAAAAACGAGCAGTCATCGCTCGTTTTTCGAGCCAGGTCGGACCCAGTATTTCGCCGAGATTTTCCTAGGCCTGAAATAACGGCGGCTCACAGGACCGCAGTCGCCTTGAGGAACAACGTGTGGCCCTGGGCCGAGCGAGTCCCGAAGGCCGCAGTTCCCCGCTGATACGCTACCTGGATAGTCCCGAACGGGGGGAGGTAGCGCCACACCAGGAGCGCCTGGATGTTCTTCCGGTCGATGGCGCTGTTGGTCTGCACAAAGAGCCGGAGAAACAGGTCGGGTGTGAAGAACTGATTAACCCGCACGATATGAATCCAGGTGGTCTCCTGCTCCGGATCGGGATCCAGCGTCAACCGCTCCAGCTCGTATTCCAGCGACAGGGACGGCAGCGGTTTCCAGGCCGCATCCACGGTCCAGAGCCGGAAGGCCGACCCGAAGTTCCGGCCCCACCCGAAGCCCGCCGAAACCGATTGGAACTCCCGCGTGTTGTACCCGATCTCGATCTCGGTATTCCGGTTGCGGAAGTCGGCCTCGAACCGCTGCAGATCCTCGATATGGCGCACCTCCACGCTCCAGCGGTTGCGGAAATCCAGCTCGATTCCCTGGCGGACTTCCCAGCTTCGGAGCGGCCCTGACTGACTCCAGTAGATGTTGTAGTTCGAGTCGTAGCCGAATCGCTCGACCACGCTCCTGCGAAAGTAGAACGATCGCGAGAGCGCCCCATCCAGCTCGCGGCGGTCGTCGTCCCGAATGAAGCCGACCGCGTTGGCCAGGTCGCCGAAGCCCGCGCCGAGGTGGGTGTAGCGGACATGGAAGTGGCTGGTCGGGGTGTCGTAGGACGGCCGCACGAAGAAGGCGCGCCGGCCCCCCCGGCCCCCGGGGGCCGCCGCTTCCGGGCCAAAGGCCTCGATCCACTGCCCGGTGAAGCTCAGGGTTCGGGAGAAGAAGAGGGTGGCGTCCAGTCCGCCCGAGCCCTGGTGGTCGCCCTCCCGAAGCCGGTCGGCGAAGGTGAATCCGAGATTGGACCGGCCGAACAGGTCCCGCCTAACCCGGGCCACCAGAAAATGTCCGTCGGGCAAGCCGCTGGGGGATTCTTCCGCGGCCCAGAGCATGGCGGCGGTCCAGCGCCCCTCCCGGGCGTTGAGCTTGGCGCCAGCCTTGATGTCCGCGATTCGCCGCGAATAGAAGGTCTGGATCCGCTGCCGGAAGAGCTCGCTCCCTTCCAGGAAGAAGGGGCGCTTCTCGGGGAGCGAGAGCTCGAACCGGGTCAGGTTCACCTGTTCCCGGTCCGCTTCCACGGTGGCGAAATCGGGGTTCAGGGTGCCCTGGACCAGGACATCCTGGCGAATCGCGTACCGCGCATCCATCCCTCCATCCCACTGCGTGGTCGAGTCCTGCTGGAAGCGGGAGAGACCGTACCCGATGATCTGATGACGCCGAGCCGGCGGGGGGATGTCGAGTCCCTGAAGCTCGCCGGCCTGAGAAACCCGATACAGCTCGTCGAGCGGACCGCTCCAGAAACTCCGCTCCAGAGTGGCCCGCCGGCTCCGGCCGAGGTTGATTCCCCAGGTGCGGCCCTTCCCGGGCCGGAATGCCAGGGTGCTGAACGGGATCGCCAGCTCGACCGACCAGCCGTATGGCGCGCGCTGGGCCGCGGCGTGCCACCGGCCGTCCCAACTGGCATCCACGGTTCGTCCGTCGTCGGCCACTCGCCCATCGGCCTGGGTACCCAACAGGTTGGTGATGAAGTAGTACGCCGATTGCCGGTCCCGATGCGTGTCGAGCAAGACCACGACGGCATCGTCCTCGAGCAACGATGCATCGCGGCGGGTTAGCTGCGCGGTGGGAGGCTGGTCATCGAAGACCTCGAAGGCGAGATACAGCGCCACGTCGTCGTGGAGGACTCGAACCACGGTGGCTCGGCTGGCCGGCTCTCCCCGGCGGGGAAGGAACTGCCGGAAGCCGGTCGCTACCGCGGCGTCCTCCCATTCCAGGCTGTCCACCACTCCATCCACGACGGGCGGGTTCCTGGCACGGTGAGCCGCGAGGGCAGGACGGGGATCCCCGTCTTGCTGGGGGGCCAGGAGGGCGAGAACCAGAGCCACCATCGGA
>JBQTHV010000153.1:0-25348 GCA_052389555.1 Gemmatimonadales bacterium | reverse complement strand
GAAGTCCCGGCGATTCTCGGCCGGGCTCGCCGAGAGCTCGAACACCGGGACCGGGAAGTCACTGCCGGCCAGCAGCAGGTGCTCCGGCAGCTTGCGGATATCGCCCCAATAGCTCCGGCGAAACGGAGTCATCAGCGCCGAAACGTCCGCCAGAAACTTGCCCGGTCCGCGAGGACCGGCGGACTCCTGAAGGAGGCTGCGGACCACCGGGAAGTCATCGTGCTCCAGGAAACTCAGGAAGCGGGGGGCAAAATAGGGAAGGCCGCAGTGGGCCAGGATGATCACCGATCCCGCCTCGACGCCCGCCCGCAGATTCCCTAACACGCCCGCGACGTCGGGGGTACCCCAGCGCTCCTTCTTGCGGCGGAGCGCGTTCCCCAGCCGGTCCCAGAATCCCCAGGAGAGAAAGTCGAACGAGGTGGTGCCAGGATCGGTGGTCTTGATGGCGTACTCCGATCCGCAATGGAGAAGCAGCGGTAGCGGCCGGCCGCCCCTCCCCGCGCCCGCCAGGATCTCGAGGGCTCGGCGGACCCGCGGGTCGGCCAGGTTGATCTGCTGGGCCGAGGGAAGCCACTTGAGGAGCACCGCACCGTCGGCCACGGACTGCGCCACCCGAGTCTCGAAGGCAGGGTCGTAGGGATGGACCGAGGCCCCGAGCAGGATCCTGCCCTCCGACGCCGGGATCAGCTCCTTTACGATGTAGGAATTGTCCACCCAGAGGTTGGAGAGGTTCTCCCGCCGCTTCCCGTCCCGATCGTAAACCGGATCCAGCGCCAGGCACACTACCCGATCCAGACTCGCGGTCCTCACGGTCTTGAGGACCACGTCCCGTAACACGCGATCCGAGGCCTGGTCTTCCGGGATCCGGGCATACCAGAGCATGATGCGATAGACCGGCTGAGCCCGCATCCAGGTCGAGATGCGGCCGTACTGCCGGAAGGCGGGATCATCGCCCAGGACGGCGCAATGCACGTGCAGGTCGATCCGGAGAGGAGTGGGCATTGGGCTAGATCGGAACGGGCGGCTGAAGGCAGGTCGCCAGCGCCGCGGGGTCTATCGGGGGAGTCCCTTGCTGGACCTGCACCGGAGTTCCGTCCGGCAGATGGCCATACATGTCCATGAGGTTGTGAACAAAGACCGGTCGCAAGGTTACTCCGGTCGCCGGCTGGTACTCCAGTACCAGGAAACTCAGCCGCTCGGGACGGTCGGCATCCGAGTCCTCGGCAAGCCCCGTGAACAGCGTCACCAGCCCAATCGTGGCGCGATTGACCAGACTCTTGTCCATGCCGGCCTTAGCGACGAGTTTGAGACCGAGTGGCGCCCAAGTCTTCCAATCGGCCGCGGTCGGGAAACGTTCGACCGCCACGTAGCCGGTCTTCTTCCCGTCATCGAAATCGCTCGCGCTGATGTAGGCACCACCAGCCCCAGCCACGAGATATTCGGGGAGGCCGACCGCCGCTGTCCCATGCTCCCGCTCGACGTATCGCGCAAACGTCGAGGGGGCATAGCGCTGATAGTTGTGCTCGTGCGCGGCGACTACCACGCGGACACAGGGGAACTGGGCGATCAGCCGGTGCAGCCAACGGAGATGAGTCGCCTTGACATGATGCTCCCGAACCAGCGCCGGGATGTGATAGAGGATCAATACGCCGGCGCCGGCCTCCTGAGCGAGCCGGAGCCGCCATTCGAGCCACTGCTCCTGGGCGTGATCGGGTGGATGCCCCGTGCCGAGCCCCAGGAACCTGCGCTTGCCGTCGAGATCGGCGGAGTGGCCCGAATCCACACCCAGCAAGACCAGGTTCGGCCCCCCGTCCCGCTCCTTGAGTTCCCAGTAGGTCCCCGGCTGGGGCCTAAGACATAACCCGGCGCGGTCCCATTGAGCCCGCCGGATCTCGGTGCAGAAGATCTCGTGAAATTCGCGGCCGCGGTGGGCGGAGTAATAGTCGTGGTTTCCGGGAACCGCCCAGATCGGAAGGCGCAGGTCCCGGTAGGGCTCGAAGAACCCGTCGGCGTAGTCCTTCTCTTCTCCTGCGGGATAGGCTACGTCCCCGTTGATGATCAGGAAATCGGGTTCCAGCGCGCGAACAATGGGGAGGAGGGCATACTGCGAGGCATCGCCTTCGCCCGTGTCGCCCAGGATGACCCCGCGGAAGCCCTCGGAAGCCGGCTTGCCGATCAGCCAGGAAAAGGTTCGCGACCGCGCCGCGGGATCCGAATCGTTACCCGGCGGCGGGGGTGGGACTGTGCTCATGCGCTGGAACTCGTAGCGCCACTCGTTGGAATGGTCGCTGCGAAATCGGCGGCGTCCCGCAGCGAGGTTGGCCGGCAGAAGCCAGTACCCTGCCCCACGGCGGGACTTGTCGAAGTCAGGCCAGACGAGCTTGGGCGGCATGGCTACGCTTTGGGCTCGCGAGGTTCGCCCCCGCCGCTCGCGAGGGAAGGACCCGGGGTCCCTTTGGCAACTCGGAGGAGCGCGCCAGCCAGATCGTTCCAGAACGGCGCGCCGAAGGTCACGAGCAGAGTCGTGGAGAGGCAACCGATGAGATAGAACACCCCGGCGCGCCAGGTGGCGAGCTCCTGCCGGTAGCTCGACAGGGTGAAGCGGGTTTCGAGCGGGATCGCAGGCTGGGAAAGCCGCATCCGCAGAGTATCAGCGAGCCGGAGCAGCTCCGCTGCGCTTCGCGCTGCGGAGGGATCCCGGGCCGCCTCCTGCGCGTAGATCGCGCGGGCTTCTTCCGCGGCCGCGATCGCCTGGGTGAGCGGAATGGCACTCGCACGCTGGTAGAGCCGGTCGATCGGCAGATGGAGCAGGAACGAGACCAGAAAGCCGATGGTGATGGTGTGGCGCAGGTTCCGTCGGCGGTAGGCGTGCTCCACGTTCTTGGCGAGCTGGGAGGAATGGGCTTCCACCTGCGCCACGCTGGGGAGGAACCGCTGACGCAGCGCCGCGAGAAGCGCTCCGGCATCCAGCTCGACGGTCGGGGCCTCGGCCCTGATGGCCCAGGTGGCCAGGAATTCGAGAAGCTCGGTCGCGGTGAAATACCCCGGCGACCCGCGCTCGACCGCAACGAGCTCGCGAAGGAACTGCTCCCATGACGGGGTCGGACGGCCGGGCACCCCGTGCTGGATACCGGCTTCGAGATGGAGCGCCCGAAGCGCGCGCTGGATCCAGGGCGCCGCGGTGCGCTCGAGAGCCGCTATCAAGGTTTCCCGGTCCATCGGCTGGAGCCGCCCGGTGGGCCGGCGGCGCAGGAACTGGAAGGGTCCTCGGGCCTGGAGATCCGGGAGCGAGCCGAGCCGTTTGAGGTGCAACGCGTGGGGTCCCAGGAAATCGACCAACACGCGTTCGTACGAGCGGGACCGGCTGCTGGTCAGGTACTTATAGACCTCCTGGATCACCTGGACCAGCAGGGAGAGGCCCAGGAGAAAGGCGGCGAGGGAAACCAGCGTCGAGAGGAGCGAGGTCGTCGCGATCATGCGCCCGCTACTCGTCCAGGGTCGGCAGCCGGGTACCGCCGGGCTGCTGTCTCATCCGCTGCCGCGCGTCGGCCAGTCCAAAGGTCCGCCAGAGATTCCAGAGCCAGCAGACCGCCCCCACCGCGAACAGGATTCCCCCCGCCGCGGAGAGCCACTGACCAGGAACCCACCGATGCGGCCTCACCAGGAATCCGGCGACCAGGCCGCCGAGACCTGCGTTGGCCAGGATCAGGTGCGCCACGGCCAGCCGGCGACTGTAGAGGGAATGCCCGAACAGCCGCGGGAGCAATTGGTACCCAACTCCGAACACCAGCATCGTGAGAAAGCCCGCCACGTTGAGGTGCGCGTGGGCCGGACGGTAGAGGACCCACGCCGGATGCACCGCCATCGCTACCCCCAGTCCGATTCCGGCAGCGAACCAGAAGAGCGAAGCCCGGATGAACGCCTTGATGAACCAGTCCATCGATGTCCTAACCCGCTACTGGGCCGGCGGCGGCCAACTGAATCTCGGGAACCTCGACCACCCGATACCCGCTTGCCGGGTTCTCGACGGCGTACACCAGGGCGGCGACCATCTGGTCCCGGGTCACCAGGCCGAGGCGACGGGCCCCAGCGCGGGTGGGTGGCAAGGCTCCTAGCACGGCATAGATCGGGAGCAGCACGATGGGCCAGCGGCGACCCGGGCCCAGGACATACCACGGGCGCAGGACGGTGGCCGGCAACCCACTCTGCTGCAGCATCCGCTCCGCTTCCTGCCGAACCCCAATGTACGACCGCATGATCGGCGCCGGCTGGGCTACACTCACGTAGACGAAGTGGCGAACCCCGGCGTGCCGGGCGGCGGTGACCGCAGCCTTGAGCGACTCCAGATCGATGCGTCTGAACTCGGCGGCTTTCCAGGGACCGGGATTCGGCGCGCCGACCAGATGCACCATGGTGTCAGCGGGCGCGACCGCACCCTGAAATGTCACCGGATCGAGCGCATTGCCCACCACGGGAACCGCACCGGCCGGCAGCCGTCCGCGCGACTCCGGCCGGGCCAATCCGCGCACCGCGTGTCCTCGCGCATGCAGCTCGCCAATCAGCGCCCGGCCCATGAAGCCGGTTCCCCCCGTGATAAAGACCGTTCGGGCCTTTTTCACGGCCGGCGTCAGTCGCGTTTGGTGATGACGACGTGGGTTGCCTTGCCACCGGGAACGTGCTCCGTACAGGCGTAACCCAGTCCAGGCAGGTCGAGCTCGCCCAGCAAGTGCTCGCCCGATCCGAGCAGCACGGGCGCGATGGCCAGATGCATCTCGTCCACCAGCCGGGCCTCGAGATACTGCCGAATCGTGGAGACCCCGCCGCCCAGGCGGATATCCTGATCTCGTGCGGCCTGGGCCGCGCGCTCCAGGGCTTCCTGGATCCCGCCGGTGACGAAGTGGAACACAGTTCCGCCGGCCATCTCGAGCGAGCGCCGCGGATGGTGGGTCAGCACGAAGACCGGAACGTGATACGGCGGGTTCTCGCCCCACCAGCCGCGCCAGCTCTCATCGGGCCAGGGTCCGCGGATCGGACCGAACATGTTGCGCCCGAGGATCCACGCCCCGATGCCCTCGAAGCCTCGCCTCACGAGATCATCGTCAATCCCGCCCGTGCCCCCGGCCTTACCCTGCATCTCGTGGAACGTGCGCGTCGCGACTTGCCACTCGTGCAGCGCCTCGCCGCCGACGCCGAGCGGGTCATGGCGGTCCTGCCGCGGTCCGGCTCCATAGCCATCGAGGGAGATCGAAAAGCAGTGGACCCGAAGTCGAGCGCGCCGCGAGCTCATAGCGAGACCGAGCAGATCTCGGCCCACCCGTCCGGGTCGAGGCTCGCCCCCCCGACGAGCACCCCCTGGATCTCCGGCTCGGCCAGCAGGCCGTCAATGTTGCCCTGATTCACCGACCCGCCGTAGAGGATTCTGACGCCTTGGATCCCGCGCTCCGCGAGCAACCGGCGCGATCCCGCATGGACCCGGGCCGCATCCGCCGGGGTCGCGTTGCGGCCGGTCCCGATGGCCCAGACCGGTTCGTAGGCGACCACGAGGCCGCCTAACCCGCTAGGTGCCTGGCCGTCCATCGCCGCCAGGAGCTGGCGGCGCACCACCGCGTCGGTCTCGCCCCGCTCCCGCTCGGCCAGGCTCTCTCCCACACAGAGGACCGGGACCAGCCCTTCCCGAAGCGTCGCGGCCAGCTTTTTGGCGGTGTCGGCATCGATCTCCCCGAAGACGTCGCGCCGCTCCGAGTGTCCAATGAGCACCGCCCCTGCCCCGGCCGCCTTTGCCAGGCCGGCCGACGTCGCCCCAGTGAAAGCGCCCTTGGGCTCCCAGTGGATGTCCTGGGCTCCGATCAGCGTGTTAGGGGCCCCGTCGAATGCGCGCGCGGCGGCCTCCAGGCTCACCGCGGGCGGAAAGAACCAGGTTTCCCGCTCCGGCGCCGGGCGATACCGGAGGCGGAATCGCGCCGCGTAGGTCCGGGCCTCCGCGGGGCCGAGGTTCATTTTCCAGTTGGCGGCGAAGAGCAGGCGGCGAGCCGGACTCACGCGTCGTCGAGCGCCGCCACGCCGGGCAGGACCTTCCCTTCCAGGAATTCGAGGGCGGCGCCCCCGCCGGTCGAGACGTGGGTCACCTGGTCGGCGAGGCCAAGCTGCGTCAGGGCCGCGGCAGAATCGCCCCCACCGACGATCGTCACGGTGCGGTGGAGGGTCGCCTCGGCCATTGCCAGGGCGATGCTCTTGGTGCCCGCATTGAAGGGCAGCGTCTCGAATACCCCCATGGGCCCGTTCCAGAACACCGTGCCGGCGCTCAGGATTCGGGCCGAGTAATCGCGCGCGGTCACCGGGTCGATGTCGTAGACCCCGAAGCCAATGGGGATCCGGTCGCGGGGGACCGACATGGCGGTCACCGCTTCCAGGAGATCCGGCGCGACCACCACTCCGCTCGGGAGGATCAGCTTGTCCCCCGCGGTATCGATGAGCCGGCGGGCCACGTCCAGCTTGTCATCCTCGACCAGGGACCGGCCTACCTCGAGCCCCATGGCCTTGAGGAAGGTGCACGCCATGGCCCCGCCGGTCAGGATCGCATCGACCCGGGGCAACAAGTGCTCGATCAAGCCGATCTTGTCGCTCACCTTGGCTCCGCCTAACACGGCAAGAAACGGCCGGGCCGGATTCCGGAGGGCATCCCCGAGCCAGGCCAGCTCCTTCTCCATGAGATAACCTGCGACCGCCGGTTTGAGGAGATGGGCGACCGCCTCCGTGCTGGCATGCGCCCGGTGGGCCGCGCCGAAAGCGTCATTGACGAACAAGTCTCCTAACCCGGCAAATCGCTCCGCCAGGCCCCGAGCATTCTCTTCTTCGCCCGGATAGAAGCGGGTGTTTTCGGCGAGCGCCACACCGCCCCGCGGAAGCTGCCGCGTGACCGTCACCGCGGCCTCGCTCTCGGGATGCTCGATGAACGTGACCGGGCAGCCCAGCAGCTTCTCCAGGGGGCGCACCACCGGCCGGAGCGAGTACTGCGGATCGGGCGCGCCCTTGGGCCGGCCCAGATGGGAGAGCAGCACGACCCGCGCCCCTTTCTCCCTGAGGTACCGGATCGTCGGCAGCGCGGCACGGATCCGGGTATCGTCGGCCACCTGGCCATTCTTGAGCGGCACGTTGAAGTCCACCCGCACCAGCGCCCGCAGGCCTTGGAGCCGAGAGCCGTCGAGCGAGGCGAGGGTTCGCTTCATCCGTCCCGGGTTCCCAGATAGCGCAACAGATCGAGACAGCGCGCCGAGTAGCCCATCTCGTTGTCGTACCAGCTCGCTACGTGCACCAGGGTCCCCCCGATCACCTGAGTCAGCGCGGCGTCAACGGTGCTCGACATGAGGTTCCCCACGAAATCCGCCGAGACCAGCGGCTCGTCGCTCACATCCAGAATACCCTTGAGCGCCCCCTCGGCAGCCCGGCGGAACGCGCCGTTCACCGCTTCCGCCGTGGTGGCCTTCTCGACCACCGCAGTGAGGTCCATGATGGACCCATCGCTCACCGGCACCCGATAGGAGAGTCCGTCAATCTTCCCTTGAAGTTCCTTGATCACGAGCGAGGTGGCCTTGGCGGCACCGGTCGTAGTTGGAATGATCGAGAGGGCAGCCGCGCGGGCGCGCCGCAGGTCCCGATGGGGCAGGTCCAGGACCTGCTGGTCGTTGGTGTAGGCGTGGATCGTGGCCATGAATGCATGCACGATCCGGAACCTCTCGTGCAGCACCGCGACGACCGGCACCACGCTGTTGGTGGTGCAGCTGGCGTTGGAGATCACGTGATGGCGGTCGGGATCGTAGACCGTGTGGTTGACCCCATAGACGACCGTGAGATCGTCCTTTTTGGCCGGGGCCGAGATCACCACCTTACGCGCGCCGGCGGCGAGGTGCTTGGCGGCGCTGTCCCGATCGGTAAACCGACCGGTCGACTCGAGCACGAAATCGATCCGGAGCTCCTTCCACGGCAGGAGCGCCGGATCCTTCTCGGCCAGCACCTTGATCACCCGGCCGTTGACGTGGATTCCGTCGGCGCCCGGCGCGACCGTACCCGGGAACCGCCCGTGCACCGAGTCGTACTTGAGGAGATGGGCAAGGGTCCTGGTATCGGTGATGTCGTTGACCGCGACGATTTCGAGGTCGCCCTCACCTGAAACGGCCGCAGCGCGAACCACATTGCGCCCGATGCGTCCAAACCCATTGATCGCAACCCGCTTCTTGGCCATGTCCCCCCTCCCCCTGATTCCCCGGTTCTCGGCGCTCGGCACTCGGGACTCGGCTCGGCGGAGCGCCCAGAGATTATAACTGGACGGAGAGAGACGATGCCGGATCCAGCGGCCGCACCGCCCGGGCAAAGGTCACCGCGGTCACCTCCGCCGTGCCGGCCTGGAGCAGTACTCCGGCGGCCTCCGCCAGGGTCGCGCCGGTCGTGAACACGTCATCCACCAGAATCGCGATGCGCGGCGCAGTCCCGGCTACGGTAAACGCGCCGGCCAGATTGGCGCGTCGCTCTTCCGGCGTGAGCGCAGTCTGGGTGCCCGTGTCCCGGTTCCGACCAAGCGAGGCGCGAACCATCAAGCCGGTCCGCTGGCCCACGGCGCGAGCCAGGACCATGGCCTGGTTGTAGCCGCGGATCTGTTCGCGAGCGGCGCTCAGAGGAATGGGGACCAGAACCGGACGGACGGACCGCAAGACGGCTGGACGGCCGGGGGGGGGCGGCGGCTCGGCAGCTCGGCGGCTCGGCAGACCGCGGATTGCCGAGCCTAACCCGGGGATCCGCGAGTCCATCACCTCCGCAAGGGATTCGGCGATCCGGAACCAGCCTCCATACTTGAGCAGGTGAACCGCGTGCCGCGCCGGGTCATCCAGCCATACGGCACTCTTCACACCGCCAAGTCCCTCCGGCCAACCGGTGCACAGTCGGCAGGCGATGCCCGGCGTCACTGGCTGGCCACATCGTTCACACTGCGGGTAGGGCAACGACGAGAGGCGGAAGAGACAGGTCGAGCAGACCAGTGGATCAATGGCACCCTGACCGTCTGACCGTCTGACCGTCTGACCGCCTGCGGCGTCGCCGCCACTCGTTTCTCCGCAGAGCAAACACGCCCCAGGGAGCAGCCACCGCTCCGCTTCCTCGAGCGTCCGGCGGATCTCAGCCCAACGCCGCCCGGACTGCAGCACGCATCACCTCGCGAGGGGCCGGCACACCTGGAAACCAGAGCTCGAAGGACGCGGCCCCCTGCTCGACCAGAACCACGCGGCCGTCCAGGGCGGTGATCCCCGCCTCCCGCAGAGCTTGCACCCATGCTGTTTCGCCCCGGCGATAGACGAGGTCGAGGACTATTGCGCCCCGGGGGATGTGGTCGAGTCCGAGGGGGAAGGGATCGCCATCGGCCATTCCCAGCGGCGTGCAGTTGATCACGACCTGACACGCTTCCCGGGCAGCCAGGTTCACGCCGGCTTCCTTTGCCGCCTGCTCGAACCGGACAGCCCGTTCCGGCGACCGCGACACGACCGCGAGCGGCGCCCCGGCCCGGCGAGCAGCGCGCAGGGCCCCCCGGGCGCTTCCTCCGGTCCCGATGATACACCAGGCCCCGCTGGGTGCGCCTAACCCGGCAAGCGCGGCGAGGATCCCATCGCTGTCGGTCTCCGCCCCCTCGAGGGCTCCGTTGGTCGCCCAGAACGTGTTGCACACGGCCAGCGGCGGGCCGCCCAGCGCCACCAGCGCTTCGGCGGCCGCCTCCTTGTGGGGGATGGTGACGTTCCCTCCCCCGCCCTGTCGGGCGAGCGTCACCATGAGCGGCGGGATCGCCGCCGCGGAGCACCGCATGGGCACATAGACGGCATCGAGTCCCATGGCGCGAAAGGCGAGATTCTGCATCGCGGGAGAGAGCGAATGGGTCACCGGATCTCCCAGCAAGGCAAACACCCGCGTCGAGCCACCGATCTGCATCAAGCGGCTCCGGCGAGTCGGCGCACCACACTGGGAATCAGGTCACTCAGATCCCGAAAGGTCTCGCGGTAGGCGTCCAGGTCGGTGCCGTAGGGGTCGCGGATTTCCGCCGGGTCGGGATCCCGGCCGGCGAATTCCGCGAGAAGATGGGCCCGCTTTCCCCCACCCAGCTCTCTGACCCGCGCGAGGTGGGACCGACCCATGCTGAGAATCAGGTCGGCGCGATTCACCAACTCTTTGGTGAGCGCTCGGGCCCGGTGGGCGGAGAGGTCATAGCCGCGCTCCAGCATCACCAGATAGGCGCCTTCCGATGCCGCCGATCCTTCCCAGGCCCCAATACCGGCCGATTCCACTTCGACCTTGGCGAGGCCCGCGTTCGCGATGGCGCGGGTTAGGAGCGCCTCGGCCATCGGACTGCGGCAGGTGTTGCCGGTGCAAACCAACAGAATGCGCATCAGGGGGCGAGCCTCCCTACCGCGCGGCGGAGCTCCGCCCGCCGGAGCGCTCCCTCGCGAACCAGGCGGGCCTCCTGTCCGGTGCAGTCCACGATGGTGGAAGGGGGAACATTGCCGAGCGGCCCGCCGTCGAGGACCAGGAGCTCGCCCCGCTCGGAGGCCGGCCGGAATAGCGTCACGAGCTGCTCGGCACCCGCGGCCGGAGGCTCGCCCGGGAGATTCGCCGACGTCGACGTGAGGGGTTCTCCCAGCAGTTCGATGAGCCGCGCGACCGCCCGGTGCGAGGTGTGGCGCACTGCGATGCCCCCTTCCGGCCCACGCAGACCATCGGGCAGTTTCCCTTCTCCCCCGGCCAGCACCAGGGTGAGCGGACCCGGCCAGAATGCTCTGGCAAGCGCGTCGGCTGCGCGAGTGAACATGAGTCCAGCCTCCGCGGCCATCGCCCGGCTCGCGACCAGCAGGAGAAACGGCTTGCCCGCAGGCCGCTCCTTGAGGGCGGCGAGTGCGGCGAGCGACTCTGCATCAGGGGCGCCGCCCAGTCCATAAACGGTCTCCGTGGGATACCCGAGCACCCGGTGCCGCGCGAGATGTTCCCGGACCGCGGGAGCCACGCGGTCGGCATCTTCCGGGGTGCGGAAGGGAAGCACCGAGACCGCCCGACTACCCGCCGCCGGAAAGGCCGCGCGCCAAGGCTTCAGCGAGCTGGAGATCATCGGGATCAGTGACTTTGAGGTTGATGGCAGAGTCGCGAATCAAGAGCACCTTCCCACCGATCCGTTCGATCAGGGCGGCGTCGTCGGTAGCCCTCGTGCGCTCGGCCCTAGCGCGGGCATACGCTTGCTCGAGCAGCGCGCGGGGGAACCCTTGCGGGGTCTGGGCGCGCCATAAGCTCGTACGCGGGAGAGTCCGGATGACAACCCGTGGCTCGGCGCTCGGCACTCGGCGCTCGGTCTCTGATGGCTCGGCTTCCTTGAGCGTGTCGGTAACGGGAACCGCAGCCACTGCTCCCTGGCCACGCCGAGCGACCTCAATCACGGTACTGATGACATCGGGATCCGGAAACGGGCGCGCTCCATCGTGCACCAGGACGACCGAGCAGGTGGGGCTCAGCACGCGAAGCCCTTCCGCGACTGACTCCGTCCGGGTTGCACCGCCGGCTACAACCCGAAGCCGATCTCCACAGAGGTCTGCAAGCCACGGAGGGATACCCGGCCCATCGCGATCGGGCGGCAGCACCACCACCACCTCGACGACGGCCGGATGAGCCAGGAACGGTCGGATCGCCCGAAGTACCATCGGCACTCCGGCGATCGGCTGAAACTGCTTGGGAACCGAGCCGCCCAGCCGCTCACCCTGACCGGCGGCGGCAATGATAACACCGACGTCAGGCTGCAAGGTGTCGGACCAGCTCGCCGACATGATTGAGGGGAACAGTGGCGCGGTGTCCCGTGACTCGTGGCTCGGCACTCGGCGCTCGGCGATCGCTGCTCGGTGCTTCGGTGACCTGCCGGCTGGAACAGAATGCGCGACGGAACCCAAGACGTCCTGCTTCCGCGAGACGACGATCGAGGGCCGAAACTGGACGAATCTCCCCGCCTAACCCGATCTCTCCCAGGAACAGGGCGTCGGCCGGCGTGGGACGATTGTGAAGACTCGACAGGAGCGCTGCCGCGACGGCAAGGTCCCCACCGGGTTCCCGGAGCCGCACCCCCCCGGTGACCTGCACGAACACATCGAGTTGGGCAAAGCTCGCCCCGCCGCGCATCTCCAGGACCGCCAGGAGGACCGCGAGCCGGCGCGCGTCGATACCGGTGGCCACCCGCTGGGGAACACCGTAACTCGAGCGCGAGGTCAGCGCCTGCACCTCGACCAGCACGGGCCGGGTTCCTTCAATGAGCGCGGTGACAGCGCTCCCGGAGTTGTCGAGGGAGCGGGCGGCGAGAAACACGGCCGACGGGTTGGCAACCGCCGCGAGGCCGCGCTCCGTCATCGAGAACACCCCCAGCTCATCGACCGAGCCAAACCGGTTCTTGGTGGCCCGGAGCAACCGGTAGTCGAGGGTGCTTTCTCCCTCGAAATAGAGCACCGTGTCCGCGATGTGTTCGAGGGTCTTCGGGCCGGCGATGGCTCCCCCCTTGGTGACGTGACCCACGACCACGACTGCCGTGCCCGTCTCCTTGGCAAATCGCATGAGCCGCGCGGCACACTCACGGACCTGGCCCACGCTGCCGGGCGCAGACTCCAACTCTTCGGTGTACACGGTCTGGATCGAGTCGAGTACCAGCAGATCGGCCTTGCTCGCGAGCGTCCCGTCCAGGATCGCCCCGAGGCGGGTCTCGCCGAGTACGAGGACCGGGCCAGCATCTTCGATCAAACGATCGGCCCGCATGCGGATCTGCTCGGGTGACTCCTCGCCACTCGCGTACAGAACCGGCCGGCCCGCTGCGCGTAGTCGTGCTGAGGCCTGCAGCAGGAGCGTCGACTTGCCGATGCCCGGTTCCCCACCGATCAGGCCGAGTGAGCCGGGCACGATACCGCCACCCAGGACGAAGTCGAATTCGGCGAGCCCGGTATTCCAGCGAACGAGACGCGACGGCTCGATGGCGGACAGGGCGGACGGGACGGACGAGGCGTTCAGGGCGTTCCCGCGTCCGCCTCGGGCGCCCTGTCCGCCCCGTACGCTCCGTACGCCCTTCGCCACGGGCTCCTCTGCGACCGTATTCCACGCCCCGCACGCCTCGCAACGGCCCACCCACTTCGGGTGATCGTGGCCGCACTCGGCGCAGCGATAGACCGAGCGCGGACGGGCCATCTTAGGGCGCCTCGCGGTCCGAGAAGTTGTCGAACCGGGTGAACTGGCGGTGGAAGTACAACTTGAGCGAGCCGGTGGGACCGTTCCGGTGCTTCGCGAGGTGAACTTCGGCGATCCCCTCGACCGATTCGCCCTTCTGCTCGGCCTTCTCGCGAAGATCCTTGTACATCTCGGCCCGGTGAATGAAGATCACGAGATCGGCGTCCTGCTCGATCGCCCCCGAGTCGCGGAGGTCGGAGAGGAGCGGAGTCCGGTCCCCCCCACGCTGCTCGGAGGCCCGAGAGAGTTGGGAAAGCGCGATCACCGGCACCTCGAGTTCGCGAGCGAGGGCTTTCAACGACCGGGAGATGTCGGAGATCTCCTGGACCCGGTTCTCGGAATACTCGGGACTCCGCATGAGCTGGAGATAGTCCACGATGATGAGCCCGATCTCGTTCTCGACCCGAAGCCGTCTGGCCTTGCCGCGGATTTCCAACAGGGTGAGCGAGGGGGTATCGTCGATCCAGATCGGCGCCCCCTGCAGGACCCCTGAGGCTCGCGCCAGGCGGGTGTAGTCCGCCTCCTTGATCCGGCCCTGGCGAACCGCCTGGCTGTCAATCTGGGCCTCGGAACACAGCATCCGCTGAACCAGCGCGTCCTTCGCCATCTCCAGCGAGAAGATGGCCACTCCATTCTTCTGAAGTGCGGCGTTGGCCGCGATGTTGAGACACAGAGCAGTCTTACCCATGGATGGCCGCGCGGCCACGATGACCAGGTCCGATCGCTGGAAGCCGGACGTCAACTGATCCAAATCTCGGAAGCCGCTGGGCACCCCGGTAACCGAAACACCGCCACGCTGGAGCGATTCTATGCGCTCCATCGCCTCCCAGAGCATCTCCTTGATTCGGGTGAAGTCCTCTTGTCGCCGGTGCTTGGAGATCCGGAAGATCCGCGCTTCCGCCTCGTCGAGCAGCTCGTTGGCCGCCTGCCGGCCCTCGTAGGCTTGCTGGATGATGCCGGTAGAAGCTTCGATCAGCCGACGGAGTACCGCCTTGTCGCGGACGATCCGGGCGTGGTGCTCGAGGTTGGCCGGCGTCGCCACGGCATCCACCAGCTCCGCGATGTACTCGACCCCGCCGACCAGCTCGAGCTCGTTGCGCCGGAGCAGTTCGTCCCGCAGGGTGACGTGGTCGATGACCACGCGGTTTTCGGTGAGCGCCACCATCGCCCGGAAAAGCCGCCGGTGGGCATCCCGATAGAACATCGAGTGCTCGAGCATCTGGCCCGCGGTGAGCGCCGCGTCCTGATCGAGCAGCATCGCGCCGAGAACCGCTTGTTCTGCCTCCGCACTCCAGGGGATGGAGCGGAGGGTTTGCTCAACGGTCGAGAAGCTGTCGGGCGATACGGATGTCATCCCAGGCGGGCTTCTTCCAATTGGGGTTGCGAAGGAGGGCCGCGGGGTGATAGGTCACCACCAGCGGAATGCCGCGATAGGAATGTACTCGACCACGCAACTCGGCGAGACTGCGGCGGGCCAGGAGCAGGGCTTCGGCCGCCGTCGAGCCCAGGGCAACCAGGACCTTCGGTTTGATCAGTTCGATTTGGCGTTCGAGGTACGGCATGCACGCAGCGATCTCGTCGGGCAATGGCTTGCGGTTACCGGGAGGCCGGCACTTGACCGCGTTGGCGATGAAAACCTCGTCGCGCTCAAGCCCGACCGCTTTGATGATCTGATCGAGCAGCTCGCCGGCACGGCCTACGAAGGGACGCCCGGTTTGGTCTTCGACCTGACCGGGGCCTTCGCCCACGAACATGATACCGGCTCTTGGATGACCTTCGCCGGGGACGGTGTTGGTGCGTCCCTCGCAGAGGAAGCACTTGCGGCACGTCGAGATAGCCGCGCTCACCTCATCCAGTGTGTTCCACTCAGGTGGGATTTCCAACAGAGTGCGTTGTGGCGCATCGACCATGATGCCTGCCTCGATCGGAATCGGCGGGGCGCCATCTTGCCAGCCGCGTTTCGGTCCTTTGCGGGGCGCTTGGACGGAGTCGGCTTCGGGCGCAAGCAGCGCCGCTGCGGGATAGTTCTTCGAACGGGACAGGTCGGCGGCGCTGGGAGCGCCCTCAGACGACCCCGTCCTTCGCGCCTCAGATCTGACAGTGGTGGGGGCGCGCGAGATGGGGCCCCCGGAGGGCGCTATGGGCGCCGCGGGACTTGGCGGGCCTCGACCCTCAACCGGTGCGGCGCCAGATGCGCTCGAGGAGGGCCCCACTCGCGCGCCGCACAGCGCACGGTCGGACACTATGACTTCGCGACCGCCGAGCTCGGCCTGAATCCGCAGGTAGCGTTTAGCCGCTTCGTCCAGAGTCACTTGTGATTGATGAGTTGAGGTTCCAGCGCGACACGCAACGTGACCCTTCAACTTAGCCGTTACGTCGGCTCATCTGCAGTGTCATCCAGCAAGTGACAGTCGAAGGACACCAGGCTGACGAGGCTACTCGAGATTCGCGTGGAACCCTGGTTCGGGAGGACACTATGCAGAGATCTCGTGCAAGTCTCGAGGCCCGCTTGGGCCTGGTCTGCTTTTCGGCCGCGATCCATCTGGGATGCAGTGGAGGAGAAACGGTCGCCCCACCGCCACCTCCTCCGCCCACTGCCCCAGTAGCCACAGTCACCATCCAGCCCGGCTCATTCAATGTGATCGCGGGCTCGACCCGACAGCTCTACGCTCGGGTGCAAGATGCCCAAGGCAATCTGCTGGCGCGATCCGTTACGTGGACTTCATCGGCCCCGGCTGAACACTCGGCGGTACTCTTGCCAGATGGGACGGTATTAGTGGCCGGAGGGTCGGGTGGGGGAGCGGAGCTTAACCCGATGGATTCCTCAGAGATCTACGATCCCACTACCGGCACCTGGACCGCAGCCGGGGATATGAATGCGGCGCGAGGAGCCGGCCTCACCAGCACCATACTGGGGAACGGGAGCGTGCTGATCGCGGGGGGCGCCCGCGGAAGGTACGCCAGCCCGCAGCTCGTTGCAAAGGTCAGAGACTTACGACCCAGGAACCAGAACCTGGGCTCCCACCGGTGATCTCGTGATGCCTCGCATGTATCCCCAGATGGCACTGCTACGGGACGGCCGAGCCCTGGTCGTGGGCGGCCTCAGCAACTGGTCGACGGCCGAGTCAAGCGCCGAAATTTATGACCCAGGTACCGGGGTCTGGACTCCCACGGGGCCGATGAAGTGGGCGCGGGAAGCGCACACGGCCACGGCACTGCTCAATGGCACGGTGCTCGTAGCCGGCGGCTGGGCTCCCGCCCAGGATTGTCATGATTACTTGCGCTTGATCTCCTCGGCCTCAGCCTTCGGCACGCAATGCCCCACCGGTCCAGCGTTGCGGAGTGCCGAGATCTACGATATCGCAACCGGCACTTGGTCCGAGACAGGAACCCTTGCTGGTGGGCACACGGATCACGCAGCAGTAAGGCTGACCAGCGGCAAGGTCTTGGTCATCGGAGGAGCAGGGGATTCGGACCCGAGTCAAGTAGAGGTTTTCGACCCGGCTCTTGCGTTCCCGGTGGCTCAATTGGGGCGATCACCGAAATGAGACGACCTAGAGTCAGCTCCCAGTCCTTCCCCACCTCACATGCGCCGCGGCGCTATCTAGCATGCCCGCGGCGCGGAAGGCACGGGCCAGCTCCCGGTGCAATTCCCGGTGGGTCACGTAATAATTGCTGGCCTCGAGATCACCCTGGAGTCCGGTGCGGATCGTCGCGGCAGCCTCCCATGCTCGCCCCCGCGCGATCAGGAGTCTGCCGAGCTCCAGGTTGATCCGGCTGAATCCCGCAAACGAAGCGACGTGGGCCCGACGGAACATCGCCTCCGCTTCCTCCGGTTGTCGGCGCGCGTTAGCCAGGAGGCCGCGGAGGTAGAGGTGCAGCTGCCGGTCGCGGCCGAGCGCGCTGCGCGCACCGAGATGCAGCACGCTGTCTGCCAGAACCCGAAGCCTGGTCGTGTCTCCCGCAGCTGCCCAAGCCGTTCCGGCGTGGGTGAGGTTCCAGCTCGCTCCTCTGGCCTGGCTACCGAACAGCGCGAGTCCAGAGTCTGGTGGGGGCCGGAGAATGGCGGTCGCAAGCTCTTCGAATAGACGCGCAGCCTCTCGGAAGTGGCCGCTTTCGAAGAGTACCTGCGCCTCGGGCAGCCGAGCCCCGTACTCACCGGCAGTCTCCTGGATCCGACTGTACCGCCGGGCGAATTCCAGCGCCTCAGGCATGCGGCCCTGGTTCCGGAGGTTGATGACCATCCACCAGAGTCTTTCGGACTCCGGGATGCCGGGCGTGCCGAACTGACCGGCGAGCAGGCGGTCTGCCAGGTCGAAGTCACCAGCTCGGATCGCCAGCCGAATTCGCAGAAGCTCCCAGTCTCGCGCTGCACTCGGAAGCAACTCCACGACCCGGCGCTGGGCCTCCAACGCCTCCGCGGCGCGACCCGCTCCTTCGAGGAAAAACGAGAGGACATGCCAGGCCGAGGCCGACTGTGGCTGACGAGCCACCCACTCCCGGGCCGTGGCTTCCGCCATCTGCCAGTCTCCCTGATCGGTGTATGCATACACGATGGTCTGGAGCGCGTCATGCCCGGCACCGCTCATCGTGACCGCTCGTTGGAGATGCACGATCGCCGGCTTCAGCTCGCCGGACCAGAATAGCGCGTAGCCTAACCCGTATTCTCCATCGGGCTCGGCTGGAAACCGGGAGGCGAGGGACTCAGCGACGGCAAGCACGGACGGATCGTTGGCGAGCTGGGCCCAGCCGACGGTGATAATCAGGCGCTCCCGCTCCGGTTTGTTAAACGCAACGCGCCGCGCCTGCAGCATCAGCTCAGGTGCAGCCGACGGCTCCACCAAACCCGCCGCTGCCGCGGCGTAATATGCCGCCATAGCGAACGTCGAGTCCTCGTTCAATGCCGATCGCAGGAGCCGCAAGGCGAGGGCATGATCACCCTGGTAGTGGGCCCGCAGGCCTTCCTCGTAGAACCGGCGTGCTACCAGCGAGGTCGTGGTGACTCGGGACAGCGGATCTGACGCGGCCTCGCGCCCAAAGGACCGACCGAGTGCCACGGTCGCGCTGTCGGCCAACGAGAAGAGGTCCGCGGCCTCAGCTGAAACAGAACCCTGAAGGAGGCCGGTTGCGAGATTGACCCGGCGCAGATCGAGGCGGAGCTGCGTCGGACTCCGTTGGTAGAGCACCCCTTCCAGCAGTTCTCTGGCACCGGACCGCCGGGCGGCCTCGGTCCGAGCGGCGGGGGTTTCCTCTGAGACACCCATTTGCCCCAGGAGTTCGAGGAGACGGGCTTCGCTCACCACGTGGAGGCCTTGGACCCGAGCCAGGTCGGTCGCGAGAAGATCCCGGAGCACGCCGGCGAGACGCTCGGAGTCGGTGAGCGCCCGGCTCGATCGTCCCGACCGCAAGCACGGGCATCGGGTTAGGCACCTGCCGCCGGAGTCCAATGACCACTGCGATGGCGCCCACGACCACCGCGCCGACGACGCCCCAACGTAACCCGCCACGGAGGCGCCGGGATTCCGGTGGGGCGAGCTCCCGGACCATTGGCACAGCTGTCGGCGCGCCCCGCTGGTTCGTTCCGGCCTCGATCGGTGCTGGCACCGGCGTAACCTCGCGAATCGTTGCAGCGAAGCGCTGGATCTCCTGTGAAGGCTTAACCTCGAGATCACGGGCGAGCCGCGAGGCAAAATCCTGGTAGAGGTGGAGCGCTCCCCCCCGGTCCCCGAGCCGGAGCAGCATCGCCATGAGACTCCGCACCGGTGCTTCGTCGTCGGGGGAGAGCTCGAGGTGGCGCGAAGCCCAGTGCCGCAAGAGCCCAACGTTCCCATCGCGCGCTGCGCCTTCCGCCAGCACCAGGGCCGCTTCTGCTGCCATTCGGCGTAAACGGCCTCGCTCCTGGTCCAGCCACTGCTCCAGCTCGGGCGAAGCTTCGGCGACGAAGATCCCCTCCAGGAGGTCACCGCGATACAGCCGGAGCGCGTCCGCCGTCTTCCCCTCGACTATCGCCTCCTGAAACGCGACCGCGTCGCACCAAGGCCCGGTCTCGCCGAGCGCGATCTCCTCATGTCCTCTGCTGCTGAACACGTCCTCACCGAGCGCCTGCCGCAGAAAGTGGAGGGCAGAACGCAGCGCGTGGCGCGCGGCGTCCTGGTCCGATTCAGGCCAGAAGAGGGCGATGAGCGTGTCACGCCGGATGAACCGCTTGGGGCCTGCGAGAGCGAGGTAGGCGAGCAGGGCCAGCCGCTTGGGCTGCGTGAGGACCGCCCGCACCTCGCGCCCCGACGCATCCCTGAGGTCCACACCTCCGAGAATTCGAAGCCGGGTCCCCGCGGTGGTCATGGCAGAATCCCCAGATAAGGGTATTCCCAAGCTGGTGGCCATGCCAAGGATGGTGGGGTCGAGGCGGCTCAGACCAACGAGCCGTGCTGGGGCGTTACACTTCGGATCGGCGGCGCCGGAGCTCCCGGAAGTTAAGGTCGCCGGACACCAGCTTGCGCATCGCGAGCGTGGTGAGCTTGGTCACCCGCTCCCGCTCGGCCCACTGGATCTGGCGGTCCTTGGGGAATTCGTTCAGATATCGGGCGAACCGCGCGGCCACCAGAATGGACCGGTACTTGGTGCCCGCATTACGCGCTGCGTCGGTCGGGGTAAAGATCTCCATCGCTAGTCTCGCTTCTCCTTCATCCCGGCGAGGTCTCGCCGGAGGGTTGCTACCACGTGGTTCAGGTTGGTGAGCCGGCTCACCCGGCGCACTTCCACGTCGAGGATCGCCGCCACATGGGCGACGGCTTCGACGAAGTCATCGTTCACCACGACATAGTCATATTCGGGTGCGGCCTCCAGTTCCCGCATCGCAATCGCGAGCCGGCTCTCCACTCCATGCGGTTCTTCGGTGGCCCGGCCCTGGAGACGCTGCACCAGCGTGCCGGCCGAGGGCGGCAGCACGAACACATGGACCGAGTCGGGGAACCGCGCTCGCAGTTGCCGCGCCCCGGCCACATCGATGTCCAGCACAACGTGCTTCCCCGCGGCCAGGCCCCGCTCGACCTCGGCCCGGAGGGTGCCATACAGGTGGCCGTCGTACTCGGCCCACTCGATGAACTCCCCCGCCCTAACCCGCTGCTCGAACTCGTCCCGATCGAGGAAGTGGTAATGCCGTCCGTCCACCTCTGCGGCGCGGCGGGGCCGGGTCGTGGCCGACACCGAGTAGGTGACGTCCTCGCGGGCCTCCAGCAGGTGACGCGCAATCGTAGACTTCCCGCCACCCGACGGAGAGGAGATGACCAGCAGGAACGGGGTTACTCCAAGTTCTCGAGCTGTTCCCGGAATCGCTCCAGCTCTCCCTTCATGGCGATCACCGCGTGCTGCATCACCACGTCGTTCGCCTTTGCGCCGATCGTGTTCATCTCCCGGCCCAGCTCCTGAGCCAGGAATCCCAGCCGCTTGCCGATTGCCCCCTCCGACCGGAGCGTCTCCCGGCAGGCTTCGAGGTGAGCACCCAGCCGGACCAGCTCTTCGGTCACATCGTGCCGCTCCGCCAGGAGCGCGACTTCCTGCGCCAGGCGCTGCTCGTCGACCCGATGCGATTCGAGCAGCTGCGCCACCGCCTGGCGGAGCCGGTCTCGCTCGGCCAGGACCCGGATCGGCGCCTGCGCCCTAACCCGCTCTACCTCGACCGCGATCGCGGTCAGCCGGTCCCGAAGCTCTTGAGCCAGGACCAGTCCCTCGGTGAGCCGCACCGCCCGGCACTGAGCGGCCGCTTCCGCGACGATGGGCTCGAGGGCCGCCCACTCGACCGCCCGCTCGGCGCCGTTGCTCGACACGACGACATCGGGCTGGCTCAGGACCAGCTCCAGCGGGACCTCGCCGCCGATCCCGGCGGCGGTTTGAACCTCGCGCAACCGGGCGGCGGCTTCGCGCGCCCGCTCCGGATTAACCCGCAGGCCGTTTCCCGAAGCTGGCGCGATAACCCAGCGCACCGCAACCGAGAAATGGCCCCGCTCGAACTCCTGCCGAAGCCGGTCGCGCAGCTCCGTCTCCCCCGCCGCGAGCTCGGGCTGGAGCCGAGCCGACAGGCTGAAAAACCGGTGATTGACCGACCGGATCTCGACCCGGAGCATCCCCCCGGCCACCGATCCTTCGGCCGAGCCGAAGCCGGTCATGCTGGAAGGCATAAGGCGAGGGAATCTAACGGGTTAGAGGGGCGGAGTGTAGTGGCGGGCTAAGGCCATGGACCTAGTAGATGTCTACCGCTTGACGGAAGCACTGCCAACGGACGAGCGCTTCGGCCTTCAATCGCAGGCGAGGCGGGCCGCCGTTTCGATTCCTGCCAACATCGCGGAAGGAAAAGGGCGAAGGCACCTCAAGGAGTACCTCCGGAGTCTCGGAATCGCGAACGGCTCTGTGAAAGAACTCGAGACGTACCTGGTCCTGCTAGTCCGCCTAGGGTTTCTCAAGCCGGCTGCCACAAGACCGACGATGGCGAATGAACCTCTCTACTCGCTGCCTGCCACCTATCACCTGCCACCCGCCACCAGCTCCTCTAGTTGCTGAATTCCCATCGCACCCCAAACGTACTCGCAAACCCCGGCACCAAGAGCCCCGGGACGTGAAAGATGTTATCGCTCCCCTGCATATTGTATCGGTTGTACCAGACCAGGAACGATCCGATCTGAATCCCGATAAAGCCTCGGTAATACGTCGTAGCGGGAATAGTCACCGCGACGCTGTCCGCCGTTTGCCCGAGCACTCCTGCGCCCCACCGCTCCATGCTCACCTGGACCTTGAGGTTGAAGATCCCGCTCTTGAACGTGGGCAGGAACTTGCTCTGGATCGTCGCCGCCACCATCGCGTGCTCGGGCGGCTGTCCCTCGGGCGTGGTGCGGACCGGATTGCTGAACCAGCCGCTCACCGAGATCCACTGTCGGGGTGAGATCCGGGCCGCCGCGGTCACCCAATCGCTCCGGGAGAGCTCGCTCGATGGGGTGATGAACGCGATTCCGGGATACTGCGCATAAGCGACGGGTGCGAAGGTCTTGTTCGTGGTAAAGCTCCCCTCCAGATCGGCGAACGAGCTGCGCCACGAAACGATCACGCTCCGGTCATCGAGCTCCTGGGCGGTGTCAGCAACCAGGGAGGGATGAAACACCTGCTTGCCGAATTGCCAGACCGCGCCCGCCGAGAAGCCGAGCGGAAGGGTGATCCCGCCGCGCGCCGTCATCCACCGGCTGGTCCGCTCCCCGTCGTGGCTCTGATACACCCCCTCGAGGCTCAGCGAGAACCAGCGAATCGGTGCCACGCTGGCCCGGAGCCGGGCCTCGAGCGGGGTCCAGTCGGACCGCCAGAACACCGAGCCATCGAAGGCCGCCGCCGGGAGACGGTATCCTAACACGGCGCCCGCCTGATTGAGCGACCGCTGGTACTTCTCCACGGTCCAGATCGTGTCCGTCCCGATCACGTTGCCCTGGTCATCCAGCGTCTCGCTGATCTCGGGAATCGAGTCGCCCGGAATGATCTCGTCCACCCACTCGGTCCGGCTGAAGAGGAGATCGGCCCGGGGTCCCAGGCCGTCGGTGCCGGCGAAATAGGCCCGGGCGGTGAGATCCCGCCGGCGGCCGTGGCGAGGCGCGCTGATCGTGTCGGCGCCCGCGAGCTGCGGCTGTCGGTTGGGGCTGTTCTGCCAGAACCGAACCTCCACCCCGGCGCGCGCGGTGGGCACGTATTCCAGCCGGATCGTCCCCTGGGTGTTGGTATATCCGCCTAACCCGCTCTCGACCGGCACCCCCAAGTGATCGAAGCCCAGGCCGAATCCCAGCCCGCGAACCCCCCGCTTCTCGAGCTGTCCCTGGTAGCGCTCGACCCGGCGGTCCCCGCTCGCAATCCCGATCCGGCTATAGGGCGCGGCCCGGTCGTTCCGGTGCGTGAACAGCCAGACTCTGAGTTGCCCCGGACTCCGTTCGATCTCCATCCGATCGATGAGGCTCAGCGGAAACACCGAAGGATCGACCATCACGCTGTCCGGACCGATCGGCAGGTAGGGAACCCCGTCCACCAGATACTCCACCGATGCGGCACCGTGCGCCTGGTAGTTGGGCAATTCCGGCCGGCCGATCCAGCCCCCCCGGAGCAGGAAGACCCCGGGAATCCGGGTGAGCAGATCTCCCACAGTCTCGGCGCCAAACCACGCTATCGAATCGCGATCGAACACGTGGCGGGTATTGGCCGGGAGGAGCGCCCCACCGCCAATCCGCGGCGGCACCGGGATGAGCCGCTTGGCTTCCTGCTGGGATCGCAGGAACAGCGCGGTGTAATCGGTCGTGTCAGGACGCAGCGAATCGACTCTGACCGTATCGACGACCTGGGAAGCGGCCGGAGCCGCGACCACCGCGGTCATCGCGGCCGCAGCGATCCAGATCCGGCGGATCACGTGCGGGCGAGCAGGAACTCGCTGAAAAGCCGGACCCCCATCCCGGTGGGACCCTTGACGGTGGCCGGATCTTCGCGGTCGGTGTACGCCGTTCCCGCGATGTCGAGGTGTGCCCAGGGAAACCCTCCTCCTTCGACGAACTCACGCAGGAACCAGGCGGCGGTGATGCTGCCACCGGCCCGTCCTCCGGAGTTCTTCACGTCGGCGATGTCGGACTTGTTGAGCTCCTTGTAGTCGTCCCAGAGGGGGAGTTCCCACACCCGCTCATCGGCCCGCTGCCCGGCTTCGATCAACTCCCGGTTCAGGGCCTCATCCGTACCCATGAGTCCGGCGGCGAAATGCCCTAATGCAACACTGATCGCTCCGGTCAGCGTGGCGATATCGATCACGCACGCCGGTCCATAGCGGCGCGCGTAGGAGAGTGCATCGGAGAGCAGCAGCCGTCCCTCGGCATCGGTATTAACGACCTCGATCGTCTTGCCGAGGTGGCTCTTCACCACGTCACCGGGACGCATTGCCGTTGAAGAGACCATGTTCTCGGCGGACGGGATCAACCCCACGACCGCGAGCTTGGGCTTGAGCCTCCCCAGCATCTCGAAGGTGCCGAGCACCGCGGCGGCCCCGGACATGTCGTACTTCATGTCTTCCATGCCCTGCGCCGGCTTGATCGAGATTCCGCCGCTGTCGAACGAAACGCCCTTCCCCACCAGGACCACCGGTGCACCGCCGGCGCCGGCATACTCGATGGCGATGAAGCGAGGCTCTTCCCGGCTCCCTTGGGCCACCGCCAGCAATGCACCCATGCCTTCGCGCTCGATCGCCTCCTTGTCAAGCACGGTGATGCCATGACCCGCGCGCTGGGCGATCTCGAGGGCAGCGTCGGCCAGTTTGCGGGGCGGGAGGTGATTGGCGGGCAGGACCTGAAGTCGTCGGCAGAGGGCCTGACCCGCAGCGATCGCCGCACCCGTGGCATGGCCTTCCCGAAATCCGGAATCGGACGCGGCGAGGAGGTCGATCCGCTCGAGCTGAGCCTTGGGTTCCTCAGGGGGCTGCTTGAGATCAGCAAAATTCCATATTCCCTTGGCGGCCCCTTCGGCGGCGATCTGGCCGATCGCCTTTCCTGACAAACCCGCCGCCGCCTCGGAAGTCACGTACACGGCAGCTTCCGGAACGCCGACGGTCCGGGCGCGCTTGGCCCCCACGGCTGCGGCGCGCCGGATCGCAGACCGCGGATCGGGGGGTTTGCCGGTCCCGACCAGCAGCACGCGGGCAGGTCCGGTGGGGGGATAAAGCAGCGTCGTTTCATCCTTCTTTCCGGTGAAATCCCCCGCGGCATAACAGCGCTGTATCGCTCCGCCGATCTTGGCGTCGAGGGAGCCGAGGGATCCCGGCTGGGCGCCCTGAGGAACAACGATGATGAGGAGCGAGGTGGAATGGGATTCAGGCCCGGCGGGAACGACCTGGGTTTGGAAGGTCATGGGAACCAGGGGGCCAAGGGACAATGAACGAGAGATGAGGCGTGACGCTACAACATGGCTACCAAACGCTCCAGAAGCTACTCGGCCTCCAGCCCTCGGTCGACTCGACCCCCGCGTTCACCTCGGCCGGTGTGGACGAGTGGATCAGTGGCCATCGCAGTCGCCTTCC
>JBQTHV010000152.1:0-12997 GCA_052389555.1 Gemmatimonadales bacterium | reverse complement strand
GCCAATCGGAGCGAGACTGCATCCTTGCCACCGACTGTGAGGGCAAGGGGATAATTGGTGCGGGTCTCGACCGGGACGAACCTAACCCGGGCCGAATCGCCGATCCAGCTCGCCGAATCCTCCTCGGCGCCGTGATGCTGGAATACCAGGAGCGTCTCAAACAGCCGCTGGTGCCACGGCAGCCCGCTCCACCGTTGCACCTCCAGAGGATCGGAGTGGGAAAAGTCGCCGACGGAGGCCTGGCGCGCGTCGATTCGCAGGAGAAAGTCCCGGATCGGCTCGGCAGGATCGAGTCGGACCCGAACCGGCAGGTTGTTGATGCACATGCCGACCAGGCGGTCGATGCCCGGGATGGCTTCCGGCCGGCCGGAAACCGTGACGCCGTACACGACCTCGCTCAGTTCGGTGCGGCGCCCGAGCCAGATCGCCCAGGCCGCCGCGACGATGGTGTTGAGGGTGACCCGGAGCCCGCGGGCCAGTTGGCTGAGCGCCGCGCCGTCCTCGCGAGACAGGTCCAGGCGTTCCTCCCCGCCCTTCCCAGCCCCGGCTCCGGGCAATCTTCTCAAGCGGGCAGGATTGACTCCAGAAAGTTCGCGGCTCCAGAACGCCTCGGCTGCGGCCTGGTCCTGTTCAGCGAGCCACGCCAGGTATCGGCGCCAGGGGACCGAGGCCGGGAGCTCGGGCTCGCGGCCTTCGCACAGCGCGCGATAGACCAGCCCAACGTCGTTCAGCACGATCGGCCAGGACCAGCGGTCCAGGAGCAGGTGGTGATTGCTCCAGACCAGAGTCCAGCGCGTTTCTCCGGTTCGGATCAATGCCAGGCGGTGGAGCGGCGCCCGGTCCAGCTCGAAGCCTTGCTCCCGGTCGCGCGACAGCAGGTCGTCCATTCGACGAGCCTGATCGGTCCGATCGAGCGATCGCCAATCCTGGAGGACGAAAGACAGAGGAGTTTCCCGCAGAATGACCTGCACCGGCATTGGAAGCCCGCTCGAATGAAATGCCGTTCGCAGGATCCCGTGCCGCTGGGAGACCCGCTCCCACGCCCGGCGGAACAGTTCCTCGTCCAGGGGCCCTTCGATTTCCAGGCGCCACTGCTCGAATCCCACATCGCCGGAGGCGCCGCCTGTGGCAATGAATAGGCGCTGCAATGGAGCCAGTGGTCCGATGTCCTCGGCGTTGCGGCCGTCCCCGGCGAGCCGATCTACTTGCTCCTGGGTGAGGCGAACCAGGGGGAAATCGGAGGGGGATCTTCCCCCCACTCCCGCGTCCTGGCAGTGCTGGATGATGCGACGGAGCGCCGTGACCGTTTCGCCGGCGAGCTGCTGGATCACCGCCTCGTCCTGCCAGCGACGGGCGAAAGTCCATCGGAATTCCAGGCGGCCGTTCAGGATCAGCGAATTGATCTCCAGCAAGTACGGCCGCCGCCCCCGAGGAGAGTACCAGGGCCCCGGATCTTCAGGCGCGAAGCGGAGCAGGCTCGAGCCGGCCACCAGCTGATCGAACTGTCCGAGATAATTGAACACCAGCTCGGGCCGGGGCTGGTTCGCGAGGTCGGGGTCGCGGGTTAGATACCGCAGGATTCCGTATCCGATTCCACGCTGGGGAACCGCACGGACGGCCTCTTTCATCCCCTTCAAGCGACGCCCGATATCCCCCTCGGTCGCAAGCGGAAGCCGGAACGGGAACATGCTGGTGAACCATCCCACCGTTCTGGTGAGATCCGTTCCCGGCACCATCGGCTCTCTCCCGTGTCCCTCCAGGTGGACGAGCAGGTCCCCTTCGCCGATCCATTGGCCGAGTGCCTCGCTGACGGCCGCCAACAAGACCTCATTGACCTGGGTGGCGTAGGCGGCGGGAACTCGCTGGAGCAAGTCCGCCGTTTCCGCCACCGTGAGCGAGGCCAGCAAAGTTCCGGACTCGCCGACCGGGTTCTCGACGTCGCGGGGACCCGGCAGGGAAAGGACTGGGGCCTGGGAGATTCTAGTCCAGTAGTCCCGCTCCGATGGCGAAATCCTCTCCTGGGCGGCTTCGCCGAGCGAACCGGCCCAGTCAAGGAAGGACGTGTCCCGCGCCGGAAGCCGACCGGGCTGCTCCGCCAACCGGTTTCGGTATGCCGCGTCAAGATCTTCCAGCAGAATGCGCCAGGAAACTCCGTCCACCACGAGATGATGGATGGCGAGCAACAACCGATTCCTCCGCCCTGCGCCGAGCCGGAGATAGGCGATCCGAAAGCAGGGTCCGTTCTGGAAATCCAGACTGCGAGCGGCCCGGCCGGCAATCGCCGCGATTCCCTCCGCGAGGGCCGGATCAGAGAGCTGCGAGAGATCCTCGATCCAGAGCGGCGGGTCGCAGGAGGAGTCGACCGTCTGCCGCCATGCTCCATCCACCCTGGCAAAGCGAAGGCGGAGGGCCTCATGGCGCTCCATAACCGCCGCTATGGCGTCCCGGAGGGTGGCCTCGCCCAGGTCCTCCTCGGTGCGAAACAGAAACGCCTGATTCCAATGGTTCGGCTCAGCCGGATCGAGCTCGAAGAACCATCGCTGGATCGGTGTCAGGGGCGCCGGGCCGGACCGGGTTAGGGGTAAAGCCACCGGCGTTGCGGTGACCTGCTCGAGGGCCTCCGCCAGCTCGGCGATGGTGAGATGCTTCCCGAGCATCGTGACGCTGAGCGGAAGTCCGGCCTCCCGCGCCCGGGCGGCGATCTGGATCGAGAGGATCGAATCGCCACCCAACTCGTAGTAGTTGTCGTGGACTCCAACTCGAGGGATCCGAAGCACCTCACTCCAGATTCGAGCGAGGGCTTCCTCCTTGGGATTGCGCGGAGCGACGTGATCGGTACGTTGCACCTGGCCCAGCTGTTCGGGGGCTGGCAAGGCACTTCGGTCGAGCTTGCCGTTCGAGGTCAGGGGGAACCGCTCGAGCGCGATGACCCGCGCCGGGACCATGTACTCCGGGAGTCGGGCAACCAGATAGGATCGCAGATCCGAGCTGTCGACCTCGGCTCCGTTGCAAGTCACGTAGCCGATGAGCCGTTTTTCTCCGGAGCCTCCGTCGCGGCACACCACCACCGCCTCGTGAACTCCGGGATGCGACCGCAGCACCGACTCGATTTCGCCGAGCTCGATCCGGAATCCCCGGATCTTCACCTGGTCATCGATGCGCCCCAGATACTCCAGGTCCCCATCCGGATGGAACCGCGCAAGGTCCCCGGTTCGATAGAGCCGGGCCCCGTGTCCGCTTGAATCGCTGACGAAGCGTTCTGACGTAAGCTCGGCGCGGTTGAGATAGCCGCGGGCCACCCCGCCTCCGCCGACGTACAGCTCTCCCGGGGTTCCGATCGGCACCGGCTGACCGTGCCGATTCAGCAGTGACATCGTCAGGTCGGGAATGGGCCGCCCGATCATGCTGCCTCGCCCGCTGCGAATATCATCGGCGCAAAGCGGGCGGTAGGTCACGTGCACCGTTGTCTCGGTGATTCCGTACATGTTGACCAGCCGTGGCCGGTCTATCCCGAATTTCCGGTACCATGGCTCGAGGGTGGGCGGCTCGAGAGCCTCGCCGCCGAAGATCACCTCTCGGAGTGCCAGGCGGGGGTTGCGCGCGACGGCTACCGTCATCAACTGGCGGAATGCCGACGGGGTCTGGTTGAGAACGCTGACTCCTTCCCGTTCGAGCAGCTCGAGGAAAGCCTCCGGAGAACGGCTCACCCAGTACGGCACGACCACCAGCCGGCCTCCATACGCCAGCGCGCCCCAAAGTTCCCAGACCGAGAAATCGAAGGCATACGAATGGAAGAGCGTCCAGACGTCCTGTTCATCGAACCGGAACCACGGCCAGGTCGCATCCATCAACCGGCTCACGTTCCGGTGGGTGATGAGCACCCCCTTGGGTCGTCCGGTCGAACCAGAGGTATAGATCACATAGGCCAGGTTGGCTGGGCTCACTCCGGTCGCCGGCGGGCCCTCCTGCTCGAGGCCATCGAGGTCGCTCCCGTCATCCAGCAGCAGCTTGGTCGGCCCGCTGGGCAATTTGTCCAGGAGGGAAGACTGAGTAACGACCACGTTCACGGCCGAGTCGTCCACCATGAAACGGAGACGCTCCGTCGGATACGAAGGATCGAGCGGCAAGTATGCGCCGCCCGCTTTCAGGATCCCCAGGATTCCGACCACGAGCGCGAGTGACCGCTCGCAAGCGAGACCGACGAGGACATCGGGTCCCACGCCGAGCCGCCGGAGCCGGTGCGCCAGAACATTGGATCGACGATCGAGCTCTCCGTAGGTCAGCGTGGTGCGCTCGAATGTCAAGGCAATCGCGTCGGGGAAACGCTTCGCGGCCGCCTCGAAGCGCTGATGCAGGCAGGTAGAGTCTCCGGCCACGAGCTCGGGTCGGAGCCAGCGTTCGACCCCGGACCGTTCCGCGGGGGGCAACCAGGGTAAGGCCGAGATCGGCCGGTCGGGATCCGCGTCGCCCATCCCCGCCAACAGGGTATCGAGCTGGGAGGCCAGGCGGGCCGCGGTTCCGTCATCGCACCGACTGCGATCGTACTCGAGACTGATGGCCAGCTCATCCCCGCCGAACACGGAGAGCGTCAGCGGATACCCGGTCTGCCCGTACATGCGTATTTCCCGATTCTCCCAGGCACCGCCCAGGGTGCGCATGTACGCATCGAGGTGATAGTTCTCGAATACCAGGAGGGTGTGAAACAGCGGAGTGCCTCCCGGGATCTCGCTCCACTTCTGGATCGTCGCGAGCGGAGCCTGCTCGTACTCACCGAGTTCCCTCCAGGTGGTGCGCAGCTCCCCAAGCCAGGAACGAAGCGAGGCATCCCAGTCGAGCCGGACCCGTACTGGGATCGTGTTGATGAAGAACCCGACCATTCGGTCGGCATCGGGTACCGTTGCGCGGCGGCCGGCGCGAGTCGCCCCGAACACGACATTGTCCTCCCCGCTGTGGCGGGCGAGCAGAATGGCCCACGCGCCCTGGACGAGCGTGTTTAGGGTGACACCGACGCGACGCGCCAGGTCCTGCAGGGCGGCCGTGGTGGCGCGGTTCACCCGTTGGACCAGCGCGCCCTGGGATCCGGTCTCGGCTGCCTCGACAGCAAACGCCGCCGGCAACGGGGTCGGGGTGGTAAATCCTTTCAGCCGCTCCCGCCAGAACCGTTCGGCGGGACCAAGGTCCAGGTGGTCCAGCCAGTCGATGTACTGGCGGAAAGAGGGCGGCGGTTCCCGGGTTAACCTCTTCCCCCGGCTGATCGCTTCGTAATCCTCAAAAACTTCCTGCAAGACGATCGGGAACGAGCGGCCGTCCAGGATGATGTGATGAAAGGTGAAGATCAGATCATAGCGAGTCTCGCCGGTGCGGATCAGCGAGAGTCGAAGGAGGGGTGCCTGCTCGAGATCGAATCCCTGGCGACGATCATTCAACAGAAACCGGCGTCGTCGTTCTTCGAGCTCATCCTCCGAAGGGCTTCGCCAATCCTCGGTGGAGAACGGCAGGTCTACCGCCCGCTGGACTTCCTGCACCGGCTCGGGCGAGCCCTGCCAGCGGAACGAGGTCCGGAGCACGGCGTGGCGCGCCAGTGCGCGTTTCCAGGCTTCCCGCAGGGCCACCGGATCGATGGCTTCGTGCAGGGTACCCACGAGCTGCGCGATATCCACGCCGCTTCTCGGGCGCAGGATATGGTGAAGCAGCATACCCTGCTGCAACGGAGACAGCCGGTATCTCGACTCAGGCGTCATTTCTCAAACGGAGTCGGAATTCCGAGGCGGTGCCGGGGGCCCGACCCATGGGGATCCTGGCCGGCCCTGCCACGCCTCAGGTCGGCAGCTGGTTCGCGCTCACCATCTGCGCGAGCGCGACGACAATCTTCCGGGGTCCCTCGTAGGTGTCGCGGGCGTGGGCCACCCTCATATTGTCAACGAAGATCGTGTCCCCTTTCCGCCAGGTGAATCGGACACAGACCTTCTCATAGACCTCGCCGATGTGCTGCATGACCTCGTCGGGAATCGGGGTGCCATCGCCGTAATACGCGTTGCGGGGGAGCTCGCTGTCGTCGAACAGCGCCCGCAACCCCTCCCGGGTTTCCTCATCCACGCAGTAGATGTGGTGGAGCTGAACCTGGTTGAAGAAGAGCTCGTCGCCGCTCTCGAGGTGCTTCGCCACGCCGTGGGTTCGGGTCTTGATCCGTAACCCGCCATGCGGGAGCCATTCGAAATCGCTCCCCGCGTCCCGGCACATCTGCTCCACCTTCGTCCGGTCGGTGGTGTGGAAGAACTCTTCCCAGGTTGGATCGATGCCCGCCGAGAAATTGCGGACGTACAGGAGCCCCTTGGTGCGGAAGTTGTTGACTACTTCCGGATCGAGCTGGTGCATAACGGCCCGGGTGTCGATGATCGGAGTGCACCCGCCCTTCGCGGCCGGGATCACGCAGTGGAAGTTGATCCGCATCGGCCAGCTCGGCAGGTGCGAACTCTCGTTGTGCCACAGAATCATCTGATCCGCCGGATAGGGCGTCGATTCGTAGATTCTTTCGCCGGCCGAGTTGCGGGGAAGGTCGCCGTAGTCGGCGAACAGCTCACCCCAGGTGTTCCGGGCCGCCCGTTCGAAGTCCGCCGGAGTGGGAACCTGGAACCCCCGGAACAGGATGGCGCCGTGCTCGCGGCTCTTGGCGGCGATCCACTCGCGATTGGCGCCGCACCACTCGGCCAGAGGAAGCTCCTCCGCGGCCGGCTCAACTACGAGGGGCATCGGCTGATCCGGCGAGGTCAGGGAAGTTCGAATCAACCCGCCGTCCTGAAGATTCTTGGCGCTTCCGGTCGCCGTGCTCATGAGAGGTCTCCCGTGCTGCAAGAGGCACTTCTACTGGTGGAGTGGACTACCACTCCGTGATCATGGCCAATGTATAAGAGAGGAGCAGATTGCGGACCAGCATCCTTCATGTTCATACGATCCGACCCGCCGAATTCCGCCTGAATGAGGGTCATTTTCCCAGAGGGTGTTGCGATTCCGCCACACGGTGTCGCGCAATTGCTACTATGGCAGTGAGGCCTCTGCTCTTTCGATTCAGGGGATTCGATCGGACGATGTTTGCGGAACGCCGGGCTGAGTCCTGGGGTCATTGGAGTCATTGGAGGGGACGGAGTGCGTCAGCCGTTCCCCGCCAACGCCCAGGTACAACTGCTCGTACTTCGCACCCATGATGTCCCGGGTAAAGAATGTCCTGGCGTGGGCTTCTCCGGATTCCGCCAGCGCTTTTCGCAATTCTGGATCGCTGAGCCCCGCCATGATGGCTCGGGCGAGCTCGTTCGGATCATCGGGAGGAACCAGGATACCGCTCCGACCAGGGACAATCACCTCAGGGAGGCCACCGACGGCGGTCGCGACGACCGTTCGCCCCATGAACAGAGCCTCCAATGCGGAAATCCCGAACGACTCCGAGCGCGAAGCGAGCACAAAGAGCTCGCAATGCCGAAGCAGATAGGCGATCTCGGAAGGGCTCTGGGTCCCGAGGAATTCGACTGAGTCGTCCAGACCGAGGAAATTGGCCAGGCGCTTGAGCTCAGGAGTGAGGGGTCCTTCTCCCGCGAGGCGGAGCCGAAGGTCGGGTCGCGCACCCCGAATCGAGACAAATGCGTTCAGCAGGACATCAATGCCCTTCTTGCTGTTGTGGGCGGCGACACAGAGGATGTATGGCTGCCGCGCCGGACCTTCGAATGGGGGGACCTCCAGAGGGGGAGGATCGAACTGAATCCCATTGTGGATGACAATCGCTTTGCCGGCTAGCTCAGGATACCGGGTCAGCACTTCTGCAAGAAACCCCTCGGAAGGCGCCACCACCCGGTCCGCCGAACGAAGCAGAAACCGAACAGTCCTGGAAGGTCGCTGATCCGGCTCGATGGGCACGAGATCGGAGCCATGGACCGAGATTACGAGCTGAAAGCGAAGGAGGCGGCGAAGCAGTCCGAAATAGAAGAAGAACGGCGTCGGGTAATGCACATTGACGACCCCGATGCGTTCTCGCCGGAGGAGCGCCGCCAGTTGCCAGCAAGTGCCGGGAAAATGAACGAGAAACCCCAGGAGGCTCTTGATCCCAACCCGCCCCTCCCAGGGGGCCCTCAGGTTGAGTTGATATCCGGGATATCCGAGGGAGGTCTTTTGCTCCTGGATCCGATTGCTCTCGCCCGGATGGAGAAACACCGTGCGGGAGCCGCGCTCCTGGAGCCACTCGGCCAGGTTGTCCACCACCGTGGCGACTCCTCCCGAGGACTGATCCCAGGGAACCACGATAAGGACGTTCAGGTTCGGACCCCCATGGTCATTGGCGTGAGAAGTAAAGCCAGAAGCCGGTTGGACTTGCAGGTCCCGAACCGTCCTGAACGGCGCATGCTATTTGGTTAACTTAATAACCGCTGAAGGCTCTGACCAATGTCGGGGCGTTCCACCGGGCATTTCCCCAGCTCAGAGGAAGAACCATTCCATCGATCTTTCGCGATTTTGAGACCGGCATCCGGGAGACCTGGACAGCTCGGGAACTCCTCTGGCAGTTCACCCGGCGGGACCTGCTCATTCGTTACAAGCAATCAATCATGGGCATTGGGTGGGCCCTGCTGATGCCAGGCCTCGTGGTGCTTTCCGGCATCGTGATTCGGGCCGCGATCGCGACCGTTTCGGGGGAGCCGATCCAGATGTCCATGCTGGGTGGCGTCGCGAGCAAGGCGGTGCCGTGGGCGTTCTTCACCGGAGCGCTGGGATTCGGTACGGCCAGCCTGCTCTCGAACAGTTCGCTCATCACCCGGATCTACTTCCCTCGGGAAGTGTTGCCGGCTGCGGCAGTCCTCACCCAGGCGTTCGATTCGAGCATCGCGGCCGTTGTTGTGGGGGTTGCCCTTCCGTTTCTGGGCGCCCAACTCTCGTGGGAGCTCCTGTGGATTCCGCTGCTCATTCTGCTGCTCATGACGTTTACTCTGGCGGCAACGCTCTTCCTGAGCTGTGCGAATTTGCTCTTTCGCGACGTGAAGTATCTGGTTCAGGTGTTTCTGACCTTCGGCATCTTCGTGACACCGGTGTTCTTCGAGCCCGCTCTGCTGGGTCCGCGCTTCGGACCGCTGGTATTCCTGAATCCCGTCGCGCCGATTCTCGAGGGCTTTCGTTTGACGATTCTGAAGGGACATTCGCTGGTCCTTGCCGACCCGGTCTCCCTCTGGCATCCGGGCTGGCTGCTCTACTCGTTGGGGTGGAGCGCCGGTGGCCTCCTGGTGGCGCTGCGGTTCTTTCGCCGGCTCGGGGCCCGCTTTGCGGAGTTCGCGTGAGCATCGTCTTCGACCGGGTCTGGAAGCAGTTTCAGCGCGGGGAGATCCACGACAGCCTCCGGGATCTCTTGCCGGCGCTCGCTCTGGGCGTGTTAGGCCGCCAGCCGAAATCCCGGAGTGATCAGGTGTTCTGGGCGCTGCGCGACGTGTCGTTCGAGGTGACCCCCGGACAGGCGCTCGGGATCATCGGGCCCAACGGCGCGGGCAAATCCACCACCCTCAAGATTCTCACCCGGATCCTCGAGCCTACCCAGGGGACCTACCGGGTGGATGGCCGCATCGGCTCGCTGCTCGAGATCGGGGCCGGCTTTCACCCGGACCTGACCGGCCGGGATAACGTCTTCCTGCAGGGTACCATCCTGGGGATGCGCCGGCAGGAGATCCAGAACCGATTCGACCAGATCGTCGAGTTCGCCGGGGTGGAAGAGTTCATCGACACGCCGGTGAAGCGCTATTCGACCGGGATGAATGCCCGGCTGGGCTTCTCGATTGCGGCGCACCTGGATTGTGATGCGCTCATCATCGACGAGATCCTCGCGACCGGCGACTTTACGTTTCAGGCCCGGGCGTTCGACCGAATCCGTACCATGATCACGGAGGGAAAACCGGTCGTGCTGGTGTCCCACCAGCTCGATCGGGTCGCCTCGCTCTGCACCCACGCCCTGCTGCTCGACCATGGCGCGGTGCGGAAGACCGGTACGCCGGAGGAGTGTATTGCGGAGTACATCGGTGGCGGGGGCGATGGGCTGCGCGTGCTGGCCAGGGACGTTTCCCTCCCGATCGAGTTCACCTCTATGGAGGTGCTTCAGAACGGACCCGTCCGTTCGGGCGAATGTGCCACGATTGCCATCGAAGGGGTACTCCACGGGCCCCTGGACCCGTCCCTCGATCCGCTCGGATTCCGGATCATCGCCGCTCACAGCGGCCGGGAGGTTTCCGCTACCAGCGCTCACGAATGCGGCCTGGCGCCGCTTCAACCCGGGCCCTTCGCGGTCGAGCTCACGCTCGAAATGAACGTGAAACCAGGGATCTATCTGCTGGAGTCGGCGGTCCTGGACTGGACCCGATGGAGCCGGGTCGCAAGCGGGCCGAGCCGGTACCTCCACGTAGTCGCCGGGCCCCCGTTCCGGGGCAATATCCAGATGCAGGCCCGCATGCGCCTGCTGGGACCGGCCTAGTCGCCCTACCTGTGGAGAGAATCCCGGACCAGAGTCTGGAGCGACGTCGCGTGAGGAGTATTGGGATGCGTTCCAGCGGGTTAGGCCGGCTCATCCCGGAGGCGAGCCGGTGGCTCCGCGAAGGGTCGCTCGGCCGAACTCTCCCGGGGCGGGTGCGCCACTGGATGGAACGGCAAACCGTCGCCTGGTATCCCCCGACGGGTCCCGCCTGGACGATCCCGCTTGCCGACCAGCCGGTCGAGGCCACCCTGCTGTTTGGTGGGGATCTGGCCTTTCATCGCTGGACCCCGGACCAGGAACCGGGCGAAGTCTTTGAGGGAATCGCTCCCCTGCTTGCCGGGTGCGACGCGCGGATCTACAACCTCGAATCCCAGCTCACCCTCCGCACTGCTCCCGCCGCCACGATCGGGACCTTCCTGCGTGCCGATCCTGCCGCGGTCAAGGCACTCCGCTACCTCGGCACGACCGCCGTCACCTGCGCCAATAATCACTGCCTCGACTTCGGTGCCCCCGGCCTCGCCGAATCACTGGACCGGCTTTCGGCGGAGGGTGTATTGGTCGCCGGTATCAGGCGCGACGGGCAAGCCGGGGCGATCGTGGTACCGGTCAACCGAGTTCGGATCGGTCTCCTGGCCTACACCGACGACTGGAACGTCGCGGAGCGGTCGGCTGGCTTTCCAGGTCCGGTGGCCCACGACCCAGCCCGGGTTAGGCAGGACATCGTTGCCCTGCGAGGGAGTACCGATGTCCTCGTGGTGCAGTTGCATTGGGGCTACGAGTGGACGATGTACCCGATGCGCACGCTCCGCGATTGGGCCCGAGGCTATGTGGACGCGGGCGCCGACGTGGTGATTTGTCATCATGCTCATGTGCCCATGGGGGTCGAGCGGTGGCATCAGGGTCTAGTCGCGCACGGGTTGGGCAACCTGTTCTTCGGAGTGCCCTCGCGAGGGCGGGGACACCCGTTTCGGAACCAATCGGTCGTGCTCCGGGTTGGAGTGTCCCGGAATTCGGTGGTTCGGGCCGAGGTGATACCAGTTCATACCGAGGGGACGGGGCGGCTGGTGGTCAGCTCGGGCAGGATCCGGGACCGCGTGCTTCGTGGCGTGGCGTATTTGTCTCAGCGGCTGGACCTCGATGGATACCTGGACCGGATAGAGGGTCACCTTATCGCGACTCAGGGAGCGATCCAGATTCGAGACCTTGCCGGCCGGCTGGCCCGAGGTGACTCGCGTGGCATCTGGGAGCGAGTCGGGTACTTCTCCCGGCCTCGACAACGGTGGTTGGTGAGCCGGCTTCTCGAGGCGGACGGTTTCCGGCGCGAGGCCGGTCAGACGCTCGAGGCGGTGGGACAGACGGCCGGTGACCAGATATCCCCTGCGCTCGCGGATCGGATCAGGCAGCTGGAGCGATCATCCGAGCGGTTCCTCGCCAAGTCCATCCCCGTCGGCTGGGTGCCGTGAGCACCATGGCGGAATTCCCCGGTCGAATGGCGCGGTTCGCGCTTCGGACGGTATTGGGCCGGCGCTCGTGGGAGCGGGTGCGCGAATCCTTCCGGATCAGGCGGCTGCGGCGGTATGTGCGGCGCCTGAAACAGGAAGGGGCTCGGGGGCAGGTAGACCGGGATTTACTCGGGGCGATCCGTCGCGCCTGGGGAAACGAAGGATGGGCCGCCGACGTTGGCTACCTGGTCGAGGTGGCCAACCGGACGGTCGTCGGTACCGGACCATTCCTGGAATGTGGAAGCGGACTGACAACCGTTATCGCGGGGGCCGTGGCCGGAGCTCGACGGCTCCGCGTGTTTACGCTCGAACAAAACGAGGAATGGACCCGCGAGATGAAGGCTCTGCTTGACGCGCTCGAGGTCGAAGGGGTTAGCCTGTGGCACGCTCCCCTGATCCCGCAGAATGATTTCGTGTGGTTCGACCTCAACGGCAGAGAGCTTCCTGCTGCGTTCGACGTAGTCTTCTGCGACGGTCCATCCGTAGGCAAGTCTCGCTGGACCGAGGAGCAAACCCTGAACTGGCGCTCCGGGGTGGTCCCCGTCCTCAAGCGGATGCGAATCGATTTCGGAGAGATCCTGCTCGACGATATGGATGACCCGCGATCCGAGCGTCTGGTGGCCCGCTGGCAGGCAGAAGGCCTGCGGACTCGAGTGGTATCCACTCCGACGGGGCCCTTGCTGGTGGCTACTGGAACCTTCTGCGATCCTTGACGACCTGCAATTGTTTCAGTATTGTGGCCCTCTTGATCCGCGGGAATCCCTTCGTGGTGATGTGGCCCTAAGGATGGCCCCCCGCTCGATCTGGCGCGTCGGGGTACCGGTGCTGGTCGCCGCCGCCCTGCTGCCGGCCGATCTCTCCGCCATTCCGTACTTCGCCCGAAAGTACGGGGTCTCCTGCAACCAGTGCCACGTCCTGCCACCCAAGCTCAACGCCTACGGCGAGCGGTTCCTGGCTCAGGGCTACTGGATGCCCGGCCTGGTCCCGCGCCGGACCTGGCCGTTCG
>JBQTHV010000151.1:0-27858 GCA_052389555.1 Gemmatimonadales bacterium | reverse complement strand
ATATCGACCGTGCGGGCAAACTCGCGGTAGGTTCCCCGCTTGAACGCCGTGCCGTAGAACACGATGGGGACGTGGGTGTCGTCGTCGTGCGGCTGCCCATGCAGGACGTAGTTGACCGGATCCCAGTAACTCCCCGGCGTCAGCACCACCACCGCTTCGACCGGCACATCGGGCGGAAACATCTGCACCCAGCGCCGCGCGATGGCGTCCTTGCCCAGGTCGGCGCGAGCCAGCGTGCCGAACCGCTCCGCCCGCAGCACCCCGGGAATCCGCCGGGCGACCGCCACGAAGCTGTCGGCGGCGGCATTCACGAGCGCCGGGGTGACGCCCGGTCGCGACCGATCGATCAGCAAGGCGCCGCTCTCCGGGTCGGCCGCGAGCGTATCCGCGCCGCCCGCTCGCAATACGGCCCGCGCCGCGGCGACGGCCGGAAAGACGTTAACCCGCTGGGGAGGCGTCCGATACCGGTTGCGCGACAGCTCGGGGTACGGCGTCACCCCGTGGTCGCCGGTGAGCGTCACAACCACGTTGGCGCGATTCCGCAGCTTGAAGAGCGAATCGAGCAACACTCCGACCTGCCGGTCGAGCCGCAGAATCTGATCGTGAACTTCCCGCGAATCTGGGCCGTACGCGTGGCCGATGTAGTCGGTGCTGGAGAATGAGACCGCCAGGACATCGGTTTCGGGCCCCGCGCCAAGTCCAAGTCGATTCACCCCATCCAGCGCGAACGCAACCAGCACTTCCTCCATGAACGGGAAGGCCGGCAGTACCCGCGCCGAGGCCTGCGAATCCGCCGGGACCACTTTGGGCAGGGTAATCGTGCGACCGTTGTTCTCGATCGGTACGCTGTCCGGCTCGGGATAGCTCGAAGCCGGCAGCAACAGATCCCACACCCGTCCTGCATTCCGCTCCGGCAGCTTGCGGGCATTGAACTCGCGGACCCAGGCGGGCAGCGAGTCACCGTAATACACACTCGTCGTGAAGGTGCCGCCCGCGAACCAGAACACCGGCTGCTTCGAGCGCCCGATCGGCAGGATGGCGCCGCGATCCTTGACCGAGACCGATAGCGCGCGCGTACGCGCATCCGCGGCCGCGAGCCAATCGACCAGGGTCGTGCCGCGGAAGCGCATCGGAGACGCGCCGGTGCCGGCTACTCCGATAAGCGGTGCGTTGAGATCCTGCACGCCGGCGGCGTTACGGGTGATGCCGGTGCTCCGGGGGAATCGGCCGGAGAGGAGCGTCGCATGGCCGGGGGCGGTCTCGGTGACCGCATGATCCTGATGCGCGTTGGTGAAGACCGCGCCGCTATCCAGCAGCAGCCGGAACCCGCCGGTGAACTGGCCCTTCCACCGCTCGAGGTAGTCTTCCCGGAGCTGATCCACGGTAAGGAGCACGACCAGCGTCGGCTTGGCCGCCGGAGCCGGGCCGGAAGGGGGTTGGGCGGCCGGCGCCGAGCAGAAGACGGCACCGAAAACGGGAGCGACGGGAAGCAGTCGGAGGCGCATGATCACCTGCAAGGTCCGGGGTCCAGGAGGTACGCGGCCGGGGTCCGAATACCGGTTCCGGAAAATACCGCAGGGGGCGGACTCGCGCCTTCGGCCTTAGGGTGATATCATGAGGCCGCATCTCGAAGGAGTCGGGTCAATGCGCTCCCTGCTTCGGATTCTCCCCCTTTCGCTCCCGCTCGTTGCTCTTCCCTCGATCCTCGCGGCTCAGCCTGCTGATTCGGCCGGCGCCAAGACCGGCGAGCACAAGGCCGCCAAGCTGTTCCGCGCAACTGAGCCCGTAGCGGTCTGGCTCATCGCCGACTTCAAGACGGTCTTCAAGGACCGCGACTCGATGAGCACCAAACGGTATCCCGCCAAACTCCGCTTCCTCGGCGAGGCGGGCGATACTGTTTCGCTCGATGTCGAGCTTTCCACCCGAGGGCACTTCCGGCTGCGAACCTGTGAGTTCGTTCCGCTCAAGGTCCATTTCAACAAGGAACAAACGAAGGGGACCGCCTTCGGCGGCGAGAGTTCCCTCAAGCTCGGCACCCACTGCAAGAACGGCGACCGCTACATACAGAACACCTACGTGGAATACGCCGCCAACCGGATGTACAACCTCCTGACACCGCTCAGTCTCAAGGTGCGGCTGTCCAAGGTGACCTGGGAGGATCCCAAGGATCCCAAGCGTACCGTGACCGCGCCGGGCATCTGGTTCCAGGATCAGGGCGACCTGGCCAAGGAGCTGCGCGCCCAGGTGGTGATGCAGCAAGGCGGCACCGGCGCCACCATGGAGTCTCGCCAGATGGCGCTCAACGACGTGTTCCAGTATTTCATCGGAAACACCGACTGGTCGGTGTGGGCGCTCCATAACTACCGCGTCCTGTCGACCGACACGTCCTCCGCCTTTACCGCGATGGCCTACGACTTCGACTGGTCGGGCCTGGTCAACGCGCCGTACGCCTTTCCCGACTATCGGCTGAAGGAGAAGTACAAGGTAACCAAGGTGACGGACCGGCTCTACCGGAGCGTGGTCTGCTACCCGCCGGAGGTCCTGAACGGCGTGATGGACACGTTCCGCACCAGGAAGGAAGAGCTGTACGGCACCCTGCGGGACGTCCCGGAGCTGAGCCCGAAACGGCTGCAAGAGGCCGTGGACTATCTGGAGGAGTTCTACAAGGAGATCAACGACCCGAAGACGGTCAAGCGGGTCTTCGAGGAGCCCTGCCGGAAGCCTTGAAGGCTATTGGCTATTGGCTATTGGCTATTGGTAACAGCCCTCCCGGTTAGAGCTTGTTCCAATAGCCAATAGCCCATAGCCCCTACCCCAGATACCGCTCCCGGATCAGTCCCTCATGGTGCAGCGCGTGCCCGGCCACGATCCAGGCGAGCGCCCGCACGCTCACCGGATGGTTGTTCGCCGTCCCGACTCGGGGTAGGGCCTCGGCGGGCAGGTGGCGGAAGAGCGCGACCGTGGCACCGCGCACCGCCTGAAACTCCCCCACCAGGTCGCGCAGGGTTCGCTGCCGGGCTCCCGAGTTCGGCACCCAGGCATTCTCGTCGAACCCGGGCAGCGGCGTCGCATCGGCCCGGGCAATCCGCAGGGCCCGATAGCTGAAGACCCGCTCTGCGTCGGTGAGGTGGCTCACCACTTCCTTGAGGGTCCACTTGCCCGGCGCGTAGGCGAAATCCCCGCGGGACTCCGGGACCGAGCCGAGCAGGCGGGCGAATTCCTTCCCTTGCGATTCGAGCGTCCCCAGCAGATCGCCATCGGGGACCTTGCCGATGTAACTCGCATAGTAGGACGCGTATTCGGCGGGCTCGGGTCGAGTGTAGCTGGGCGGCATGGCTGACTCTGTCCTCCGTGGCGAGGCTCGTCACAAAACTAGGATTGCTAACTGCTCACCCACAGATTTAATCTGTGGGCCAAAATATTCCGGTAGTTTTCACGGTTACCGTCCCCCGCTGACCTTCTCGAAGCGCAGGTGCCGCACCCGGCCGGCCCACAACACGAGGCCGGTGACCCGGCCGCGCGGGTCGGGGGTGAACCGCACGATTCCTAACCCGCCAGCGCGGAAGCCGTCCTGGTACACCGGCACGAGCCGCACCGGTTCGCGCCAGCCGTTCTCGACCTGGAGGGTGTCACCCCGGGCGACCACCCGGTAGCTGCTGCCCAGCTCCGGGCTCCGGTACTCGCCGGCGTACCGGGCGAGCGCCGCGGCGTCGCGGGCTCCCCGGCCGACTGCCCCGTACTCCACCGCCCGCGTGTTATAGGAGCCTCGAGCCGTAAGCGGACCGGCGCGCCCGGGGTGCGCACCACGGTCAGGGTCCGCCGGCTCCCCCGATACTGAAACCGGTCCGGCCCGACGGGAATGAGCGGCGTGCCGTTCGCCGTGCTGTCGGTGAGCCGGCCGTCGCGAACAAAGAGTATCAGGACCTCCTCGGTGCGGGGCGAATGGTAGGCTCCCGCGAGCGAGGAGAGATCGGCGCCGTCGCCCCCGCCGGTCCCCACCGGCTCGGGATCGCGGTCGGCGGCGGCGAGCACCGGCCCGAGGACCTGCATGGCCACCCTGGGGGCCAGGTCGCCGGGAACCGCGCCGCCGCCGTTGCAGAGAATCGCGACCGCGACCCGCTGCTCGGGATAGCGCTGCAGGACGGCGCGGTAGCCTCCCGTCGAACCCGAATGCGACACCCGCTTCACTCCGCGCCAGAGATCCACGTTCACGCCGAGCCCGTAGGTGAGCACGGTGCCTTCGTTGAGCCGGCCCATGACCTGCAGCGAATCGCGCACCGCGCCCCACGGGTCGTCGCCCCGCTGGAGCGCGGCCTGCCACTTGAGGAAATCCTCGACGGTCGTGAGCAGCCCCCCGGCGCCGATCACCCGGGTGAACGGATGGTCGTTGCGCCAGCCTCGCGCGAACGACCCGGTGTAGGCCGACGCTCGGCCCGCCACCACGGCCCGATGATCCTCCCGCCAGCGGGTGCTGGTCATGCCGAGCGGCTTGAAGATCCGCGCCTCGGTGTAAGACTCAAGCGACTTCCCGCTGGCGCGTTCCAGAATCGTCGCGGCGATAACGTAGCCGGTGTTGCTGTAGAGGTAATCTTCGCCGGGTGCAAAATTGAGCTCCCGAAGCCGGGCGACTATCGCCATGACTTCGGCGTTGTCGTGATCCACCAGGCCGGCGGGTCGGCCATCCACCTCGTGCAGGGTGTAGCGGTCGGGGATGCCGCTGGTATGGGTCAGCAGATGCCGGATGGTGATCCCCCCCCGCGGGCCGAAACCGCGCGCCTCCGGAATCCAGCGGGTTATGTCATCGTCGAGCGAGAGTGCGCCATCGCGGGCCAGCAGCACCAGGCCGGCCGCGGTGAACTGCTTGGCCACCGAGCCGCTCTCCGAGATCGTGTGCACCGTCCACGGCGTGCCGGTCTCCAGGTTCGCCATCCCGTAGGCGCGCCGGACCACCGGCTGGCCATCGCGATCGACCCCGACGGCACAGCCCGGCGTGTTGGTGCGGTTGACCGGCGCGAAGATGGAATCGACCCGCGCGACCACGGCTGAATCGGGAGTTTGCCCAGCCAGCGCAGCGGCGAGTAGAAGGGTCTTCATAAGTTCGTGCTCCGAATCGGAGTCTTTCGCACGGTTCAGATCGTCAACAGCAGGCCCACAGATTACCCGGATTACACGGATTACTAGCTCGTGGCCATGTGGTTATTCTACTCAGTCTTCTTCGTTGCTTTTTTCTCTTGTTCTGTTTGTCCTGGCTCGGCGATCCAGCTTGTTCACTGATCGAATCCGTGTAATCCGTGAATCAGTGGGAGAAACAACCCATCTCACTTCTGTTCAGGCAGCAGCGTAACCCGCACGTAGCGCGACCGATCGAGATACTTTCGGGCCGCGTCGCGCACCGATTCGACCGTGATGCCCTCGAGCAGCGGGGCGAGCGGCGCCGCGGCCGGATCGCCGTCCCGCGCCGCCATCATGAGCTGCTGGAGCCACCAACCGTTCTCCCGAAGGGCGGTCTCCCGGGACCGGAGGGCCGCCTCCTTGACCTTGGCCAGGTCACCGGGACGCGGGCCCCGGGCCTGGATCGAATCGATTTCCGCGAAGATGACGCGGGTGAGGGAATCGGCCATCCCCGGATCGGAGCCGAAGCTGATGCTCACCGAGTATTGCGGCCGGGGAATCCGGTTGAGCTGAGGACTCACGCTCACCCCATACGACCCGCCGAGCTCTTCGCGGAGCTCCTCGCGGAATCGGATCTCGAGCACGTCGCCTAAGGCGCTCAGGATCCAGCGTTCCGGCAGGGTCACGCTGGCAGCGGGACCGGTGAACACCAGGGCGGTCTGGCTCTTCGGCTCGATCCCCTTCGCCACGGTGCGCTCGACCGGGCGGGATGGTGGCCGGATACCGGGATCCCGAACCTGGTCTCCCGCATCGCTTCCGGGCAGATGGCCGATGTATCGCTGCACCAGCGGGCGCAGCGAATCCGGTTCAAAAGTCCCCACGATCACGAACGTGAATCCCTGCGCCGTCGCGAACCGGTTTCGATAGAAGGCGAACGCCTGGTCGGTTCGTACTTCATCCACCGTCGCCGAGCTGATGGGCCGGCTCCAGGGGTGATGCTGGGCCAGCGTTACCGAGAGGGTATCCTGGAACGCGGCCTGGGGGCTCGCGCTCCGATTGGCCAGAGCCGCGCGAAGGTTGCCGAGGAATGCTCCGATCGCCGGATCGTCCCGGCGCGGTGCGGTGAAATAGAGGTAGGCGAGCTGAAACAGAGTCTCGACGTCCTTGGGGGAGGCCTGCCCCGAGACACCCTGCTCGTAGGAGCCCACATAGGGCGAGAGACTCACCGCCTTGCCGGCCAGCTTCTTCTGAAGCTCGATCGCGCTGAACTTCCCCACCCCGCTCACGCTCACGAGCTGCGCGGCGAAGCGTGCGCTGGTGAGCGCGGAGTCGGCGGTGGTCGAGAGCCCGCCGGCGCGGAATCCGTGAAAGAGAATCTGGTCGTCCTTGAAGTCGGTCGGCTTGAGAATGACCCGCGCCCCGTTCGCAAAGACCCACTCGATCGTGCCCAACGCGGAATCTCGCCGCTCCTCCATGATCGACGCGGACGCGATGTCTTCGGGGACCAGGGCTTCCTCGGAGACCTGTTCGGTGTAGGCGGGAATCTCCCGCTGCTGCACCTCCGCGAAGAGACCCAGCAACCCGAGCGGCGGGGGCACCGCCGCCCGATTCTTCTCGGGCGTATTCACCAGAATCACCGGGGCGCCGCCCACCAGCCAGTTCCGAGCCACTGAATCGAGCTCGGCGAGCCTAACCCGCGGCACCTCGGCCTGGGCCCGGGCGAATTCGTGCGCGATGTCGGGAACCGCTTCACCGGTGAGGAAGTGCGCTACGAAGCGGCCGGCAAACGACTCCGACTCGGTCTTGTCCCGCTCGGCATGCGCCTGCTCCACCGCGCGCAAGTGCTCCCGCCGTGCCCGGTCCAGTTCGCCGGGCGTGAACCCGTGCCGGCCGGCCCGGGTCAGCTCAGTGAGGATCGCCTCGAGCCCGCGCCGTACCCCGCTGTCGGGCACCAGCGCCCCGAAGCTGAACGCGTCGGTAGAACGGACCAGACTCGTGGGGCCGGCGCCCGCAGCGAGGAATGGCGGGTTAGGCCGCTGGGTCAGCTCCCAGAGCCGCTCGTTGACGATGGCCGCCGCAAGGTTTTCCACCAGGTCGGCCCGCCACGCTCGCACCGTGCCGCGCGGGCCGGGCGGCCGGAGCAGATAGACCGAGATGGTGGTGCCGGTGGCCTCGGGATCGCTCGCCACCGAAACCTCGGCGTCGCGCCGCGAGGCCACTGCCACCGGGTCGCGGCGAGGCCCCGGTTCCGCCGGGATCGTAGCGAAGTGCTCCCGCACCAGCGCCTCGATCGTGGCCGGATCGAAGTCCCCCACGGCAACGAGGGCCATGAGCTCGGGACGATACCAGGTGTCGTAGAAGCGCCGAATCGCCTCGGGCGGGCACTGCCGGATGCAATCCGGTGTCCCGATCGGCAGCCGGTCGGCGTAGCGCGAGCCGCGGAACAGCACGGGCAGCTGCTGGTCGAGCATCCGCTGGCCGGCACCGCGACCCAGCCGCCACTCTTCCAGGACGACGCCCCGCTCCTTCCGGATCTCCGCCGTATCGAAGGTCACCCCGTGCGCCCAGTCTTCGAGGATCTGGAATGCCTGGCGGAGAATCGGCGCGCTGTCGGTGGGGACCTGAAGCAGATAAACCGTCTCGTCGAACGAGGTGTACGCGTTGAGGTCCGGCCCGAACCGCATTCCGATCGATTCGATGTAGTCCACCAGCTTCTGTTTTTCGAAATGGCGAGTGCCGTTGAACGCCATGTGCTCGACGAAATGCGCCAGACCCCGCTGATCGTCGTCTTCCTGCGCCGAGCCGGCGTTCACCACCAGCCGGAGCTCGGCCCGTTTCTCGGGCCGGCGATTGGCGCGGAGGAAGTAGCGAAGCCCGTTGGGGAGTGTCCCGATGCGAACCGCCGGATCCACCGGCAGCAGCGAATCGCCTTGAGCCTCGATCAGCCCGGGGCTGACGGCAAGCGCAATCGTGATGAGTAAACGGCGTACCAACATCAGGACCTCGTATCAGGAGGTAGGCTACTTACTACCTCCTTTCGAATCACCTAAATAGATGACCATACCTGCGCTTGAATTCCGCTTTTCGTGCTTCGGCGGAGGATCCGGGAATCCCCCGGCAGCGGGTAGCCGCGTGGGCATCCCACCCCTCGGGCCAGGACCGAAAAGCGAGCATCCGGCAGGCTGGACAGCGGACCCGTTTTCCGACCACCTGATCCACGGACAGTTCTTCCGCATTGAGAATAACCCCGGCGGGATCGTGGCGGGGGAGGAGTGACCGCTGGCTCGGTCCGGGCTCGAGCGGGATATCGCGCAGCAACGCCTCGAGCCCGAGCGCCAGGGCCTGGAGCGCGATCTCCCGGGATACCTCGGGGTTGGCGCTCAGGAACCCGTCCAGGCCGGCGCCCCTGTCCAGCGCTTCGACCAGGGCGCGTACCGGCACCCGGGTCCCGGCAAACACCGGTTCGCCCCGACGCACCTCGCGGGTCCGGGTCACCACGTGATGGAGGGCTCGCATAACCCGCGGCGCCGGCTCAGACGTCGAGCCGCGCCTTGATCTCGGCACTCACCTCGGGAAACCGCAGAAGCGCGACATTACCGATGTAGCCGAGGTCTCGCATGCCCTCCCGGGTGGTGTAGAAGCCGACCGCGGTGAGATCACGGACCAGGTCGAAGAACCGGGCGGCGGCCTGATGCTCGGGCCTGGCCTTCGGGAGATAGCAGATGTCGTCGCAGATCTGACTGCGCTCGGCGGCGGAGAGCCGAACGAAGGGCCGCCCGAACCGCTGGTTGCTCTCCCGGTTGAGCCAGACCAACCCGCCCCTAACCCGCACGAGCGCGTTCTGATTGCCTTCGTAGCTCACGTACTCGTTGATCCAGGCCGGCACCCCGGCCGCGCTGGCATTCGGGCTCTTCTCGTCGGCGGGGATGATCGTGTCGCACAGCGCGCCCAGCGTGATCAGCTCGCCCGCGCTCAGCTTGCGAGGCCAGGTCCCCGGGCGCGGGTGAATGAGATCGGGGTCCCAGGGCCCACCCCTCGGCCCCACCGCAGACGGCTGGACAGCGGGACGGCTGGGCGGCTGGGTCCCGGCGCCTTGCTGGGCCTCCAGCGCCGCCTCGAGCACCGGCAGCGCGCCCGCGGCCGCGGCCATGGCTTTCAAGGCATCCCTTCGGGCAATGCCTAACCCGGTATTTTGGCCCACAGATGACACGGATTCGGTCGGTGAACGGTCAGCATTCTCATCCGTGTAATCCGTGTAATCCGTGGGCTCGTTGTTATTCTTGTCCCTCATAACTCTCCACGCTTGAGCTGCCCGACGATGTGGTCGGACGTCCGCCAGGCGAGCGCCAGGATCGACAGCGTCGGGTTCTTGTCGGCATTGGACACGAACGACGCACCGTCCGCCACGAACAAATTCTTCACGTCCCAGGCTTGGCCCCACTGGTTGAGCACCGAGGTGCGTGGATCGTCGCCCATTCGGCAGGTCCCCACCTCGTGAATGATCTGGCCGCCTCGGGCGATCGCGCGGGCGCCGTCGGTAGGCGGCGTGCCGACCACCTTGCCGCCCATCGCCTCGACGATCGTCTTGAACGTGTCGATCATGTGCTTGGCCTGCCCGGTCTCGTGCTCCGACCACTTCCAGTGGAATCGCAGCACCGGGATCCCCCACTGATCGACCACATCGGGATCGAGCTCGCAGTAGCTGTTCTCGTTGGGGATCATTTCCCCCCGGCCGTCGAACCACATGAACGACCCGTAGTAGCGGCGGGCTTCTGCTTTGAACCGTTTCCCGTAGGCGCCGTTGGTGTAGTGCTCGAGCCCGGAGAAGATGCCCGGTCCGGGCATGCCCTTCCCGCCCCCGAACTCGACGTGATATCCGCGGGCAAAGCCGAGCCGGCCTCCGAGCTGCTCCTGGTAGAGCCACCACGGCATATAGGAGTGGATCCCGCCGGCGCCGTCGTAGTGATACGCCGGGAGATTCTCGAGTGCGGGGATCTGCCCGGAGAGCCCGGCACCTACCGTGTCCATCAGGTACTTCCCCACTAACCCGCTGACGTTCGCGACTCCGTTGGGGAACTGGCTGCTCTTCGAGTTGAGCAGGATGCGGGCGGTTTCGCAGGCGCTCGCGGCCAGCACCACGACGCGCCCCCGCGCGTGCCGGTCGGTGCGAGTGCGTTTGTCTATGTAATGCACTCCGGTTGCCCGGCCGTTCCGATCGACGGTGACTTCGCGCACCATGGCGTCGGCGACGATGTGGCAGTTGCCGGACGCAATCGCCGGCGGCAAGAGCACGGTAGTTGACTGGAAGTTCGCCTTGATCGAGCAGCCCCGACCGCACTCGGTGGCCCAAAAACAGGCCGCCCGGCTGTTCAGCTGCGCGGCCAGCACCCGCCGGGCCAGCGGGTTATCAGGATGGACCCTCCGCGCGATGGCCGCGCCGTCCTGCCGCACGCTGAGCACCGCGCGGTGCGCGGGGAGCACCGGGATGCCGAGCGATGTGCAGGCCTTCGCGGCGAGAAGCTCGGATGGGCGGGCGGCGGGGGGCGGGAGCAGCACATCCGGGGAAGAATCGGGAGTGTTCTCGAGACCGTGGTTCGAGCCGTACACCCCGATCAGCAATTCAGTCTTGTCGTAGTACGGCGCCAGGTCCTCGTAAGTGAGGGGCCAGTCGGCCCCCAGCCCATCGCGGGACTTCGGCTTGAAATCATAGGGCCCCATCCGGAGCGAGATTCGGCCCCAGTGATTGGTGCGCCCGCCCAGCATTCGGGCCCGCCACCAGCGGAATTCGCTTCCCGGCGCGTTCGTGTAGGGTTCCCCGGGAACTTCCCACCCGCCGTCAACCGTGGCGTCGTAGAAGCCGAACGGCTTCTCGCGCGTTCCGCCCCCGCGAAGCGGCGCGTCCTTGGGAAGCTGGAACATCGGCGTCTCGGTGACGGGGTCGTACTGCCGTCCCGCCTCCAGCACCAGGACCTTGAGCCCTGCTACCGCGAGCTGGTACGCGGCCATGCCGCCGCCGGCGCCGGAGCCGACCACGATGACGTCGTAGGGGGTGCCTGCCTGGGGTTGCCGGAGAAACACCGTGAAAAGTGAAAAGTGAAAGGTGAAAGGTGAAAACAGCCTGAAAGGGAGAATCTATCTGCCCAAGCGGCCGCGAGCGAATCAGTCGCCGAACGGGTTCTTCACCTGACGGCGGGGTCGCGGAATACTCTGATCGAGGAGCCCCTGGAGCTCCTCCTTGCTCAATTCGTACGGATCGGTCTCGTAACCCGGCGGGGCAACCGTGCGAGCCGGGTCCGGGTTATCCCCGGTCGGGGAGAGTTCCCACTCGTCGCGCGAGACCGGCCGCACTTCCCACTGCCGATTCTCGCGATCCGTAAACGTTCTGAAGCCCATGAACTATTATAGCCCTGGTCTAGAGCGCTCGTCCCTGTTCCCTGGCCCCCAACCCCTAGCTCCCTAGCTCCCTAGGCCCTGCATGCCTTCCTACGCCCGCCGCCTCGGCCTCTTCAGCGCCACCATGGCGGTCATTGGCGGGATCATCGGGTCGGGAATCTTCCTCAATCCTGCCGTCGTCGCGAATCGGGTGGGGACCGCTCCACTCACCCTGACCGCCTGGATCCTGGGCGGCGGGGTCGCGCTCCTCGGCGCGTTCATATTCGGCGAGCTGGGCGCTCGACTACCTCGAGTGGGCGGCGGCTATGCCTACCTCCGGGAAGGCTTCGGGCAATTGCCGGCCTTCCTCTACGCATGGGCGCTCCTGCTCATGATCGCGACCGGCGCCATCGCCGCGGTGGCGTTCACGTTTGCGAGTTACGCGGGCGCCCTGTTCGGATGGCCTGCTTCGACCCTCCCCTGGGTGGCGGTCGGCGCGATCCTCCTGCTCTCGGCGCTCAACTTCGTCGGGGTGAAGCCGGCGGCGTGGACCCAGAACATTCTGACCGTCCTCAAGCTGGCGGCCTTGGGTCTCCTGATCGTCGCAGGGGTGCTACTTGTTCCCCCTCCACCGGTAACCGCGCCGCTCCTGGTTCGCGACCTTCCCCACGGATTCGGGGGGACTGTGCTGGCGCTCGCGACCGCGTTCGTCCCCGTGCTGTTCGCCTACGGGGGCTGGCAGCAGACCAATTTCATCGCCGAGGAGCTGGTCGACCCGGAGCGGAACCTCCCGCGGGCCCTGGTCGCTGGCGTGTTAGGGGTGGTCGCCGTCTATGTGCTGGCAAATGTGGCCTATCTGCGCGTGTTAGGAGTCGATGGCCTGGCGGCGAGCACGGCACCCGCCGCCGACACCATGAGCGCGGTCCTGGGCCCGGCCGGCCGTACCCTCATCAGCGTCGGGATCCTGATCTCGACCTTCGGGTTTCTCGACCTCGTGATCCTGGTTTCGCCCCGGGTCTATCAGGCAATGGCGGCGGACGGCCTGTTCTTCCGTTCTTTCGCCCGGCTCCATCCACGCTTCCGCACCCCGGCCACCGCGATCGTGGCGCAAGGAGCATGGGCATGTTTACTGATCGGCACCCGCACCTATGGGCAGTTGCTCGATTACGTGACGTTCGCGGACTGGATCTTTTTCGGAGCCACGGCAGCTACCCTGGTGGTGTTTCGGCGCCGGGAATCGGGAATGGGGAGTGGGGAATCGGGAATGGGGAGTGGGGGTTCGCGCTCGCGGTTCAGCCTGCCGGGTTACCCGTGGACGCTGGTCCTGTTCCTGCTCGCTGCGGGTTATGTCGTGATCGGGTCGATCCGCTCCAATCCCGGCAATGCGCTCCGCGGTGCAGGGCTGCTGGCCCTGGGAGTGCCGGGCTTTTTTTACTGGAAGAAGCGTGAACGGTGAACGGTGAACCGGATCCCGCTCTTCACCAGTCATTCTTCACTTTTCACTTTTCACTTCTCGCGGTTTTCATCGACCGCCACCAGCTCACCGTCCCCATGACCGCCAGCACAAGGAAGACGGCGTACTGGCCGGCCGTGGGATAATTCCCGCGGAGCAGAAAGAACGGCACCGACACGCAGTTGATCGCCACCCACACCGGCCAGCACTCGAAGTACTTCCGCGCCATCATCCACTGGGCCGTCAGGCTCACCGCAAAGAAAAACGCATCGATCAGCGGGTCGGGATCGCCGGTATGGTGCTCCAGCACGAACCAGATGACGGCGGTGCCGAGCGCTGCAACGGCCGTGAGCAGAGCGCCCAGCGCGACCGGGATCCGGGTCACCTTGAGCGGCGTGTGATGGGCCCCGCCGAAGAGCCACTTGTACCAGCCGTAAATCGCGATCCCCCCGAAGAACGCCTGGAGCGCCATCAGCGCGAAGAGCCGCTGATTGAGGAAAAACACGAAGTACATCGCGTTGTTGGCGAGCGAGGTCGGCCAGGCCAGCACATTCTGGCGGGTGCTGAAGAAGACGCTGATGATGCCGAACGCCGCGGCGACCAGCTCGAAGAGACTCATCCGCGGCGGGTCTCGGGGGGACGATACTCCGCGAGCGCCCGCACCAGCGCCGCGGGATCACGCTCGAGGATCAGCCGGCCTCGCTGCGACTCGCGCACCAGGCGCTCGATCAATCCGTCTTCGGTATGAGTCAAGAGGTGGGAGAAATAGTTGGCGGTATCGAGCAGCCCGCAGGGTCGTTCCGGCGGAGGGCCGTCGAAACACTCGGTCAAGACATCGGCCAGGGTGACCGTGCTGCCGGGCAGCGCGATGATGGCCTCGGCGGGTTCGCCGGGCCTGGCGATGGCGATGCCGCTTTCCTCGAGCACCCGGCCCAGCTCGGCGGCCGCGGCGGCGAACTCGGCCCGCGCCTCCGACACCGGCCAGCCGAGCACGGCGACGCGGGTAAGTGGCATCTGGTGGAAGATAGAAGCCCGACAGTGAGGGGTCTTCAGTCGTCAGTCGTCAGTCGTCAGTAGGAGGGACCAATCGACACTGATGACTGAATACTGACGACTGAGGACTGAAGACTCTTCACTGTTCGCGCTTTACCCGATAGACCCGCACGTGATGCACGTCGTCGGGGTCGCGCCACAGACCGATCACCAGATCGGGCCCGACCACGTAAGGCCGCATGCGCTCAGGCCCCGTGAGAGTCGCAATGGCCCGGCCGGTCGAGTCATAGACCACAAACCGGCGCCCTTCATCGTCGTAATGCCGGACCCGCTCGAGCCACAGGGTGCCATCTGCGCCGGGCATCAGCCGTTCGTAATAAGGAAACGTCTCCGCGTATCGTGGGTTCTCGTACATCTTGCGCCACTCAGCCTTGATCTGCTCGGAGACCCGCGAAGCGTTGATACTCCGTTCATGCTCCTCGACGCGCTGCTTTCGATGTGCCTCGGTTACCGGCTCGGGGGGAGTTGCGGTTCGAATGATGCGGAAGAGCGCTCCATTGGAGTTGAATACCCAAATGCCATCCGAGTCGTTGGTTCCCACGAAGATCCGCCGGCCATCAGTGGAAAAGACCGTAAACCGCCCGAACTCGACCGAATGAATAGTGGGGAACTCGTGCCCTCCTTCGTGGCCGAGGGCGGGATACACCTCGCTCCCAGAAACGAGAGCAACGGTGTCCCGATGACTAGCCCGCGGCTCGAACTGTACGATGGCGAACGGATCCCTGCGGACCGGACCGGAGATCTCCTTCATCTCAGGAAACCTCCCATCATTCCCCAGCAGGCGTCCGTCACTCATGAGCGCCGATGCGCCGACGGAATGACGGTCTTCGAGTTGGGTAGTCGGGATGGTTCGGATGAACTCACCGTCCGGATCGAAGAACGAGCCTCGCCGCAGCTGCCCATCGATCAGGAAGAGGGTGTCTCCCGGTAGAAGTTGTATCGCGCCCAGATAGGCAAACTCGCCCGGCCCCTGTCCCTGCCGGCCTGCCGACTTGAGGAACCGGCCGGTGCTATCGAAAAACCTGAGCTCCGACGATCCCCCGTTGCTCACCACGATACGCCCATCCGACAGCCGGGCCGCGCCCCTAACCCGGTCCAGATCGTGACCGGGCTCGGGGGGACTCGACTCATCCTGCCCGCCGATATCGACCAGTGGCTCCGGCCCCACCCGCCACTCCGGGAGCGAAGCCTCATAACCCGCGGGATGTTCCACGATCTGGATGCCCGCGCTGTCACGAATGGCAATGGACCGCGGCTCCTGGGTGTTCGCGGTGCAGGCCGCCAGGGCAACCACCACGGCGGGGAGACGGAGACGTCGCATGACACCTCCTGCGCTGAGGACAGCCAGATTGATCGAGCGGTGGAATCGCCTGAGGTTACTCCAGGGAACCGTGCGCGGTCAACGCCGCCCCGTTCCCCTGCCTCGCCTCGGCCAGGGAATGCCGGGTGATGAAGAGCTCCTGCCAGCGGGTCCGCGGCGTCCGGCGCAGGATCTCCAGCGTCTCCCGGAGGTCAGCCGGGGCCACCGGCTTCACCAGATAGCCCCGGAATCCCGCCTCGCGGAGCCGCCGCGCGTCGCCGGGATACCCCGCCGCCGGCAACATGATCAGCGCCGGTGCCCCTAACCCGCTCCGCTCTCCCCGCAGATGCATGCCCAGCTCCTCGTACCCCTCGGCATCATGATCGCTGAAGACCACGACGTCCACCGGCAACCGGCGCGGCTGGGTGAGCTCGGCCACCACCTCGTCCCGGGTGACGAAGCCGGTCGCCCGATACCCGGCCGCCTCGGCGATGAGCGACCAGATCGCCCGCTGGGCCGGATCGCGCTCCACCACGAACAGCACGCCCGGAAGCGAGGTGGTCGGCAATGGATCGGACAGGAGCCACTTGGTAGAGTTGTCGGCCGAATGCGTCTCGAGATCCGGCAGCGGAACCCGGAGGACGAACCGGCTCCCTCCCCGCTGACCGGACCCGCTCTCGACCGCCAGATCTCCCCCCATGAGCCGGGCCAATTGCCGCGCGATCGGAAGACCTAACCCGTCATCTTCCGGCGCGGCGAGATCGCCCCGGCCGAACGGCTCGAATAGAGTCGGCAGGAGATCCTCCGGGATCGAGGGACCCTGGTCCGACACGGACACCATCAGCCCGCCCCCCGGAATCGCGAACCCCGCCCGGCCGGCTTCCACCGTGATCTCCCCATGCTCGAGCCGGCCCGCCTCCCACTCGACCAGCGCGGCGATGATCTGCCGAATCCGCCCCGGGTCTCCCATAACCCGCCGCGGCAAAGCATCCCCGCTCCCCTGCAGCAGGCGAAAGCCGAGCCCTTTGGCCGCGGCTCTCGCCGCAAGCGGCTTGGCCACGTCGTCGAACATCACGCCCAGATCGAAGGGGATCGGCTCGAGCGGAAGGGTTCCGCTCTCGAGTCGAGAGAAGTCGTTGACCTGATTCAGAATCCCCCGGAGCGCCTCGGCCGCCTCCTGAAGGGCCTCCACATAGGCCCGCTGGTTTGGCAGCAGGGCTCCCATCCGCAAGAGCCCCGCGAGCCCCAGCAGCGCATCGGCTGGAGTGCGCATTGCGCGTCCGACCAGGGCGAGAACCTCACCCCGGATAAGGTTCGCCGATTCGGCCGCTGCCCGAGCCCGCCGCAAGGCCTCAAGCTCGACCATCTGTTCCCGCAGCTCGTTCGACGTCCGCTCCAGCGCGAGGAGCAACCGGTCTCGCTCGGCCGGGGTGAATTCCCCCTGGACCGATCCGTCACCCACCCCGTGAGGTCTCGTAGCGCTCTGAAAGCCCTGCGAGCCAACTACCGGTTCCGACACGATCACCGTCCTCGAAGCTGACAGACCACCAACGCGCGCCAATTGCAATCTGTGATGCAATTACCAATCCAACTTGTACTTAGCGTGCTCGTGCCGGTTGCTGCACGCGTGAGTGCGGCGTCGTGTTATCGAATAGTGAAGTTGGAGGGAGAAGTCAGGAGTACCCCGTGGGGCGACCTTCGCGGTGACAGGGAACAGCTTGCGACGCGAATCGACAGGGTCGAGAAGATTGACAGCGATGGGGCGTTGAGAACCCGGCGCTCCTAATGCCAGCTCATGCGCTCGCGCAGCGTCGTGATATGCGCCACGTGATGGCGCCCATGCCACGCGTACATCGCCAGAGTCCGATCGAGTCGCAAGGCTCGTTGTTGCTCGGGATGGAAGAAGGTCCGCGACCAATCCTCTTCGCGCATGGCCCGCATCAGAATGACCCAACGCCGGTGCAGCGCCTCGAGCAGCATGAGCGAAACGCCGACGGCCGCGCCTTTCACGTCGGCGAGCTCGGCCCAGCGATTCTCGTCGTACGGCTTGATGGTGGGGTTGTCTTCGGTGAGGGTCAGCTTGAACCGGGTATACGCGTTCAGGTGGCTATCGGGCAGATGGTGCACCACTTGTCGCACGGTCCAGCCACCCTCCCGGTAAGGTGTGTCGAACTGGGCATCGGTAAGACCCCGTACTGCCTCGCGCAGGCGGCTCGGAGTGTCCGCGATCTCCGTGATCCAGCGCTCCCGATCTTCCGAGGTGATTTCCACTGGAACAGCGAACGTCCCGATCGGGTAGCGGGGATCGGTCACGGCGGGCTCCTCTCCGCGTTTACGATGTGGATCCGGACCGCGCCGGCCACCAGGCTCACCCGCCCGTCCGGCGGAATCTGGATGTAGAGATCGCGGCCGGTCTTGGTGAGCTGCGGGTAGCGCTCACCGACATCCATCAGCATGTACCGGAGCACGGTCTCCGGAACCGGGAAGTTGCCGATTCGCACCGAGCGGAGCTGGAAGTGCGCGAGCCCTCGCCCCTCGGGAATCTGGACGATCTCGGCGGTGATCACGGTCGAGCTATCGACCAGCGCCGCGAGCGGGCCGAGCAGGTTGCGGGCATCCTCCGGCAGGTCCTGCAGACGTCCCGAGAATTGGACGTGCTCGGTGTCGGCAACCACCGTGATCTCGGTGTTCTCGGGAATCGGCTCCACCCCGAGTCGCGCCATGAGGTAGGAGGCCCAGTCTCCCGCCTCGATCTGCCCTTGGGGAACCAGACGATCCAGGAAGACCGAATCCACCACCGCCTGCGCTCGCGCAACGCCGGCCCGGCTGATTCGTCCCTCACCCCGAGCCCCTTCCACCGGAGCCGGAGACTGCGCCGCGACTGAGGTGACCAGAACGAGAAGGGCGAAAACCGGACCGCACCGGCGAAGCGATGGACCTGCGTACCGCATACCGGAATCTAGCGAGGCGTGACCAGGGCGCGGAGGGCCGCAAGGTAGGACGCCGGGAAATCGAGCCTCTCCGCGACCTCGAGGACCCGCTCCAGGTACCCCGCCGCCGGAACACCCGGCCTTCGGACATTCCCTCGTACCGGTCCAGCGCCGATTCATCATCGGATGTGAGCTCCCAGAGGAGACCGGGCACCTCGCCCCGGGCATCGGGGATGACGGTACCATAACCCGCAGCACCGATCTGAAAACGGTGATTCGGCAGGCTGGCCCGGCCCACCACTCGCGCCCCCGGACACCGCTCTGCCATCGCGGTACGATCCAGATTCGCCCCATAGGCGAAATACAACCTCACCTCCCACCTCTCACTTCTCACCTCTCACCGTTCCTGCTCTTACGAACAAGGGCCACTTCACCCGGCGCTGCGTGTTAGGGTCACCCCAGACGCGAGCGAGTTCCTGCCCAAACGGTTCGACCGGATCGTGGCCCCGGGTCTCGCGGTATCTCGCCACGGCGGACCAGGTACCGAGATAGCCCAGCAGGGCCGGCAGCGTGAGATCCGCCTCGATCGCGAAGGGCGGGGCGGTCACTTCCTCGATGGGGATCTCGACCCCCTGATAGCGCTGATCGACGAGTTTGCGCTCGGGCGGCCAGCAGGGCCCCACGGTCACCTGGTGGAACTCGCGGAGCAGTGGGGTGATCTCGCGCGCGGTCTCGAGCCGGTTGTAGCCCCAGACCGCGAGCGCCGCGCCGGGCGCCGCGACCCGCTTCACCTCCGCAAAGAACCGCGGCCGGTCGAGCCAGTGGAGCGCCTGGGCCACCGTGACGAGATCGACTGAGCGAGACGCGATCGCGCTCGATTCCGCAAGACCAACGAGATAATGGAGACCGGGAGCCGGATCGGCGGCCTGAAGCTGCTTGAGGCTGGCGTCGCTGCCAATCACACGATCGAACTGGGAGACCAGCAGGGTTGCCGCCTGTCCGCTGCCGGTTCCACAGTCCCAGGCGAGCCGTCGCCTGGCGGGCAGGGTGGCGAGCCACGCGAAGAGCGCGGCGGGATAGCGGGGACGAAACCTGGCGTAGCTGGCCGGATCGCGCGAAAAGAAATCGCGGAAGCCAGCCTTCAGAACTCTCTCCGCTTCATGTCCTTGAAGAACCGTTCCGCCTCCTCGTCCCCCTCGGGAGGCTTGGTGCGCAGCGTATCGTCGTACTGCTTGGAACGATCGACCGTCTTGTCCGGTGTCTTCCCCGCGTTCTTGCGGACCAGCTTGGCAAGCCGCTCCGCTTCCCGCTTGGCCATGCCTTTGCCCATCGTCAGTTCACCGTCATGTAGCGCTCGAGCCGCGCCACATCCTTCGCGTTGACATACTTGCCGATCTCCCGCCGGAATCGCGCCAGGCCCCCCGGCTGCATCTTGAGCTCGAACTCCACGTTGCCACGGTAATGCAACAGGAGCCCGGCAGGTCCGTTTATGCAAAGGAGAATCATCACCCCCTGGAATACGCGCAAGCTCGCCCGGCCCGGCCGGAGTCCTTCCCAGGCAACCGCAATCAATCCGGTCCAGAACCAGCAACAGCGCGCCGCGGAACGCCGAGAGATCTCTCGAAGGGGAAGAAACCTTCATGCGAAGGGCGGGCAGCCGGGCGGCCGGCCGGTCCTCGAAGGACCAGCCAGCCGCTCTATCCGTTGTCGCGCGTTACTGCTTCCGGGTCCCCTCGAATCGGAACCGGCGCACCGAGTCTGCCGTCGTCACGGAATAGTGGGCCGTCGTCCACCCCACCAGCTTGCCATCCATGACCCGCAGCACACCGTCGGCACTGACCTGGACACCTGGCCGGAGCACGCTCTCCACTGGATCCGAATTGGTCATCACGCTATCGCCGGAGAACATCACTCGAACGGCGGTCGGGGGCCGGTTTGGCAGAGTGATGGTCCAGCCCTCGGTGGTAGCGGTGGCCATCAACTCATACGTGACGACCACGCTGTCGGTGGTTTCCGACATGAGGTTGACGGTCCAGGTCCCCGCCACGTCGGCCGGCGAAAGCATCGCCGCCGGGGCGGCTGCCATCGTATCGGCCCCCGGCATCCCCTCTCTCTTGGCGCAAGCCACCAGCAGTGCGGCACAACCCAGCAAAGCGATTCGTCGCATAACCCTCCCTGGTTCGAGGCCCCTGGACCCGCGGAATGCGGCCCAACGGTTGACAAACATACGTGGACGCCGGGAGGACGGTAAGTCTCTGAGTCCTCAGTCTTCAGTCGACAGTCTTTGGCGCTTCTGGCTAAAGACTGACGACTGACGACTGAAGACTTGGGACTGACGACTACCGCCTCCTGAACGGCTCCAACAGCCTCCCCCAATTCCTCACCAGCCGCTGGTATTCCTCTCCACAGCCCCGCCGCCGGGGCTCGGGCAACCATCCCTCCGCGACCACCTGAGGATACCGCTCCGGGTCCCGCCCGTAGATCCAGCACACGATGTTATAGACGCGCTGCTGGTTGAGGCCGTGATCGTCGGCGAAAGCCAGCTCGTCCAGCGGACTCGCCCGCGCATTGAGCGCGAACCACCCCACCGCCCCGAAGGCCAGCGAATCGCCCGTGGCACCCTGGTTGAGCAGCAGGATCGTCGCGAGCTGATCGACCGCGTCTTCCTCGCGACCCACGATCGGAAGCTCCAGCACGTCGATCAGACCATGTCCCAGCTCGTGCATCAGGGCAAAGACCAGCGTTCCACTCACCAGATAGTCGCCGCCAACCTCGTTTTCGAACTTCTCGGAGAGCGCCTCGAAGAGCTCGTAGCAGAGGGTTACCCGGTGGGTTTCCGGATCGTAGGAGGCGTTCGGCTCGGCGCAGTGTGCCGTGGCGAGCGTCACATCGGTGGGAACTTTCAGGGAATCGTTCAGCCGGAGCGCGATGGTGTCGAGGAACCGGTTCGCAATGAGACCGGCGCGGAATTCCCCAAACTCCGGCGCCGCCTGCCCATACTCGGCAACGAAGCGCCCCGCGCCGGGCTCCCCCTCCGAAGCCGATCGGCACGCGGCGAGCACCACCAGGACCGCAAAGAAGGTCCGCTTCACCCTCGCCGCTTGAAGAACTGAATCGCTTGCTCATGCTTCCGAGCGGCGGCCAGCGACGTGAAAGTCCCCAGGTTGCGCCGCCGCCCGGTTCGCAGGTCCTTCTTGTGAGAGTAGAGCCGGTACCTGCCCGACGTGAGCTTCCGAATCACGCGCTCACCAGGGTAGCCTGCACCCGAGTCGGTACTGCCTTGAGTGCGCGAGAGACGATGCAGTTGGCCCCCATGTCCTCCGCAGCACGCGTGAATTCCTCGCTCGAAATGCCGGGCACCACGCCCCGGGTCGTGAGGTCGATCCGGGTAATGCTGAACCCCTCGCCCACTTTTTCGAGATGGACCGTCGCCGTGGTGTCGATGCTGGTCGCGGGATGACCGTCTTTCGCCAGGGTGTTGGCCAGCGCCATGGTGAAACACCCCGCGTGCGCCGCGCCCAGGAGCTCCTCCGGATTGGTCCCCGGGCTGCTCTCGAACCGAGTCCCGAAGGTGAATTTCCCCTCGAATGCTCCGCTCCCCAACCGGACGCTGCCGCTCCCGGTTCGAAGCTCCCCTTCCCACCTCGCCTGTGCGGTCCGCTGCATTGTTCTCCCGCTGGCTCCCTAGCTCCCTAGCTCCCTACTCCGTATCCATGACGACGCCGCCAACCCAACCCGCCACCAGGTTGTAGATGAATGCGCCGATAATCCCACCGATGAACCCGATGATCCCATAGACGATCGGCACGATGATGATCGCCGCGATGCCAGTTCCCGCAAAGGGCAACCCAGTGGCTCCGCCCACCATGGACCCCATTGCCGCGATAAGCAGGCCGGCCAGCAGACCAATCAGCAGGTAGCAAACCCCCATCACCTTCCCGACCGACACGGCATCGAACCGTTTGATGATCATACGACCCCCTTGAGTGGTGAGCGATGGTCCTCAAACTGCGGGAACGCCAGTCAAGCTATCACCCGAATCCGGAAGCGCCAACTGGGGCCGGCTCGAGCGGCCAGACTACGACTTCGAGCCGCTCGGCATACATGACATGGGGCGGCGGGTGAGCGATCACCATTCCGTGCGAAGCCAGCATCTCATTCCGGTCCACTTGGACCTGAGCCCGTTGCAGCGGCCACGGCACATGGTGAATCTCCGCCTGGTAGAGTCGGCGGGAGCGGTTTTGCGAGTACAGGCAATAGCGCTCGGTGAGGAAGTACTCCAGGGTATCCTGCCGGCTCGTAAACACGGGACCGGTCGGTTCATAACTCGCACCAAACGAGGGACCGCCCGGCCGGCTCGAATGGTAGTGGATCGTGTCGTTTCCCCTGCGATGGGTCATGCGGGCGTAGAAATAAGGAAGCCGAAAGCGCCACCGCGCCACCCGCACCGCCAGCCGGCTGCCGGCATCAAGGCTAAGAAACCACACGCCCAGCCGGTCTCCCTGCCGGACATAGGTGCGCACGTTGAGCTCGGCGAACCGGCCGATCCCCGGGAGGGCCGGGAGATGCCGGACCATGACTCCCGACATCCAGAACGGGGTGACCGCTACCCACGCGCTCCCGTCGAACTCGTCGATCTCGAGTTCGCGCGGCACCAGGTGGCGAATCGTCGAGCTCGAGACCGGCCAGTGCAGGAAGGCGAGCTCGTGCCAGACCTGCCGCCAGCGCCAGGGTCGATCCGGCACCGGCCAGGGCCGATGGTCGATGCGCTGAAATGCCGGATGCATGCCTCTGCCGAGCGCCGAGCGCCGAGCGCCGAGCCGGCTAACCTTCTGCCGCCGGATCCGCGAGCGTCGCCAGGTCCTTCTCGTCGGTAAACACCAGCGATTCCGAGTTCACGCAATAGCGCAACCCGCTGGGCGCTGGTCCGTCGTTGAACACGTGGCCCAGGTGCGCATCGCAGCGGGCGCAGAGGATCTCGGTTCGGAACATGCCAAAACCCCGATCCTCTTCGGTGATCACATTCTGCTTGGCGATCGGCTCGAAATAGCTCGGCCAGCCGGTGCCCGAGTCGAACTTGTGCTGCGAGGAGAAGAGCGGCAGCCCGCAGCACACGCAGCGATACACCCCGGGACGCTTGTTATCGAGCAGGGTGCCGCAGAACGGACGCTCGGTGCCCTTCCCCCGGGCGATCTGGAACTGTTCCCGGGTGAGCTGGGCCTGCCACTCCTCGTCGCGCTTGACGACCCGCGGCGACTCGACCGGCCCCACGAGTTTCCCGTGCCGATCAAAGACCTTCACCCTAACCCGCATGACGTGCCTCCCCCTTACGGCTACCTCTCACCTCTCACTTTTCCCCTTCAGCCCCACTTTTCCCTCCAGCGAGTCTGGCAGTGCGGGCCTGATGTCATCCGCGGTTCCCGGCTTCCGGTCCGGCCCGACTGCGAACAAGTCGTAGCTCATCCCATCCGGCCCGAGCTCGTACTGATACGGCCTGAACCGGAAGATACCCGCCGTTGGATCGGCAATGTTGACGGGCCGGCGGAGTCCGAAGCGCTGCTGCAGGGCCACCAACGAGGTCGGGTAATGGCCCGCTTCCTCCCGGTAGGTCTCCAGCGCCGTCACGACCTCGAGCAGGCTCTGGCGGGTCACCTGGATCCGCGCCTGCTGGAGCTCGGGTCCTCCTTTCGTCTCCATCAGGACCCCCAAAGCGAACAGCCCAACCAGGTTGAGCAAGGCGCCACCCGCTCCGATCCCAGCGGCCACCAGCGCGCGTCGCCGGCTCGAGACAAGCCCCCACCCAGCTGCGACCGAGCCGATGAAGAATCCGAGAACGGGAATGAAGGAGAGCCCCGCAAAGAGGAAGAGCGGCCAGGCGGGTTTTCGTTTCGGGGACGCGGGTGGGACGGCCGGAGCCTCGGACATCGTCTAGCCGCTCGTAGTGACGGTCACGCTCGCCCAGCCACCGTTGCGCCGGGAGAAGCGAAGGTCACTGATCAGGGCTGCCCCCGCACTCAGCGGCTGGTAGCGCGGAAACCGCGCCCACTTGAGGAACCGCGCCCCATCCCGCGACTCGGCCGCTCTATCGGCTCCCGGTTGTTCCCATCCGGCCGGGGCCGTATCTCCCGGCGAGTACACCGGGGGAAACCCCAATCGAAGCGTGCCGATTTCATATCGGCCCCCCAAGTCCCGGATGACCTCGCGCCGGAACGGATTGCCGAAGACCGGGGCCACCATGCGGCGAACCGAACGCTGCGTCTGCGCCTCGACGACTGCTTCTCCCGCTCTCCCGCTCAGGCCCATGACGATGGCATAACCCGCAACGCCGATCAGGGCCGCCCGGGCCGGCCGCTCGACCCGGGCCCGGACCTCTCCCGCGCGCGACCGGCGCCGCGTCAGGACCAGCGCTAGGCCCAGGGCCAGCCATATCCACGGATCGATGATGAACAGGGCGTCTCCATAGAACCAGCGCTCCGAGAACGGCATCAGCAACCGGGCCCCATAGACGTTCAGGAGGTCGAGCAGCGGATGCGACCAGACGGCCAGCGCCGCGATCCCGACCAACGGGCCGGGATGTTTGCGCGCCTGCCGACTGAGGAGCATGACCGCACCGGCGAGGAGCAACGGGAGCACCAGCATCGCCAGGATTCCGTGAGTCCAGCCGCGCCGGAACGCGAGTGCGTCCAGATTCGTGCCGAATAGGTACGCGAGAACGTCGACATCCGGCAGATTGGCACCGATCAGAAGCGTCGCAGAAGCCAGGGGAGCCGCTCGCTTGAGGCCGGCCTGGGCGAGCGTCCCCCCGACCAGCGTGTGGGTCAGGTTATCCATCAGCAGAATCGAAGGCTGACCGTCGATCCAGTGGTCAAGGCGGTGGCGCTGGCCGCCGCCAGCGACCCTTGGCCGGGGAGATGTCGATGAGCAGCGCAATCACCAGTCCCACGATCGGCCAGAACGTCCATTGACCGCCGAACCAGTGCTGCACCCCCGTGTACCAGAGCAGGGTAGTGGGGAGGAAAATGAAGCCCAGGAGCGGCACCACCACCGAGGGAAATACCCCATCGAACCAGTGGGTGAACAGCCAGAGAATCACGATGACGAGCCGCGGGGTGATCAGGGCGAGCAACGCGAGGAGGCACGGCATGACGGATCACCTCGGCGGAGGAGTGGTGGCAGCGGGAACGCCCCGGACGAACGCAATGTAGTCGGTCGGCGCGGGCGCGCGACCCGCCTGCCGGAGCAGCAGATTGACCTTGCCGCGGTGATATTGCGCGTGCATCGCCGCGTGCAGCAGGATATCGCCCACCGAGTTTTCGAACGATTGGCCTGCGCTGCTGGTGTACCGCACCTGCGAAGTCATCCGAAGCACCGTCAGGTCCTTGAGGTACGCGGCATAACCCGCATGCACGAGTTCGGTCAGGCGCAGCGCTTCGGCCGGATCGAGCGCGGGCCAGACCGCGAGCCCGGAAACCCGCTGCGTGAGCCGAGCCAGCCAGGTCTCCGTCGTGCCCAGGATATGGGCATATTCGCGCCACGCCTCCACTGGGGCCCCGCCCCGTGCTTCGGCCTCATGGAGTCCGGCCAGGAGACGGAGGTCCGCCCACCGCGCGTGGGCCCACAACCGCTGGATGGCTTCGATCATACCGGTGCCGTTTCAAGGGTGAGAGGTGAGACGTCTTACCTCTTACCTCTCACCTCTCACCTCTCACTTCTCACCGCCGTCATTGCGGCCACAGGGCCCCGAACACCCCACCCGTGAGCAACCCGTAAATCAGGCCATCGATGACCGACCGAAAGGTCAATCCCCAGGACCGCTTGTACCAGATCGACGCCTGGGGGAGCGCCAACGCGTACCCCGCGAACGCCGAGGCGCCGGCAAACCGGAACGCTTCTCCATACACATCGTCGGGCGGGACCATGCCGTCTGCCAGCCCAAACGCCCGACCGGCGATGTAAGCGGCAAAGATGCTGATGACGATGCAGTACACGAACCACTGGAACAGGCTCTTCCCCATGCTGAAAGGACCGGGCGGAAGCACGTTCATCATCAGGACGGGCCCCTTCGCCAGCTTCTCCTGGAATTCGGGTGACTTCATGTCCTTGGGATTCTCCACCCGCGGAATCATGTACTCGCCGGGCGGAATCCCGAGCGGCCGGATGGCATCCATCACCCGGTCTTCGTTGGGAACCTTGGGAAAGTCCTTCCGGTGCCACGGAAGCAGCGTGTGGATGATCCAGCTCGCGAAGAAGACCACGACCGCGGAGACCAGGATCGGTAACCAGAGTGCGGTGATCTCGGCCATGACTACCTCCAGATGAGGGAATGGGACAATCGCGCCTACCCGCGAATGCCCAGCAACGGCCGGGCGTGGAGCAGCGAGTGCCGCGGCCGATACCGGTAGGCTACCCGGGGAAGGAACATCGCGCACCAGTCGGGAGCGAGCAGGAGCGGCATGGCAAGAACCTACTGCTGCGCGCTCTCGCCGCTAGCGGGTGGCGCACCGGGTGCGAAGTACCGTCGCACCGGGGCACTGGAGAGGTAGGCCAGCAGCGCTCCCCCGATAGGGACCCCGATCAGCGGCCAGGGATCCCGTCGCACCAGGCTCGCCGCCACGTCTCCCAGGAGATTCGCGGCCAGCAGCGTGATCGCCAGCCGGCGCCCCCAAGCTCGTCCCAGCCAAAGCAATCGCGCGGCGATCCCGCAGGCCATGCTGACCGCCGCCATCAGGGCGATCCCAGCCCATCCCAGCGAGCCGAGATCGGTCCGGGCGCGCGGGTTGATCTCCCAGATCCGATCCAGCGGCGTCCCGGGGACGAGCAGCAGCAGCCCGGCAGCCCCGCTCATCACTGCGCCGAAGAGGAAGCATGCCGACAGCAATCGAACCCCCGTCGGCGCAACTGGTGGACCGTTCACCGCTGTCCTAACACGCGGCGAAGTCTGCGGAACCGCCTGACCAGCTCGGGGAGCTGATGGTTCGCGTTGAGTCCGCTTGGATTGGGCAGGAGCCAGAGCCCCGCGCCCGACAGCCGTTCCCGCTGCCGGCCGGCCTTAGCGCGCGAACGGTTGAACGCGGCCCGGTAGGCGCCGATGCCGAGTACCGCTATCCAGCTCGGCCGGTAGCGGCGCACCTTGCGAACGAGCCGGCGCCCTCCCGCAACTAGCTCCTCTCGGGTGAGGTCCGCGGCCGTCGCGGTCGTTCGGTTCACCAGATTGGTGATGCCAGCGCCCCACTCGAGCAGGCGCCGCTCGTCCCACGGCGGGAGCAGCACCGGTGTGAATCCCGACTCGTGGAGGGCGCGCCAGAATCGGTTGCCGGGGCGCGCAAAGTGATGGCCAACTGCGCCGGAGTAGAGTCCCGGGTTAATCCCGCAGAAGAGCACCGAAAGTCCCGGACCGATCACGTCCGGGACCCGCTTTCCGACCGCGGCCGCGAGCTCTGCCTTGGTGGGCCGAAAGGGACCCCATCGCCCGCTCACCGCTCACCTCTCACCTCTCACTTCCACTCCCTCGTCACCCGCACCCGCACCACCCGGTCGAGCCCCGGAAACACCCGGTCCAGGTAGCGGCGGCCGCCTGCTGCGATCGAGTCCTCGTGCTGGAGGGGCGCGTTGCCGTAGCGCCGGTTGAGCGAATCGAG
>JBQTHV010000150.1:0-2880 GCA_052389555.1 Gemmatimonadales bacterium | reverse complement strand
CGCGCTGCGTGCTCCAGGTCGTGAAGCGGCACTTCAGCCGCTACACGCCCGAGATGGTCGAGCAGGTCACCGGCTGCCCGCGCGAGACGTTCGTCCAGGTGGCCGAGACGATTCTCGCCAACAGCGGGCCGGATCGGACCACGGCGTGGGCGTACGCGGTGGGCTGGACCCAGCACACCTACGGTCCGCAGATGATCGGCTGCTGCGCGCTGCTCCAGCTCCTGCTCGGCAACATCGGCCGGCCGGGCGGCGGGATCATGGCGCTCCGCGGCCATGCCTCGATCCAGGGCTCGACCGATGTGCCCACGTTGTACCACAGCATTCACGGGTACATGCCGGCGCCCTCGGCGCTCGCGCGGCACGACACCCTGCGCGACTATGTGGCAAGCGAAGCCCAGGCTGCGGGCTACTGGGCCAATCTCCCCAAGTTCCTGGTTTCGTACCTCAAGTCTATGTACGGCGACGCGGCCCAGCCGGACAACGACTTCGGGTGGGACTGGCATCCCCAGATCGCGGGCGACCATTCGCACCTGCCGATGTTCGTGGCGATGGCGGACGGGCGGGTTAGGGGGATGCTCTGCATCGGCCAGAATCCGGCGACCTCGCTCAATGCCAGCCTCGAGCGTAAGGCCCTCCGGCGGCTAGAGTGGCTGGTGGTGAAAGACAACTTCCTCACCGAAACGGCGACCCACTGGTACCACGCTCCCGAGGTGGAACGAGGCGAGGTGAAGCCGGCCGACATTCCGACCGAGGTCTTCTTCTTCCCGTCCGCCCAGGTCGCCGAGGCCGAGGGGAGCTTCACCAACACCCAGCGGATGCTGCAGTGGCACTTCAAGGCCGCCGAAGCGCCCGGGGATTGCCGTTCGGATCCCTGGTTCACCTACCAGCTCGGCACGCGGCTCAAACGATCGTACCGAGACAGCACGCTCCCGCGTGACCTGGGAATCCGCAACCTGGTGTGGGACTATGAACCCGATCAGCCCGGCCCCGTTCCGGGTGAACCGGACATCGAGAAGGTGCTTCGGGAGATCAACGGCTATCGCACCGGCGATCCATCGGCGCAGTTGAGCGGATTCGGCGAGCTCCAGGACGACGGCTCGACGACGTGCGCCTCCTGGATCTATTGCGGCGTGTTTCCGGCGGCGGACCGCAACCTGGCCAAGCGGAAGCAGCCCGACCCGCCCGGCGGGTTAGGCGCGCAGCTCCAGTGGGGCTGGGCTTGGCCGGCCAATCGCCGGGTGCTCTACAATCGCGCCTCGGCCGATCCCAACGGCAGGCCCTGGAGCGAGCGGAAGCAATGGGTCTGGTGGGACGGCAAACAATGGACCGGGTACGACACGCCGGACTTCCCGCCCACCAAGGCCCCTGACACGCCCGACCGCCCCGATGCGGTCGGACTGGATGCCCACTCCGGCCGGAGTCCCTTCATCATGAAGCCGGATGGGGTGGGCTGGCTCTTCAACCCGGCGGGTCTGGTCGACGGCCCGCTGCCGGCGCACTATGAGCCGGCCGAGTCGCCGGTCGCGAATCCGCTGTACCGGCAGCAAACATCGCCGGTGCTGAAGCTCTGGACCCGCGACGACAACCCGATAGCCGATGTCGGTGATCCGCGGTTCCCCTACGTGATAACGACGTATCGTCTCACCGAGCACTATCTGGCCGGGGCGATGAGCCGGTGGAACCCCTGGCTCGCCGAGCTCATGCCCGAATTGTTTGTGGAGCTCGCGCCGGAGCTTGCGGCGGAGAAGGGCATTCGCAATACCGAGTGGGTGCGGATCTCGACACCGCGAGGCGCAATCCGGGCCCGCGCGCTGGTCACCCGGCGGATGCGGCCATTCCGGATTGGGGATCGGGTGGTGCACCAGGTGGGGATGCCATGGCACTGGGGTTGGGAAGGCGTAGTGCGCGGCGACGTGGTGAACCAGCTCACCGCGCTGGTGGGTGACCCCAATGTCAGCATCCATGAAGGGAAGGCGTTCGTCTGCAACGTGGAGGCGGGATGACGCAAGCCGCCGAGCCGATGGGCTTCTACACCGATACCACGGTGTGTATCGGATGCAAGGCGTGCGAGGTGGCCTGCAAGGCCTGGAACCAGCTTCCCTCGGCGGACGGCGGCGCCCGGCCAATGTCGGGCCTGAGCTACGACAACACCGTCAAGCTCGACGGGATCCACTGGCGCCACGTCAAGTTCATCGAGCAGTTCCCCGAGGACCGGAGCGGGGGCCGCTGGCTCATGATGAGCGACGTCTGCAAGCACTGCGTGCAGGCGCCCTGCCTGGAGGTGTGCCCTACCGGAGCGATCATCCGGACCGAGTTCGACACGGTGGTGATTCAGTCCGACGTCTGCAACGGCTGCCGAGTCTGCATCGCGGCCTGTCCGTTCGGGGTCATCGACATCAATCCGGCGTCCAATACCGCCGAGAAGTGCACCCTGTGCTACGACCGGCTCCAGGCCGGGCTGGTGCCCGCCTGCGCGCAGGCGTGTCCCACCGAGTCGATTCAATTCGGCCCGATCGGGGAGCTCAAGGAACGGGCCCGCGCGCGGGTTAGGCAGCTTCAGGAGCAGGGCGAGACCCGGGCCCGGCTGTACGGGGCGGACGAGGAGTTCCTGGGCGGGCTCAACGCCTTCTACTTGCTGGTCGATGAGCCGGAGGTGTACGGCTTGCCGCGGAACCCGCAGCTCCCGACCCGGAACTTGCGCCTGAGCTCGTTATGGACCATGCTCGCGGGGGCTGTCGTGACTGTCCTTGCCGGGTTAGGCCTGAGGCGGCACCGGATGCGGGAGGTTGCGGGTCACCGAACAACCAATAGCCAATAGCCAATAGCGAATAGCCCAGTGCCCGACACCTTCGTCACCAGCTCCCCCCACTGGGGCACCTA
>JBQTHV010000149.1:0-7300 GCA_052389555.1 Gemmatimonadales bacterium | reverse complement strand
CGTTCCGCAAGACCGACAAGACCGGCGCTTGTGTCGCGCTCAAGGAGGTGCTGCCCGAGGACCAGCTCATGATGATCACCAAGCGGGGGATCATCATTCGGGTGCCGGTGGCGGACATCCGGGTGATCGGGCGAAACACCCAGGGGGTGCACATGATGAACCTGGACGAGGGTGACCTGGTCATGGACGTAGCGCGGGTGGTGAAGGAGGCGGAGGGTGGGACGGAGGAGCTGGCGCCGGACGAAGCGCCAACCCCGGGCGAGACTGCGTGAGCTCCGGCTCCGATCGCGAGGAGTTTCTCGGGGCCGCTCGGGTGGGGTCTCCCTCAGGCGCAAGCAGCGCCGCAGCAGGTGAGTCGGCACCTCCGCCACCGTCGGCGGCGCTGGAAGCGCCCGCAGGAGACCCCATCCCTCGCAGCCCTTCGCCCATGGGCGACCAGCCGTCCAGCCGTCCAGCCGTCCAGCCGGCCGTCGCAGACCTCTGCGCGGCGGCCAAGGCTCTCGAGGGTATCGCTCTCCGGACCCCGCTCGTCGAGGCGCCGGCCCTAACCCGCCAGCTCGGCGTGCCCGTCTGGCTCAAGTGCGAGCAGTGGCAGCCGGTCGGCGCGTTCAAAGTCCGGGGAGCCTGGACCGCCATCAGCCGGCTGGCCGAGCAGGACCCGCGGGTTAGGTCTGCCGGGGTCATCGCCCATTCCTCCGGCAACCACGGCCGGGCGGTGGCCTGGGTGGCCAAGCGGCTCGGCCTCAAGGCGGTCATCGTCATGAACGACACCGCCCCGCCGCTTAAGACCCAAGCGGTGCGCGCCGATGGGGCGGAGGTCGTCCTGGTGGATCGCTACCGCCGGGCCCAGACCGCCGAAGCGATCGCAGCCCAGCAGGGACTCACCATGATCCATCCGTTCGATCATCCGGACGTGATCCTGGGTCAGGCCACCTGCGGGCTCGAGATCCTGGAGGAGCGCCCCGAGATCGCCCACCTGCTCGTGCCGGTCGGAGGCGGCGGTCTGCTGGGCGGCTGCTGCACCGCGGTGATCGCTCTCGAGCATCCGGTCGAACCGATCGGGGTCGAGCCTGCGGGCGCGGCCAAGCTCACCGCGGCCATCGCAGCCGGGAGACCGGTCCCGCTCGAACGGACCGCGAGCATGGCCGATGGATTGTTGCCCGTGGCGGTGGGCGAACTTCCCTGGACCCGGATCCGGCAACGGGTAACCCGCGCGCTTCGTATCAGCGAGGACGCGATCGCCCGCGCGGTCCGTTTCCTGTTTCGGGACATGGGACTCAAGGTCGAGCCCTCCGGGGCCGTGGCGGTTGCCGCGCTGCTCGAAGGCCAACTCCGGCCGGCCGGCCCGGTTGCGGCCATCCTGAGCGGAGGCAACGTGGATCCGGGTCTCTTTGAGCAGCTGATCGCCGAGCCGCCGAGCCGCCGAGCCGCCGAGCAACCGGGATAATGCCCGCGCCCACCTCGCACATCCTCATCGTCGATGACGACTACAGCTTTGCCCGCACGTTGTCTCGTGCGTTGGCGGAGAGCGGGTACGACACGGCAAGTCTGTCGAGCAGCGCGGGGATCCCGGAATACCTGGCGACTCGACCGGTCGATCTGTTGATCCTGGATCTCTCGCTGCCCGGCTCGGACGGGATGTCGCTGCTCGAGACGATCCGGCGCGATCCCTCCCGGCGCGATCTCCCCATTATCGCGGTGACCAGCGAGGCCCCCGAAGAAGCTTCGGTGCGTGCGCTTTCGGCGGGCGCCTCCGACGTGGTGGGCAAGCCAGTGCGGCTGCGCGAGCTGCTCGCCCGGGTCCGCACCCTGCTGCGGTCCAGTCGAGCCCTCAACCAGGCGCGTGCGGAGGCGCGGGCCCAGGCGGCGCTGGTCGAGCTCTTGCGCGATATCCGAAGCAACCTTCCTCCCCGCGAGCTGTTTCAGATCCTGGTGCGCCAGGTCGCCGCGGGACTCCGGATTCCGCGGTGCTCGATCCTCCTGGCCAAGCCGGGCGAAGACCGCGGCACCGTCGTGGCGGCGTCAGAGAATCCCACGCTTACCGCGCTGCCGGTCGATCTCCTTCGCTATCCGGAGATCCGGCGCGCGCTCGACACCGGTGAGGTCGTCATGGTGAGCGATGTCAGCGCCGACCCCGTGTATCAGGGGATACCGGGTCTCGAAACCACGTCGGTTCTGGTATTGCCCTTTTCGCTTCGTGACGAGCGCGCCGGGGTGTTCTTCCTGCGGACCGGACCCGGCGATCCTCCGCTCGACGACATGGATCTCCGCTTCGCGGGGCGGGTGGTCGAGTCGGCCGCGTCGGCCATCGAGAAAGCGCTCGATCACGACGAAGCCACCCGGCGCGAGCAGGCCATGCGGGAGCTCGCCGAGACCGATCCGCTCACCGGGTTGCTCAATCGGAGAACTCTCGCGGAGAAGCTGGGACAGGAAGTCGATCGCGCGACCCGCTACGGGACGGTGCTCACCTGCGTGATGATCGACATCGATCACTTCAAGGCGACCAACGACACCTACGGCCATCAGGTGGGCGACCGGATCCTGGTGCAGTTTGCCGATCTGCTTCGTCGCGAGCAGCGCGCGGTGGACCTCGTCGCCCGCTATGGCGGCGAGGAGTTCGTCGTACTGCTCCCCGAAACCGGGAGTGCCGGGGCGCGGCTCTTCGCGGAGCGCGTGTTACGCCGGGTGCAAAGCGCCATATTCGGCGATGCCGCCGCGCCCATTCCCGTCACGGTGAGCATTGGCCTCGCGACCTTCCCCGACGAAGGGGCGCACGACGCCGACTCGCTCCTCGCGCTGGCCGACCGCAATCTCTTGCGGGCCAAGTCGGACGGACGCAACCGGTATCGCGATTGAGCGCGCTTCGCTGTCCCCGCTGCGGCGCCGAGTTCGATCCCCCGGCCCGCTTCTGCACCAGGGACGGGTTCCCCCTGGCACTGGGATCGGCGCCTCCCCCGACCACGCCCCGCTCGTTCGGATTGCACCGTACCGGCGAGGGGCGCCCACCGGTGGAGCTCCGCGGCGACCCCGCATCAGGAATGTCGGGCCGGCTGCTCGATGCGCGCTACCAGGTCGAAATGCGGGTCGGCGAGGGCGGTATGGCCTACGTGTATCGCGCGCGGGATCGCGAGACCGACATGCTCGTCGCCGTCAAAGTGCTGATGGCTCGCCTGGTGGGGGACAAGGAAGCGGTAGGCCGCCTCAAGCGCGAAGCCCAGGTCGCCATGCGGCTGGATCACCCCAACGTCTGCGGAATCCTGGCGTTCGGCCAGGCCGGGGGACTGCCCTACCTGGTGATGCCGTTTCTCGAAGGGGAAACGCTTTCCCGTCGAGAGTCGAGGCATGGACCAATGCCGCCCCCGCTCGGCGTGGGGCTCCTCCGCCAGCTCTGCGCCGGCCTCCAGCACGCCCATGAGAAAGGCGTGCTCCATCGCGATCTCAAACCCGAGAACGTGATGCTGGTACCGGGGCCGCATCCGGGGATCGAGCGTGCGGTGGTCATGGACTTCGGGCTCGCGAAGGAGAGCCTGGTGGGTCCCGAGGTGATGAAGCTCACCGCGACCGGTGTGGTGCTGGGGACCCCCGAGTTCATGAGTGCCGAGCAGATTCGCGGCAAGCCCCTCGACGCCCGGAGTGACGTCTTCGGGCTGGGCGTGCTGGGGTTCGAGCTGTTGACCGGCCGGTTACCCTTCGACGGCAACACGGCGCAGGAAACGATGCTCGCGCATCTCACCGGGCAGCCGCTGCGGCTCCGCCAGGTAAACCCGAAGCTGCCGGCCCAGCTCGAGCGGGTGATCGCGCGGGCGCTGGCGCACAAGTCCGAGAACCGCTACCAATCGATGGCGGAATTCGAGGAAACGTTGCTAGCTATCAGCTAACAGCTATCAGCTATCAGTTCGCAATGTGAGGGCCAGGCTTTTCACTGATAGCTGGTAGCTTGTAGCTGATAGCTAATAGCTGATAGCTGATAGCTTTTCGCTTCTCAAGGAGGCTCTCCATGTCATCCCGCTCCGGCTTCGCTTCTCATCTCTTGGTTGGCGTACTGGCATTTGGCATCGGTGTCGCCGGGACCTACCTGATCCGCTCCAGTGCGCCGAACTGGGGGGGGGAGCATCGCCACGACGAGGTCACCACGCACGCCGAGTGGGTGTGGGTCAAGAAGCCCGCCGGCGATTCGGTCCGTGTCTACGTTGCCTATCCTGAGCGCCGCGACAGAGCGCCCGCGGTTATCGTGATTCACGAGAACCAGGGTCTCACGACCTGGGAACCCACCGTGGCGGATCGCCTGGCGGGTCACGGCTACGTCGCCGCCGCGGTGGACCTTCCCTCTTCGATGTTCGGACTCTACCCCCCCGATTCGGGACGCGCCTACATTCCCCGCCTCAACCCCGATGGCATCACCGCAGACCTCAACGCGATCTATGAGTATCTGAACGGGCTTGGCGCGGTGCGGAAAGATGCAATTGGAGTGATCGGCTTCTGCTGGGGCGGCGCTCAGAGCTTCCGCTATGCCACCAACAATCCCAAGCTAAGGGCCGCCGTGGTGTGCTACGGTTCCGCCCCCGACAGCGCTGCGATGACCCGGATCAATGCGAAGATCCTGGGCGTCTATGGCGAGAACGACGCGCGGATCAACAGCCAGCTCCCCAACGTCACCCGTCTCATGCAACAGCTCGGCAAGTCATTCCTGGCAGACAGCTATCCAGGCACCGGGCACGGATTCCTCAAGCCGGGCCGCCGCGGCTCCGACACCGACCAGGTGGACCGGGCCTGGAGCAGGATCCTGGGGTTCTTCGGGGAGAACCTGGGCAAGTGAAAAGTGAAAAGTGAAAAGTGAGAAGTGAGAAGTGAAAGGTGAAGGCAAAAGGTGAAAGGGATGCAAGAAATGGGGCGAATGTTTGGCTTTTCCCTTTTCACTTTTCACTTTTCACTTTTCACGTCTTGCGGCGTCACCCCGCTCACCAACAAGATTCGCGTCGGCGAGGAGCCGTTCGTCATCGCGGTGGGCGAGGGGTCCGACTCGGCCACCGATCTCTTCGCCGCTCCGGCTTCGGGCGGCAGCTTCGTTCGCCTTACGTTCACGCGGGCCGAGGAGCTGGCTCCTCGCCTGAGTCCCAGGGGGAGCAGCGTCGCGTTTCTCCGGCGGGCCGAGCCGTCCAGCGACCGCTGGTCGCTCGTGGTGCTCGACCTGCTGACTAATCGGGAGGAAACCGCGCCCATACCGCAGGGCGCGGGAAAGCCGCAGGCAACCGGTTGGACTGCGGATGGCTCGCAGGTTCTCGTCAAAACGTGGGGGCAGCTCGCCTCTCCCGCGCCACCCCGAGCGCTCTGGCTCAGAGTAGTGCCGCTCGATTCCTCAGCGTGGGCCGACTCGCTCACCGGCCAGTTGCTGGGCGAGCCTCCCTCCGCGCGAGTCGGAGTCTGCAAAGTCCCGGACACCGGGTACTGCATCTTCGCGGCAAACGGGGAAATGACCAGGCTCGATTCCGGGGTTACCGATCCCATCCGGTGGGGCCCCGATTCGCTCGCCTACATCACGGCCTCGGGGCTTCTGATTCGCCCACTCGCCGGAGGCCGTGCGCGGCTCCCCAACTGGTCCGCGCAACCTTCCCGGCTGCGCGACTTCACCTATCACCCGGGGAAATCGGTCAGCTCACAACCCTGACGGGTGTGTCGGGCTTACGGTAAGCGATTGCCTCCCAGGCCGCGCTGAGGGCTTGGTCCACGTTGGGATGGTCGGGGCCCCACGCTTTCGCGGCCACCTGCTCGGCCACAAAGCCTGACAGGGCAAGCCACACCGCGGACCACAGCTCCGCCGAGCCGGGTCGGATCTCGCCTCGCTGCTTCCCGGCCGCGACCAGTTGCTGAAGCGCTTCGCGAAACTCCCGAATGCCGCGGCGCGCCGCCTCGTCGTGGAGCGCCTCATCGGGAGGACGAAGCAGCATCCGGAGCAGGGGGGGATCGTGCTGCGCCAGGTCCACCAGTTGCCGAGCCAGCCTGGTGAGCGCGGCTCGTGCATCGACGCCGGTATTGGCCTCCTGGGTAGCAATGAGTCGGCGGCCGTAGCTCTGTGCTTCGAGGCACGCCGCAGCGAGCAACGCATCTTTGCTCGGGAAGTGGCGATAGATGGTCGCTTCGGCGACGCCGGCCCGCTGGGCGATCTCGGGGGTCGTGGTTCCCCGAAAGCCCTGCGTCGTGAACAAGTCCAGCGCCGCCCGAATCAATCGCGCCCGCGTCGCGCGCGCGTCGCGAGGGCGAAGCGGTGTGACCCGGCGAGGTCGAGTCGAGGACGGCGGAGTCGGCGATGAGGGAGGCGGGGGCGGGGGCGGGGGCGGGGGTGGGGGTGAGGCGGACATGGGAGCGGAGAATATACCGCGCAACTTGGAATCCGGTGACCCGACCTGCTAGCTTGGTCCGCCGTTTGAGCTCCGATCCTTTCACGAGGTTGGCCGATGCAGTTTCTGGTGCTCGGGGCCGGGCTTCAAGGGAGCGCGGCAGCCTTTCAGCTGTTGCAGGACGAGCGGGTAGAGCGCGTCACGCTGGCCGACCGGCGTCCCGGCCGGTTGCCGCACTTTCTCGAGCCGGTTCAGGGCGAGCGGTTGCATCAGGCCGAACTGGACGCGAGTGATCACGCGTCTTTGGTGGCCCTGATGCGGAGCAACCACGCCGCGCTGTGTGCCCTACCCTATTACTTGAACGAGCCGGTCACCCGAGCGGCGATCGAGGCCGGCTGCCACGCCTGCGATCTTGGCGGTAACACCGAGATCGTCTTCATGCAGAAGCGCCACCATGAGGCGGCTCTGGCTCGCGGGGTCTCGATCATCCCTGACTGCGGACTCGCGCCCGGCCTGGTGAATATCCTGGCAGCAGAGGGGATTCGGCGGATCGGACGCGCCCGGTCGGTCAAGATCTATGTAGGCGGCTTGCCGCGGCATCCCGAGCCGCCGCTCAACTACCAGATCGTCTATTCCCTGGAAGGTGCGCTGGACTATTACTCGACGCCGTCGTGGGTGCTCCGAGGGGGAAAGGCCGTACCGGTCGAGGCGCTTTCAGAAGTCGAGACGCAGGAGTTCCCTGCCCCAGTCGGAGCGCTCGAGGCATTCCACACCGGCGGCGGCATCAGCACCCTGCCGTTCCGGTTCGAGGGGCAGATCGAGACCATGGAGTACAAGACACTCCGCTATCCCGGCCACGCCGCGATCATGCGCGCCATTCGCGAGCTCGGCCTGATCTCCAACACGCCGATCGACGTCAAAGGGCAACGGGTGGTGCCGCGCGACCTCTTCATCGCTGCGGTCGA
>JBQTHV010000148.1:0-1879 GCA_052389555.1 Gemmatimonadales bacterium | reverse complement strand
CCGGGTTAGGCCGCTGCGGCACCACCCCGATCCGCTGTTTGACCCCGACCGGATTCGCCACCACGTCCACCCCGGCGACGGCCGCGCTGCCCGAGGTGGGGCGGACCCGGGTGGTGAGCACGCCGATGGTCGTGGTCTTGCCCGCGCCGTTGGGGCCGAGGAGGCCGAAGAATTCGCCGGGCTGGATCTCGAGGTCGAGCCCATCGAGGGCAAGAATCTCGCGCGGGGCCGGGGGACCCCCTCCCGGCGCTTCGGGCATGAGCGGCGCACCGCCCAGGCCCCGGCGCTCGCGAGGGGCAGGGTAGAGCTTGCGGAGTGCCTTGGTTTGGATAGCGGGAATCACGCCGGAAGAAGATAATGCCCGGCGCTCGCGCGACGGCCTTCTCGCCGGCGAGGATCAGGCAGATCCGAGCAGCGCCTGGAACCGGGGATGACTGCGGAGGGCGTTCAGATCCGGGTCATTCCGGATCCAGTCGTGATGGGCAAAACCCATCCGGTAGCAACGCTCCAGACAGTCGATCGCGCGCTCCACCTCTCCCAATACTGCCAGGCCGCAGGCGATGTTATACACCGTGGCGGGATCGTCGGGATCCATCGACGCCGCCCGTTCCAGCTTCGCGCGCGCCTCGGCGGTCTCGCCAAGGCGGGCGAGGGCAATACCGCCGAGGTATAACGCGCGCACATCGTTTGGATACAGGTCGAGCCAGCGCTGGGCACGATCGGCCGCGAGCCGCAACAGGCGGGCGGCCTCGGCCCGCTCCCCCATGCCCTCGAACGCCATCCCCCCTAACCCGCAGGACTGATAGTCCTCGGGCCGGACCTCGGCCGCACGCTCGAAGTACCCGGCCGCCCGCCGGTGGTCGCCTGCGAGCACCGCGGCCCGGCCCGCCAGAAACCACGCATCGAAATCGCGAGGACCGATCCGGAAGGCCGCTTCGAAGTGGGGCCATGCCTCGTCCAACCGCCGATTGATCGCCAACGCGTATCCCCGCGCGGTGCGGGTTTCCACGAGCTCCGGCGCCAGCTCCACCGCCCGCCGGCTGCTCGCGTCGGCCTCGGCACTATTCTCGATCGATGCATCGAACGTGGTGTAGAGATGGGACGATGCCTGGGCGATGCCAGCCCAAGCCAGGGCGAATGCCGGCTCCCGCTCGACCGCGGCGCGAAACAGTTCCCGGGCGCGCTGGAACTGCTTGCGGCGGAACTGATGCATCAGTTCCCGGCCCCGCAAATAGAGGTCGTAGGCCTCGAGATCGCGAGGCGCCACGCGCTCAGCGGCCTCCTTCGGCTCGGCCGCTCGCCCCAGCAGGCCCACCAGCGCCTCGGCAATCTTCCCGGCGATTTCGTCCTGAATCGCGAAGACATCCGCGAGATCACGATCGAATCGCTCGGACCAGAGGTGATAGCCGTCGGCCACGCTGATGAGCTGGGCGGTCACCCGAAGCCGGCCGCCCGCGCGGCGAATGCTGCCCTCGAGCACCGCGGCGACGCCGAGCTGCTTCCCGATGCGACGAACGTCGTCGGTGCGGCCCTTGAAGGCGAACGAGGACGTCCGCGCCGCGACCTGGAGCGCGGGCACCCGCGCCAGGGCGGTGATGATCTCCTCAGTGATGCCGTCGCTGAAGTACTCGCTGTCCGGGTCGGGGCTGAGATTGAGGAACGGCAGGACTGCGATCGAGCGAAGCGCTTGTTCCTCCTCGGCGGGCGGCCGGATCAGGGCATCGGCGAAGGCGCGCACCGAGGCAAACCGGTCGGCCGGGGCTTTGGCGAGGGCTCGCTGCAGGGCGCGGTCCATCCAGTCCGGCACCGCCGGGCGCACCACCCGCACCGAGGGCACCGGAGCGCCGAAGTGCCGTAGCGCGACGGACTGCGGGTTAGG
>JBQTHV010000147.1:0-56550 GCA_052389555.1 Gemmatimonadales bacterium | reverse complement strand
GGCGCGGTGCGCCTCGATCAGTTCCTCGGCCGAAATCTCCTCCATCGGGGCGGGTTGCTCCGGCCGCGCCGGATCGAATGGGGTGAGCCCGGCCAGGCGTTCGCGCCGCGCCTGCCGCCGCCGCTTTCGAATCCAGAGCACCAGACCCACCAGCACAAGGAGTGCGATGATGCCGAGGGTCTGGTTGAGCCGGCCGAAGATGGTGCGGATGTGGGTCCACTCCGATCCCAGCGTAGTGCCCAGGATGACGAGCCCGCCGTACCACACCCCGCACGCCGCGGTGATCGGGAGGATCGCGCGGGCAGGAGAGAGATTGACCAGCCCGGCAAACGGTGCGACCACCGAGCGAAAGGCGGGCAGCATGCGGAAGAGAAACATTCCTAATACGCCAAACCGGAGATACTCGCGCTCCGCCGCGGCGAAGGTGGCCGGAGAAAGCAGCCGCCGGCCCAGCCGACCGGCGAAGAACCGGCGCCCCAGCGTACGGGCCAGCCCGTAGACCACGATGCCGCCGGTGGTCCCGAATCCCCACGCCACCAGGAAGATCGTGACCGGGTTCAGGGAATCGCGATGCACCAGGAAGGCGGCCAGCACGACGAAGACATCGGAAGGAGACGGTGGGAAGAAGTTCTCCACCACCACCGAGATTGCGATGACCCCATAGATGACAAAGGGAGGCCATTCTGCCATCCGGGCGATGAGATCGTCGATCAGCGGGCCTCCACCAGGGCCACCGCAAACACGGTGACGCCCTCGCCCCGGCCGACAAATCCCATCCCTTCGTTGGTCTTGGCCTTCATCCCCACCTGGTCGGCGGGGATCCCGAGCTCGCCCGCGATCGCCGCGGCCATCGCATCCTTGTATACGCCGAGGTGCGGCTTCTCGCAGATGACCGTCACATCGGCTTGCACCGGGTGAAAGCCCATCTCGTTGATGCGCTCGCGCGCGAGTCTCAGGAGCAGCAGCGAATCAGCATCTTTCCATTGGGGATCGGACTCCGGGAACATTGCCCCCAGATCTCCCGCCCCCGCTGCCCCCAGAATGGCATCGGTCACCGCATGGGCAACTGCATCGCCGTCGGAATAGGCTTCCAGCCCTTTGTCGAAGGCGATCCGCTGCCCGCCGAGGATGAAGGGACGCCCTGCCGCAAAGCGGTGGGAGTCGTAGCCGATCCCGACGCGGATCACGCCGCGACGGGCTCCGGCTCGATGATCGAGTAGTCCTGGCGCCGGCGACGGGGGACATAACCCGCGTCACGGATGCAGCGCTCCATCTCGGTGACCGAGGCGCGATAGGTTGTGCCGGCGGCGGAGACGACATTCTCCTCCATCATCAGGCTGCCGAAATCGTTGGCGCCGAACCGGAGGGCCACCTGCCCCACCTTGAGCCCCATGGTCACCCAGGAGGACTGGAGATTGGGCACGCTGGACAGGATGATCCGGGCGATGGCCAACACGCGCAGATAGGTGACCGCGTCGGTCTTGGGCTGGTCGGCCATCTCGGTACCTTCGGGCTGGAGCGGCCAGCAGATGAACGCGGTGAACCCGCCGGTGCGGCGCTGGAGGTCCCTAACCCGGAAGAGATGCTCGATCCGGTCTGCCAGGGACTCGCCGAGCCCATACATCATGGTGACCGAGGTCTTCATCCCCTGACCATGCGCCTCTTCCTGCACGCCCAGCCATTCCTCGGTCTGGGCTTTCTTGGCCGCCACTCGCTGGCGAACGGTATCCACCAGGATCTCTCCTCCGCCGCCCGGGATGCTGTCGAGCCCGGCCGCCTTCAGCTCGCGGACGACTTCGGCCACGCTCAGGCGGAATCGCGCGCTGAAGAAGGTGATTTCCGACGGCGAGAAGCCGTGGATATGAATCGGGTGATGCCGCTTGATGTACCGCATCAGCTCCAGGTACCAGTCGAACGGGATGTACGGGTTATGCCCCCCCTGAAGCAGGATCTGCACCCCGCCGAGCGCTTTACATTCGTCGATCTTCTCGCCGATCTTCTCGAACGGGAGGACGTACCCTTCTCCATGCTTGGGGCGCCGGTAGAACGCGCAGAACTTGCAATCGGCAACGCAGACGTTCGTGTAGTTGATATTGCGGTCGATGATGTAGGTCACCACCTCGTCGGGGTGGTGGCGGTACCGTTCGGCGTCGGCCAGCCGTCCCAGCTCGAGCAGCGATGCCCGCTCGTAGAGATCCAGGAACTCGCGGAACTCCGGACTGGAGCGGTCAATTGGCTCCATTCGACCTCCTGTTCGCCTTGTTCGCCCCCATGCCCCCTCAAGCCGCCGAGATAAACGACAAGCTGCCATCCGGCACGGCGCCGTCCGCTGCGAGTCGGCGGAAGAAGTCGGTTAGTCCGGCCAGGTGCCGATAACTCAGCGCGTAGTCGAGATCGCCGAGGTATTCCCGGCAGGTTTCCAGCGGCAATCCCGTTTGATCGGCAGCGGCGCGCGCCAGGTCCTCCAGGTGCTCGAGGCCCCAGGCCCGGCTGGCCAGCAGCGCGCGGTGGACCGCTTGCACTGCCTCGTGATTCGCCTGGCGGCGGGCGGCCCAGACCGCGAACACAAATGGCAGCCCGGTCCACTCCTTCCAGGCGCTTCCCAGATCGGTGCGATAGGGATAGCGGCCCTCCGTGGCCAGCACCAGCGCGGCATCGCCGATCACCAGCACCGCTTCGTGGGGAAATCCTCGCAGGGCCTCGAGGTCGCCGGATTCCGCCCGCACGGTCGCGAACTTTGGCCTAACCCGCCAGCGCTGGCGGCAGAGCAGCTCGAGCAGGAGGACCGAGGTCCGCGACGAGGCACTCCGGAGCACGGTGGCCCCGTCGAGCGCGTGCACCGGGCGTTTGCTGTACAGCGCGACGCTGTGCACCGGCCCGTCCGAGGTGATCGCGAGGTCGGGCAGCAGGTGATACCCGGCGGCGTTCCGCGCATACTCCACCGCCGAGACGACCGAAACATCCAGCTCCCCGGCGGCGAGCAGGTCATTGAGATCGGCCGCGGTGCCGGTGATCAGCTCGGCGTCGATCGGCACGATCCCGCGGTCAATGGCACCATAGACGGGGTAACAGTTGATCCAGGGGATCCGGCCGAGCCGGATGCGCGATGGCGCCGGCGCGCTCATGCCGCGTGGACCACGGGAGCGCCGGCGCCGTTCGGGCTCGACCAGGCCGGCGGCAGATCGTCGAAGTTCTCGCGCACGACGCGGTAGAGGCTGTCTCGCTCCACCGGCCGCTTCCCTGCTCCGCGGATCAGGCGCACCAGCTCGCCATAGGGAAGATGCATCTCCGTGCGCGCGCCGGCCTCATGGTAGATCCGCTCATAGACCACGGTGCCCTCCACGTCATCACAGCCGAAGTCGAGCACGATCTGCGAGATGAACGGGGTGACCATGGGCCAATGGGTCTTCATGTGCGGGATGTTGTCGAGGAACAGCCGGCCGATTGCGATGTTCTTGACGTCTTCATAACCCGTGGTCGCCGACCCGACCCGTCCGAGCTCCTGGCCCAGCTCGTTGTTCTCGGTGTGATAGGCGAGCGGGATGTAGGTGAGGAAGCCGCCGGTCTCGTCCTGAAGGGAGCGCAGCATCGCCAGGTGTTCGATCCGGTCCGCGGCAGTCTCGACGTGCCCGTAGAGCATGGTGCAGTTGGTCGGAATGCCGAGCTCGTGGGCGGTGCGATGGACCGCGAGCCACTCCTGTCCGGTGAGTTTCCGCTCGGCGATAGTGGCGCGGACGGCGGTACTGAACACTTCGGCGCCGCCGCCCGGCATGCTGGTCAGTCCGGCTTCCTTCAGCGCGACCAGCACCGCTTTCACCGAAGTCTTCTCGATCCGGGCCAGGTGCGCGATCTCGACGGCGGTGAGGGCTTTGATGTGAATGTGGGGGAAGCGCTCCTTGAGCCCCCGAATCATGTCGGTGTAATACGAGAGCCGTAGCTTGGGGTGTAACCCGCCCACGATGTGAAATTCGCGGGTGGGGGCGCCCCGGGCCTGCTCGGCTTCCTGATAAACCTCTTCCAGGGAGCGGGTATAGGCGCCTTCCTCTTTGGGGGTCCGCGCGAACGAGCAGAAGACGCAGGTGTGGCGCAGCACACAGACGTTGGTGGGATTGAGGTGCTGGTTGGCGGAGAAAAAGACCCGGTCGCCGTTAACCCGCTGATTGGCGAAAGCAGCCAGCTCGCCGAGGCTCAGGAGGTCGGAGGTGTGGTAGAGCACAATGCCCTCGGATGGGTCGAGCCGCTTGCCCGCGAGCACCTTCTCGGCGATCGGCCGCAAGGCCGGATCGCGAACGCGGGAGGGATCGGGAGCGGGCGGAGCGGACACGTCTATCTCCGTGCCAAGGCCGAGGTTGGGGCTGCTGCAATCTAGCCGAGCGGAGGGTCGCCTGCGAGGCCCCGAGCAGATCGTCTTTCTCGAACCTGGATTCGGTGGTATCGTAGTCCTTTCCGTGATTCCTCTTCTCTATCTGCTCTTCTTCGTCTCCGGAGCCGCCGGCTTGATGTACGAGTCGGTCTGGGCCCGCTATCTCGGCCTCTTTGTCGGTCACGAGGCGTACGCGCAGGTTCTGGTGCTCGTGATCTTCCTCGGGGGAATGGCGCTGGGTGCGGCGTGGGTTGCCCGAGGCGCAGATTCCTACCGTCATCCGCTCCGCCGCTATGCGCTGGTCGAGGCGTTGGTCGGAGTCCTCGGTCTTTTCTTTCATCCGGCCTTCGTCGCCACGACTGGTTGGGCTTATGACCATGGCTTGCCAGCGCTCGGGGACGGAATGGCTGGCTGGTTCCTCCAGTGGGGGCTCGCCGCGGCCCTCATCCTTCCCCAGTCCATTCTTCTCGGCGCCACGTTTCCTCTCGTGAGCGCGGGCGTGCTTCGCCTGGATCCAAAACAGCCCGGCAGGAGCCTCAGCTGGCTGTACTTTGCGAACTCGTTCGGAGCCGCGGTGGGCGTGCTGGTGGGAGGATTCATGCTGATTGCGTGGTGGGGTCTCCCAGGCATCACGCGCGCCGCCGGGGTCCTGAACCTGTTCGTCGCAGTGGCCGTCCTGTTGCTCCAGTCAGGTCCCGCCATGACACCCCAGCCGGCGCCGAATGCCCGATACCTCCGAACCAAACGCCCCCGACTCGAGCAGCTGCTCCTGGCGGCCGCATTCTTCACCGCCGTGGCGTCCTTCTGCTACGAAATCGGCTGGATCCGGATGCTCTCCCTGGTGCTCGGGAGCGCTACCCACTCGTTCGAGTTGATGCTATCGGCGTTCATCCTGGGACTCTCGCTGGGGGCCCTCTGGATTCGACGCCGAATCGACTCGCTGAAGAACCCTCTGCTTGCGCTCGCGACGATCCAGATTCTGATGGGAGCACTGGCCGTGGCTACGCTCCCGGCATACCACGCCTCGTTCGGCTGGATGAGGACGCTATTGTCCTCGCTGACGCCCACCTCCTCGGGCTACCTGGCTTTCGGAATCGGGCGCTACGGGCTCGCCCTGCTGGTCATGTTCCCCGCCACTTTTTGCGCGGGCATGACCTTGCCCTTGATCACCCGGATGCTGCTGGAACAGACCGGTTCGGAATCGGCGGTCGGGCGCGTGTACGCGTTCAACACATTCGGCGCGATCCTCGGTACCGGCCTTGCCGCATTGGTGCTGCTGCCGGCCATCGGGGTCCAGAATCTTCTCGTTGCCGGCGCCCTGGTCGATGTTGGGGTCGGTGCCATGTTGCTCGGCGCCCTGCCTAAGCGCCGCGGCCATCTGGTTGCTCCTGCGGCAGGCGCGCTGTTCGTGGTCGCCTTTGTTCTCTTTCCCCTGGATCGCAAGCGTCTGATCAGCGGCGTCTTCCAGCAAGGAGCCGATTGGGAGACCCTCGGTGCCCACTACCTTGACTTCTACCAGGACGGCCGCACGGCGACCGTATCCGTGCTGCGAGGGCCGGACGGAATCCTGAGCCTGGCCACCAACGGCAAGACGGACGCCTCGCTGTCTGGCCAGGCGCAACGGCGCTGCGATCCTCGCTCCCCGCCCCGGCAAATCGCCGACGATGAGATCACCCAGTTGCTCACCGGGCTCATCCCGCTCGGCTATCTGACGCACGAAGGAAGCGCGGCAATGGTCGGGTTCGGCTCCGGCATCAGCACGCATGTCCTTCTGGCAAGCCCGCTGATCCGGAGCGTGGTCACTGTCGAGATCGAGCCTGAGATGGTGGCGGGTGCACGCCTTTTCGGGCCTGCCAACCGCCGGGCTTTCGAGGACCCCCGGTCGCGCCTCGTTATCCGCGATGCCCGCGCTTACTTCGCGGCCGGCGGGCCGCACTTTGACGTCATTGTGTCGGAGCCCTCCAACCCATGGGTCAGCGGGGTCTCGTCGTTGTTCACCAAGGAGTTCTACCGGGGCGTCCGCGCCCGGCTCGCTCCCGAGGGCATCTTGGTGCAGTGGCTCCAAACCTATCAACTCGATGATGAGAGTGTGCTTCGCGTATTGGGAGCGATTGCGGAGGTATTTCCCGACTGGGCGGTGCATCAGGCTGGCTCCGCCGATATCCTCATCGTCGCCACCCGGGCCACCCGGCTCCCCGTGCCGGATTGGGAGCGTGTTACAGCGCTTCCGCTCCTCCAGCAGGACCTCTGCGGCGTGGTGAAGCTCCAGTCCCCTGAGCTCGAAGCAACCTTTCTCGCCGACCGGAGCCTGCTGCAGCCTGCGGTTCGGGGGGTAGGCGGACCGAACTCCGACTTCTTCCCTTATTTGGACCTCCGGGCCGAGCGGCACCGCTTCGATCAGGAGCGCGCCGAAGGGCTGTTACACCTGGGGGCCGACTGGTTCAACTTCGCGCGTCAGCTGATGAACCGCCCGGCCCCGCCGGTCCAAACGTTCGCCGAGACTTTCCTGGGGTTGACACGATCGAATCAACGATACGTTCAGACCGCGCAATCGGAGAATGCACCGGCCGGGCTGGCACCCAGTCCGGCCGCATCGCGAGCGCGATACGAGTGGGAACGCTGGCAGCACGGTCTGGGCAGTGCGGAGCCGCCCCGTGACTGGAAGCCCTGGCTCGACGATTTGCGAGCAGTCAGCTCGGTTCGACACGCCGGAACCGCAGGCTGGGTCGATGAGCGCTTCTTCCGGGACGCGGAGGAATTCGCCATGCGCCACCGCGCCCCGGACTTCGTCACCGAGGTCCTGCGGTTTCGGCGGGCGGTGCAGGCCTGGGATGCGAACACGGTCCTGGCCACGGCCGAGCGTCTTGCCGATGCCGTGTCGGCGGGGTCGGGCTGGCTTTCCTCCCGGGAGCTCATGGACGCCGCCATCATTGCGGCAACGGTGCTCGGCCGCCCTGCCGAGGCCAAAGCTTGGCGGGAGCGATTCGAGGGGCGAGCCGGCCGCTCAGCTGGGGATCTCCGGTCTCGCATACTTGCCGGCCTGGAGGAAAGATCAAACACCTCGCCGTGAGTGCGCCCTCGGCTCGGGGTTCGATTCTCTCCCTCGCTTCCTTCATTCCCCCAGAACGGGTCGCGATCGCCTTCGGCTGCGGCGTGATCCTGCTGGTCGTTCTGCATCTCTCTCTACAGGCGATCTCGCATTGGGCCGGTGGGATGGACCAGCTTGTGCTCGATCGTTTCAACGTCGACGTGGAGGGCAGCTTCCCAACGTGGTACTCCTCGGCGCTACTCCTGGTTGCCGGTTTGCTCCTGGCCGCAATCGCCTGGGACCATCGGGGAGCCCGCTTTTCAGGGCACTGGTGGGGACTTGCCTCAATCTTCTTCCTCCTTTCGGCGGAGGAGATCGCCGGCATCCACGAGCTGGTGAATGAGCGATTGCCCTGGACGATTCCCGGAGTGATCCTGGTTGTCCTGCTCGGGCTGTTGTTCTTTCGCTTTCTTAGCGAGCTTCCTTCCCGTACGAGAAGGCTGTTCGTTCTGTCGGGAGCGGTGTACGTGGCGGGGGCACTCGGACTGGAACAGGCGACGGCCTGGGATGCCGATGCCTATGACCTCACGAGCTTTCGCTACGCAGTATGGGCAGCCACCGAGGAGGGGTTCGAGATGATGGGCGTCGTGCTCTTCGTCTATGCCTTGCTCGACTTCATCCGTGCCGGGGGGTTGGCCGACCCTTTGGCTCCTCCTGGTCCGACGCCGATTGAATAAGGAACTTGCGATGCCGATACCTCGCGCGCTGGTCGGTTGGGTCATGAGCTCCGGGATGGTCGCGTGCTCGAGCCACCAGCCCGAACCGGTAGTCGAGGGGTCGCGCCGACTCGCCGAGCAAGCCATTCATGCTTCGTTCGACAACGGCGCCTTTGAAGCCATGATGGAGCAAGTCGTCGCGGCTTCGTTCGCGCTTGCCAAGGCGAGGGTGGAAGCACAGGGACAGCATCTCACGGTGGCCCAGCATGGCGAGCTGCAGGCGATCATCCGGAAGGTGCTCTCCGAGGTATATCCGCGAGCGTTGTGGGAGGAGGCCCTGCTTCCGCTCTATCTGGATGCGCTAAGCCGCGAGGAGCTCGGGAGGATGATCGAGCTGCAACGCTCCGCCCTCGGCTCCAAACTGCTGGCTATCCAGGCCAGTGTGGCTACGGGAGGAGGAGGCTTGGGAGAGCGGTTGATGCAATCCCGGCAGGAGCAATTCGCCAAACGCCTGGGTGAGGAGCTCACCCAGGCGTTCGGGAAACCAAAGGGGCCGTAATCAAGGCCTGCTGTACTTGGATTTCGGGGGATTCTTTTTCTTTGCCTTGCGGTGCGCGTTCTGCTTGGTGTCCGGCGTGTTTCCTCCAGCCGTCCCCCCGCCCAACTCGGACTTGTAGACCTGGATGGGATGCACCCGATTCAGGCAATCCGGTGTGGTGCTGTTGATGTTCACGGTTTGGTGGATGAATCCATCATCCCGCAGCTCCTTGTACACAATGGGATTGGCCGGCGTGATGTTGGAGTTCGGGTTGAAGCAGTACTCGAACTCGCCGACGTCGAAGAAGCCGCCGTTTACCTTCGCAGTCCCGAAGACGAAAGTCCACGTCGCATTATCGCCCCACCCGATTCGGGTGGGTTGGAAGAACAAGGGCGATCCGTTACCGATCAAGTCGTACGTCCCGACCTGCACCATGGTCACCGCATCCAGAATAGGCGCCATGTAGGTCCCTGGCGGGATGACGCCCGCCTGGAAGCTCGAGGGCAACCCGAACAGCACATCGGTTGGCTGGGGCAGCTGGTTGACCATCACCGGGAACGGCGTCATCACGTCAGGGATGCCGGTGCCCGAGCTCCGGACATTCCAGGTTTGGTTGCCAAGGTGCTCATCGAAGGGCACCGTGTAGTTGATATCGAAGAACGAACTCGCGCCCGGGATCGTGCCGGTCGCGAAAACCCGATCGTCCCCATCCCGGAGCTGAACGTTCAGGTCGCCGTTGAAGCCTCCCGTACGCGTTGCCGTCGCTCGCACCGATCCCGTCGAACCGCGGTTCACATTTCCGCCCGACGAAGGCGTAAGCGCCATCGAATGTCCGGGAGCCTGGGCCGGAGTCACGTTGATTGGATAGTTCTGCATGATGGTCGGAACGCCGCTGCCTGAGGCCTCCACCACCCAGTTCCGAGATCCGGTCGGCTCGTTGGTCGGTACTGTGAAGTTGACATTGCCGGATGTTTCTGTCGGTCCGGGAACCGTCGTTCCCCCTCGAGTCGTCCCACCCTGATCCTTGATGACGATGAGGACGTTGCCAATGAAATTGAACCGGAGGAACCCGACCGTAAAGCTCCCGACTCCGCCTTGCGCGATGAACGGATTGAGCGGCAGAATCGAAACGAAGACGATCTGCGCAGGACAGAGCCCGCCAGGAGGACCGGGATCGCCGTCGAGAATGTCCTCGGGATCTCCGATGCCAGGCCCCAAAGCGCCACCGGCGCCGCCCTCCTCGCCGCCCGCGCCCCCGTCGCCCCCAAAGCCGGCGTCGACGCCACGATTCCCGTTGCCGCCGAGGCCGGCCGCCCCGATTTGGCCGCCGGTAGAAGTCGCCGTCCCGCCATCACCGCCCTTCCCACCCGGTTGCGGCTGAGGCTGGCAGCACACGGCTCCTTTGCCTCCATTGCCAGCCACTGCAAGGGAGTTCCCCCCATTTCCCTTGAGATGGGTAGCGGGGGCAATCGGCCAGATGTTGCCGGTAGCCCCGTTCCCTCCCCGGCCGCCCGTGGCGGTCGCGTCGCCGCCGTCGCCGCCCTTGCCTGCCGGGCAAACGTTGCAGTCCTTGCCGTCGCCGCCGGTGGCATCGGCCAGTCCACCCGTACCGCCATCAGCGCCCTCCTCCGAGGGCGTTCCCGTAATCGTCCCGGGCTGGAGCACAGCGAAGCCGATTCCCCCCGCGTCTCCTCCTAGTCCACCGGTAGCCGTGGCGTCGCAGCCGTTGGCGCACGCGGCCGGCCCGTCGTCCGCGTCGGCTTCGGCGTCCCCACCGGCTCCGCCATTGCCCCTGATCAGCTTGACGTTCGCCTCGAAGACGATGTTGGAGGCGCCGATCAAAATGCTGCCACCGTTTCCCCCTTTGCCGGCGACGGCCGTGGAGGGACAACCGGATGGCGACGTACAGCTTCCCCCTTTGCCGCCATTCCCGGCCTTGACCGTCACCCCAGCCTTGAACGTCAAGGTATTGTTACGCGCCACGAGCTGGATCCTGCCGCCGGTGCCTCCGATGGCCAAGGAGTTATCGCAGGCTCCCGCTTGAGTCTTTGCCGGGGCGTCGGCCCCGTTTCCCGCTTCCCTCGGCGCGCCGACCTCGATGGGACCGTCCTTGGTTTCGGTATTATCCTTGCCGCGCCCGGCCCGGATCGGGCGGTTATTGCGCGCTACATGCGCTGGCCCCGAGGGGAAGAGAAGTCTCGATAGATCTCCGGCGCCTGCAACGGAAAGATCGGAGGCGCTCGGAAACATCACGAGCGGGTTAATGGTCAAATTCTCGGTCGCGGTATCGGTGAGCCGGATCGAGCCGTCGCTCACGATCGCGTCCTGGTTGGAAACCGTCGTACCGATGATCAAGTCGCCGTCGGCAAGCAGCTTGAGGCCGGGCGGATCGGCCGGGAGCACGGTGCAAGTGTTCCGGACCAGGCCATCCACGGTCAGGTTCCCGGTGACCCGGACCTCGATGCTCATGCAGTCCCCGGTCAGGGTACCGGCGATCGAGGCATTGCCGGTCACATTGATCACTAATGCGCCAGTCGCGGTGACGGTCACGCCCGCCGGGATATTCAAGCTGGCGTAGGTCTTGGTGCCGCTCAGGGAAGTATTCGCGGTCGGATTGAACGAGGCGAACTGGCCGTTGGCGGTGAAGGTCGCGGGATTGCCGGTCACCCCAGTCCCCGCGATCGACGCGGTAAGCGTATTAGAACCCGCAGTCGGTCCGAGAGTCCAGCTCCCCAACGCCGCGATGCCGTCCGAACCGGTCACTGGGGTCGCGCCGGCCACGCTGCCGCCTCCACTCGCCACGGCGAACGTCACCGTGACGCCGGAAACCGCTGCGCCCGAGGCGGTGGTCACCTTGACCGAGGGTGCCACCGGGACCGCCTGGCCGGGCTCTGCCGTTTGATTGTCTCCGGCCTGTATGGCAAGGTTCGCGGGAGTCGGTGGCGGCGGGGGTGGAGGTGGATTGGGTCCTGAGGTACCCCCGCAGGCCGCGATAAAAGCAACGGAACCCGCTAGGAGCAGGGCGCGAGCGGAGCCGGGCATATATAGACCTCCCTTTCCTTCTCTACGCGCAAAACCGGGCCGGAAGCGGCCAACTTACCGCTGGTTCGCGAGGGCCGCCATTTTTGGGGAGCTGCCCTTGATCAGGGCTCGAAGCGCCGCACCGCCAGCGTTACGTTGTGCCCCCCGAACCCAAACGAGTTGGTGAGCGCAACATCGACCCGCCGCTCGACCATGCGGTTGGGGGCGCAGTCTAGGTCGCACTCGGGATCGGGGGTGGTCTGGTTGATGGTGGGTGGGATCTTGCCGGTGGTGACTGCCAGGATAGAGATGCCCGCCTCGAGCGCACCTGCCCCGCCGAGCAGGTGGCCCGTCATCGACTTGGTCGAGCCGAAGATGAGCTTCCGTGCGTGGTCGCCGAAGACGTCCTTGACGGCAATAGTCTCGGCGACATCACCCAGCGGCGTCGAAGTGCCGTGAGCGTTGATGTAGCCGACGTCCTGCGGGTTAATCTTCCCATCCTGGAGACAAGCCTGCATAGCCCGCCGGGCGCCCTCCCCGTCGGCGCACGGCGCGGTGATGTGATACGCATCGGCACTCATGCCGTAGCCGATGATTTCGCCCAGAATCGTTGCGCCACGGCTCATCGCGTGCTCCAGGCTTTCCAGAACCAGAGCGGCCGCACCGTCGCCCAACACGAATCCGTCGCGCTCCTTGTCGAAGGGCCGGCTGGCCAGCTCGGGCGCCTCGTTACGGGTTGAGAGGGCCTTCATGTTCTGGAAGCCCGCAATCGCCAGCCTGGTAATCGCGGCCTCGCATCCTCCGGTCACGATGCAGTCGGCGGCGCCGGTTTTGATCAAATCATACGACTCGCCGATCGCGTGGGCCGAGGACGCGCACGCGGATACGGTGGCAAAGTTGGGCCCCTTGAGCCCATATCGGATCGACACGTGCCCCGACGCGATGTCGGGAATGAACATCGGGACGAAGAAAGGAGAGATCCGATCGGGGCCCTTTTCGAGGTAGAGGAATGCTTGTTCCTCCATGGTCTGAATCCCGCCGATCCCGGTCCCGATGACGACTCCGGTCCGTTCCGGTGCCGGGAACTTCCCCTCGAGCCCCGCCTGGGTCACCGCTTGATGGGCGGCGGCAACCGCAAACTGGCAGAACAGGTCCATCCGCTTGGCCTCCTTCTTTTCCAGATAGGCCAAGGGATCGAAGCGTTTCACCTCGCAGGCGAACCGCACCTGGAGCGGGCTCGCGTCGAACTTGGTGATCGGTGCCGCACCCGACTTGCCCGCCAGCAGGTTGGCCCAGGTCTCCTGCACACTCAGGCCAACCGGCGTGACCATGCCGGTGCCGGTCACCACGACCCGGCGTGGCATCGCTATTTGCCGAGCTTGTCCTGGAGGTACTTCAGCGCGTCGCCCACAGTGCGGAGCTTCTCCGCCTCCTCGTCTGGAATATCGATGTCGAACTCTTTCTCGAAGGCCATCACCAGCTCGACGGTGTCGAGCGAGTCGGCGCCAAGGTCTTCCATGAAGCTCGCGTTGTCGGTGAGCTTCTCCCGCTCGACTCCGAGCTCCTCCACGATGATGTCCTTCACCTTTTCGACCATCGCTGTGTCGCTCATGCGGCCCTCTCGTGTAAGTGAATCGAACTCAGAAGACCATCCCCCCATCCACCACCAGCACCTGGCCCGTGATGTAGGCGGCCAGGTCCGACGCCAGGAACAGCACTGCGTTGGCCACATCGGCTGGGCGGCCCAGCCGACCCAGGGCAATTTGCCCCAATAATGCATCCCGGGACCCCGGGGGCAAGGCAGCGGTCATGTCGGTTTCAATGAACCCCGGGGCGATGCAGTTGACCAGGATGTTGCGGCTAGCATACTCCCGCGCCACCGCCTTGGTGAACCCGATCAGGCCTGCCTTGCTCGCCGCGTAATTGGCTTGGCCCTTGTTGCCCATGAGGCCCACCACGCTCGCGATGTTGATGATGCGCCCTGACCGACGCTTCATCATGCCCTTCACGGCCGCCCGGGTAGTGAGGAACGCCCCCTTGAGGTTGGCGTCCAGCACCGCGTCCCAGTCCTCCTCCGAAAGCCGGAGCAGGATGTTGTCGCGGGTTAGGCCCGCGTTGTTCACCAGAATGGAAATGGGCCCCAGCGCCTGCTCCGCCGCGGTGATGGCCGCTTCGACCTGCCCTGCGTCCGCGACGTCGCACCCCAGGCCCGCCGCGCCTTCGCCCAGCTCGGCTGCCGCCGCTCGAGCCTTCTCGGCATCGCGACCGATAATCGCCACCTTCGCCCCGGCTCCCTGCAGCCGCTCCGCGATGGCGCGCCCGATTCCCCGGGTGCTCCCGGTCACGAAGGCCACCTGCCCGGTCAAATCGATCTGCATCAGTGCAGGAAGCGCTCGACGTCTGCCGCAGTGCCCAGCGGCACGCAGGTCCGGCCCGGCAGGATTCGCTTGAGCAACCCGCCCAGCACGGTGCCGGGACCGACCTCGACGAATCGAGCCTCCGGAGCAAGTACCGCCAGCTGCTGCACGCATTCGAGCCAGCGCACCGGCGCGGTCAGCTGATCGGCCAGGAGCAGCCGGGCCTCGCTCGCACGGTGCACCGGCTCGGCCGTCGCGTTGGCGACAACCGGAAACCGTGGGTCAGCCAGCTCGGCCTCGTCGAGCAAGTCACGCAGCCCATCTGCTGCAGACGCCATCAAGGGCGAATGAAAGGCGCCGCTCACCTTGAGCGGCTGCACGCGCTTTGCGCCGGCCGCCTTGCAGAGCTCGCCGGCGCGGGTTACGGCAGTCGGAGTTCCCGAGATGACCGTTTGGTCTGCCGTATTCAGGTTGGCCGCGACGGCGATCTCTTCCCCGGCACTGGCCTCCTTGCAGGCGCGCTCCACCTCGGCCGCCGGAAGACCGAGCACTGCGGCCATAGTTCCGGGCTGCCGTTCGCCCGCTTCGCGCATCAAGCGACCCCGGGCCCGCACCAGGCGGGCCGCTGCAGCCGGCGAGAACACTCCGGCGGCCAGGTAGGCGCTGTATTCTCCCAGACTATGCCCCACGGCGCCGGCGACGGGCTCGAGGCGTTCGCCCACCGCGGCCAGCGCCGCAGCCGAATGCGCCAGAATCGCCGGCTGGGCACACTCGGTTTGCACCAGCTTGTCTTCCGGTCCTTCCCACATCACGGGGGTAATCGGCTCGTCCAGCGCGGCGTCGATGGCGTGAAACGTCTCGCGGGCTCGGGGAAACGCGTCGGCCAGGTCTTTTCCCATCCCTACTTTCTGGGATCCCTGCCCCGGGAAGAGCAGCAGGCTCACCATCGCACGACGGCTGCCCCCCAGGTGAAGCCGGCGCCGAACGTCACCAGCAGGAGCAGTGACCCCGGCTTGATCCGGCCCTCCTCGATGGCCTGATCGATCGCGAGCTGGATCGAAGCTGCCGAAGTGTTCCCGTATCGATCCACGTTCACCATCACCTTGCTCATCGGCACCTGCGCATGCTTCGAGGTGGCTTCGATGATCCGGAGATTGGCCTGGTGGGGAATGAGCAGGTCGATGTCCTGGGAGCACACGCCGGCCTTGGTCAGGGCCTGCTCACAGGCTTTGGCCATGGTGTGCACCGCTGCCTTGAACACTTCGCGGCCGGCCATCTTGATGAACTGCCGCCGTTCGTCGATGACCTGATGGCTCACCGGCTCCGAAGACCCGCCGCCCGGAATGCAGAGGAGGTCGGCCAGCTTGCCGTCCGCGCCTATCACGATCGAGAGGATGCCGCGCCCGTCGCCCGTCGCCGGTTGCACGATGGCGGCGCCGGCGCCGTCGCCAAAGAGGACCGCGGTGCTCCGGTCTTCCCAGTCGGTCACCGCAGACAGCTTTTCGGCGCCGATGGTGAGCACGGTGTTGGCCTGGCGGGAAGCGATCAGGCCTTCCGCGAGGGCCAGCGTGTAGATCCAGCCGGGGCACGCGGCGGCAATATCGAAGGCGGATGCATGGCGGGCGCCCAGGCGGGCCTGGAGCTCACACGCGGTCGAGGGCAGCCGGCGATCCGGCGTAATGGTGCCGAGAATGATGGAATCGAGGTCCTCCGGGGAAACGCCGGCGCGGGTTAGGGCGCGTTGCGACGCGGTGTAGCAGAGGCCGGAGAGGGTCTCCCCCGGACCGGCGATCCGCCGCTCCCGAATCCCAGTCCGCTCCCGAATCCATTCGTCGGAGGTTTCCAGGTACTTCTCGAACTCCGCATTCGGCACCACGCGGTCGGGGACGGCGGTGCCCAGGCCGGTGATGACGGCAATGGGGGTGGCGATCACGCGCGCTCGCTCTCGGCGAACTCGGCGCCGATGTGCCGGGTCAGGCCGACTTCCACTGCCTGGAGCGCGACCCGGATGGCGTTCGCGATTGCGGTTGCGTTGGAGGATCCATGGCAGACGATCGAGACCCCCTTGACCCCGAGCAGCGGAGCGCCGCCGTACTGCGAGTAGTCGAGCACCCCGAACGCTTCGCGGATGTCCGGCCGGGCCCAGAGCTCGTGGGCGTTGTCTTCCGCGATATGCCGCACCAGATAGACCAGAGTCTCCCCGAACTTGAGGACCACATTGCCCACGAACCCGTCGCAGACCACGACGTCGAGCCGGCCGTGCTTGGGGTGACCACCCAGGATGTCACGACCTTCGACGTTGCCCACGTAGTTGACGCGGGAATCCTGGCTCAGGAGGCGATGGGCTTCCTTGACGACCGCGTTGCCCTTCTCTTCTTCCTCGCCCACATTGAGCAGGCCGACTTGCGGGTTAGGCCGGTTCTCCAGGTCCCGCATGTACACCGAGCCCAGGTGCGCAAAGCCGACCAGCTCCTTGGCCGAGCAATCCACATTCGCCCCAACGTCGAGCAGCATCACCGGGCCCTTTACCGTGGGGATCAGGGTACCCACCGTGGCGCGCGCCACCCCGGCAAAGAGTCCGAGCAGAACGGTGGAGGCCGCCAGGATCGCGCCGGTATTCCCTGCCGAAATGAAGGCGTCGGACTCGCTCTTGCTCTGGAGCCCAAGCCCGACGACCAGGCTCGACTTCCGCTTGCGCCGCACCGCCTCGAGCGGGCGTTCCGCCATGCCGATGACCTCCGGGGCCTCGACGATCTGGACCCGGCGCCGGTCAATCTCGGGGTGCCGCGCCAGCTCGGCCTCGAGAACGGCGGTCGAGCCGAGGAGCTGGAGCTGCCAGCTGACCGGCAACTGCGACAGGGCACGCGCCGCGCCGTCCACTTCGGTGTGAGGAGCATGATCGCTCCCCATGGCGTCGAGCGCGATGCGAATCACCCGTCAGTCTTCCTCGACCTCGATCCGCTTCTTGCCTGCGTAGTAGCCGCAGGAGGGACATACCCGGTGCGGCAGCCTGGGCGAGCCACACCGCGGGCACGCCTGGGTTGGCATGCCGGCCCCGGAATGGTGGCCACGGCGGAGCCGTTTGCGGCGTTTGGAAAGTTTGCGCTTTGGGACAGCCATGGAATCCTCGATTCTTAAGGACCAGGGGCCGGGGGCCGGGGGCCAGGGGCTGAGTATATCCTCTTGGGACCCCGGGTTCGTCTCGCTGGGGCTTGCGGGTTAACTCCCTGGACCCTGGCCTCTGGCCCCTGATCCCTGCTTGCAGTCACTTTTCCACACAGCCGCAAGGTCCTTCGTTCAGGTTGGCCCCGCATCGGGGGCAGAGACCGAGGCAATCCTCACGGCACAAGGGGAAAGCATCAACCGCCAGCGCCAGCTCCTCGCGCAGTGCTGGGCGCACATCCACATGGGTGATCGGGTCGGCAAGGGGGTAGACGCTCGGGTCGTCCTGCAGGTCGGGATCGGCGGAGAAGAGGACATCGACCGATCGATCGACCGGCGACTCGAATTTGGTGAGGCACCGGCGGCAAACTTGCCGCACCCGGCCTTCGAACTGCCCGTGCCAGTAGTATCCGCCGTGCCCGGCCGATTCCAGGTCTCCGGCGACACTTACTGGTCCGGCCAGCGAAACGTCAAGTCCGTCGAACAGAGGATCGTTGGGCGGGACCTCGCCCGAAATGGGAACGGGACCACGCCGAAGGTCCCGAAGATCGACTCGAAGCATAACCTGTAAATTTACTTGGGAAAAGGACTTATCTCAACTCCGTGAAGAGGCAGGAGGTGAGAAGTCAGAGCCGAGAAGTGAGAGGTCAGAGGTGAGAAGTCAGACTAGGTCCCCTTCCTCAAAGAAGAAGCCAATCTCCCGGGCGGCATTCTCGTCGCTGTCCGAACCGTGCACCGCGTTTCGGCCCTTCGACTCCGCATAGCGCTTTCGGATGGTTCCCGGGGCGGCCTCGGCGGGATCGGTGGCGCCGATGAGGGTGCGGAACGCCGCGACCGCGTCCGCCTTCTCCAGGGCCATCGGAAAACAGGGCCCGCTGCTCATGAAGCGCACCAACTCGTCATAGAACGGGCGCCCCCGATGGACTTCATAGAACGCCTCGGCCCGCTCCCGGGTTAGGTGGATGAGCCGGGCGGCCCGGATTCGAAAGCCGGCGTTCTCGATATGGGCAATGATGGGCCCGAGTTTCTTCCCGGCGATGGCGTCGGGCTTCACGATCGCGAGGGTCTGGTTACCGGGCATGGACGTGAGGGGTGAGAAGTGAGAGGTGAGAGGTGAGAGGTGTGAATGGTTGAGCGGAAACCCTCTCACCTCTCACCTCTTACTTATCGCGAATCGTACCAGCTCGACTACATCGGCGGGCCGCCGCATGACGGCAATACCAGCCGCTTGGAATGCGAGAATCTTCTCCTCTGCCGTTCCCGAGGAGCCGGAGATGATCGCGCCGGCATGGCCCATCCGGCGGCCGCGGGGCGCGGTCTGCCCGGCCACGAATCCGACCACCGGCTTGGTCACGTGCTTCGCGACGAACCCGGCCGCGTGCTGCTCGTCGGTCCCACCAATCTCGCCCAGCATCACGATCGCCGCGGTCTCGGGGTCGTCCTGAAACGTTCGCAGGACATCGATGAAGCTGGTGCCGATCAGGGGATCGCCGCCGATGCCCACACAGGTGCTCTGGCCGATCCCGTTGCGGGTTAGGTGATGGACCACCTCGTAGGTGAGCGTGCCGCTCCGCGAGACCAGACCGACCTGGCCGGGCGCGCAGATCTGGCCGGGAATGATGCCGACCTTGGCTGCCCCGGGCGTAATCACCCCCGGGCAGTTGGGCCCGATGAGGCGGACGCCCTTCTCCCGCACGAATGGCAGGGTGCGGGCCAGGTCGAGCGCGGGAATGCCTTCGGTGATGCACACGATGAGGCCGATGCCGGCATCGGCTGCCTCGGCGATGGCGCCGGCGGCGAGCGCCGGCGGCACATAGATCACCGACGTGTTCGCCCCGGTGGCTCCCACCGCTTCGGCCACGGTGTGGAAGATGGGAACCTCGCGGTCAAACCGCTGGCCGCCCTTCCCCGGCGTCACGCCCGCCACGACCGGGGTGCCGTAGTCCCGCATCTGGCGGGTATGGAACGAGCCGTCCCGCCCGGTGATACCCTGCACCAGCAACCGGGTGTTTCGATCGACGAAGATGCTCACGCGGCCTTCCGCGCGAGCGCGACCGCCTGCTCGACGGCCAGATCCATGTCGGAGAGCGCCCGCAATCCGACACCCTCGAGGATGCGGACGGCCGCGGCCTCATTGGTGCCGGTGAGCCGGATCACCACCGGGACGGTCACGGGAAACTGGCGCATCGCGGCCACGATCCCGTTGGCCACGTCATCGGTGCGGGTTATACCCCCGAAGATGTTGAAGAGGATCACCTTGACGCCGGGATCCGCGGTAATGATTCGCAAGGCGGCCACCACCTTCTCGGGATTGGAGCTGCCGCCGATGTCGAGGAAATTGGCCGGCTCGCCGCCGTAGAACTTGACCAGGTCCATCGTGGCCATCGCGAGACCGGCGCCGTTCACAATGCAGCCGACGTTGCCGTCCAGCTTGATGAAGCTGAGCCCGGCCTGCCGGGCCGCGACCTCGCCCGGGGCTTCGGCCGACTCATCGCGCAGCGCGGCGAGGTCCGGCCGCCGGTCGAGCTCGTTGTCGTCGATCACGACCTTCGCGTCCAGCGCCAGGACCTTGCCGTCCGGCGTTGTGATCAGCGGGTTAATCTCAGCAAGCTGCGCGCCGTTCCCGATGAAGACCCGATAGAGCTGCTGCAGGATGGCGGCGGCCGCCCGCGCGGCCAGATAGTCGGGGTAGAGACTGAGGGCCAACCCCAGCGCCTGGTGCGGCATCAGGCCGTAGCGCGGATCGACCGCGAGGCGGGTAATCTTTTCGGGGGTCGCCGCTGCCACTGCTTCGATGTCCACGCCGCCCGCGCCGCTCACCATGAAGACGGGCCTCTGAGTCTCCCGATCAAGTAATACGCCGGCGTAGCTCTCGCTCGCGATCTCCGCGGCCGGCACCACCAGCACCTTCCCCACCACGAGACCCTTGATCGCCATGCCGAGGATGGCTGCGGCTGCTTGCCGCGCCTGCTCCGGACTATCGGCCAGCCTGACTCCGCCCGCCTTGCCGCGGCCGCCGGCATGCACCTGAGCCTTCACCACGACGCGGCCGCCGAAACGCTTCGCCAAGGCCGCCGCGTGATCCGGCGTGGTGGCCACTTCGCCCTCGGGCATCGGAATCCCAGCGGCTCGGAGCAGCGCGCGGGCCTGATATTCGTGGAGGTTCACGGAGAGGCCATCGGCTATTGGTTATTGGCTATTGGTCACTGGACGGGGCGATAAGGTAGTTGGGTCGCCGGACCAATCCAATAGCCAATGGCCAATAGCCAATAGCCGATGGCCACGACCTCACCGCCGCCGCTCGAGCAGTTCCCGCAGCGACTGCAGGGCCCGGGCGAGCTCCCCGAGATCGCCGCGCTTGAGTGCGGAGTCGGCGTACCACCACCAGCGCCGCACCTCCGCGAGCAGGGCCTCGGTTCCGGTCGCCATCGGTATCGGGCTGGTTTCTCCTTGCAGGTTCCGCCAGGCCTCCAGGAAATCCCTGCCGGTCCCGAGCCGTTTGCCCAGGGCCACGTTGACCAGGACGAGACGGGGCACCCCGCCAGGCGAGGCAGCCCACGCCGGCTGGTAGGCTAACACGCCTTCTTCGGTGAGAGCGTAGCGGACCGCTCCGACCTGAAAGCGAGCCCCCACGGCCAGGATAGAATCCCCGAGCAGCATCCGAAAGGGAAACCGCTCCCACTGCTGCCGGAGCGACGCAGCGGACGGCACCTGCGTCGGCGCGAGCGGATCAAACCGCAGCAGCGCCACCGAATCGCCTGCGGGGGTTCGGCGAACCGACAGGAGACCCGACAGGACCCGACTCCCCGGGCGGACGAACGGCACGAGGTAGGCCCCGCCTCCCGCGGCTTCGGACGGCATCGCATCCGGGTCACCGTTGCCGGCGAGGCGGCCGGCATCCCACGCCGGACCCGCTAACACGCGCGCCTGTACCATTGCCAGCTCGACCGGGTAGGCCTCCCCCTCGCGCAACGCAGGAGGAATGCTCTCTGCCGGCTCGATCACCGGTGCAGCGACTCGCGCCCACGCGGACGCCAGCGAGTCGGTTGGGGTGCGCCGGAAGATCCGCACGGTGCCGGTCTCGGCGTCGATGACTCCCATGAACGCGGCTCGTGCCAGCGAGACTGCGGTTATCCCGCCACCGCCACTCCACCTAACCCGGCCCGACGATGGCGCACCTGGCGAGATCAGTACGCCATCACTTTGCCAGAACAGTCGCTCGCCGAGGAGGCGAAGCCGCGGCGTGGTCCAGCGCGCAAACGGGGCCACCGCGGCCAGGCGGACAGCTGGGTCCAGGTGCCAGTCCAATCGAGCCCCCCGCGGCGCCGCCAGCGCGAGGGGCGCCTGCCAGGCCCAGGCGAGGGCGAGCCGGTCGAGCCATCGGCCGAGCGGTACGCCCGAGGAGGGCCGATCTCCGGGATGGAGCGCGATACGCGCCGCGTGAGGTCGAATGACGAGAGCCGCGACTCTCGCCCGGACTGGACGTCCGGCAGGTTCCGGATCCCTCGCGGGATGCTCGAAAAAGAGCGGCGCCCCGGCCGGAGAAGCCTGATCATCGCTCGCGACGATCACCGTCGGCCTCGCCTGGTCCTCGACCCGAAAACCGATCCACACCGGCCGTCCGGCCGCCCCGCGGTCCTGCCCTCCGGCAGCCAGCCAGCCGCGGTGGGGGAGCCCGGAAGCCCCCATAACCCGCGTCATGACGGAATCGTCCCACAGAGTCGGTTTCAGCGATGCAACCGGGAGCGCCCCGACCTGTCGGCTGCGTTCCAGGCTGCCCAGACCAAACGCCAGCGCGTCCAGCGTGCGAGCTTCGGCGCGCCAGCCGGGATCCTGGTGAGCCGCTTCGGGGTGGACCGGCAGGACGGCCATCCCGGTCCAGCCCAAGACGAACATCAGCCAGATCACCAGGGGGACGCCGCCCCGGATCCGGACCCACCAGAGGAGGCTTAGGAGCCCGGCCAGGAGACCTAACCCGGCGATCAGATAGGCCAGCAGGCTGCGCAGCGCGAATTCGTCCGGGAGGAGCGGGCCTCGCTGGCCGGCGGCAAGGCGTAACGGCTCGAGCGTGAGGTCCCAGGCGAGGACGGCGCCGAGCGTAGCGAGCAGGACGGCCAGCTGTCCCCGGGCCGCCGGGGCCACTCGGAGGCGATGACCGACGAGACGGAGGCTTCCACCCGCGGCGTGAAGGAAGCCGGCTCCCCCGAGCGCCACGACGGCCAGCAGAACTGCTTTTCGCTGGACGGCGGACCAGAAGGGGAAGCTTCCCAGAAAGGTGCCCAGGTCGCGGCCGGCCAGCGGATCGCGGAGGCCCAGCCGGACCTCCGTGAGGGCGAACCGCAGGTGATCGAGCGATCCGCCTAACCCGCTGCCGACGAGCACCCCGGCGACGGCGGCTGCTCCCGCCACGGACCAGCGCACCAGCGCCCTGGACCGGGGGTGACGCGACTCTCCGCCCCGGGGCCGCTGGATCGGGAGAGCGATCCGCGCCGCCAGTCCGAAGTGGAGGAGCAGCCAGCTAGTCGCGAGGACAACGCCCAGGAGTTCGAGCCCCATCATCGCGAGCGCGCGCCGCGCACCTGCGGTGGCAACGGCACTCGCCACGCTGGCTTCCCACAACCGTTCGGCGCGATAGCGGGCGACCCAGTGCCCGGCGGCCAAGGCTAGGGCCAGGACCGCGAGCGTCCCCGCTACTCGCCGGCCCCGAGCAGTCACGCGCTACCCCTCAATGCCCTGAGCGGCGAGCCAGCGGGCTACCTCGTCGCGATACCGATCTCGGGCCTCTGGACTGGTCGCCTCGAACCGCAGCACCAAGACGGCCTGGGTGTTCGATGCGCGCAGGAGGCCCCAGCCATCGGGGAACGCGATCCGCACGCCGTCGATGGTATTGACGGGATACTTGCCGGCGAAATGCCTGGCGGCCTGTTCCACCAACCCGAACTTCCGCTCCTCCGGACATTCGAGGCGCATTTCCGGCGTCGCGTACGTCTTCGGCAAGTCCGCCAGGAATCGTCCTAACCCGCCAGGGGCGGTCGCCACAATCTCGAGCAGCCGGGCGGCCGCGAACAAGGCATCGTCGAACCCGAACCAGTCTCCCCCGAAGAACAGGTGACCGCTCATCTCTCCGGCCAGCGGCGCCCCGAGTTCCCTCATGCGCGCCTTGATGAGGGAATGGCCGGTCTTCCACATCTCGGGACGCGCGCCGGCGTCCCGGAGGGCCCGGGGGAGCAGCTCGGAGCACTTGACGTCGAAGATCACCGGCACGCCGGGGCCGAACCGCCGTACCGCGTCTCGCCCGAGGATCACCAGGAGCTGGTCGCCGTAGAGGATTGCTCCGGTTTCGTCGACCGCACCCAGGCGGTCCCCGTCCCCGTCGAACGCAAGGCCGAGCTCCGCGCCCGACGTGCGCACCGCCCGCTGGAGATCGCGCAGGTTTTCCGGGACGGTCGGATCGGGGTGGTGGTTGGGGAACCTCCCGTCCGATTCACAATAGAGAGGGGTGATCTCCGCGCCGAGGGCCTCCAGCGTGGAAACCGCGATCAGGCTGGCGACCCCGTTTCCGCAATCCACCACGGCTCGCACCCGCCGGGCGAGATGGTTCCGGCGCACGATGGCCTCGCGATAGGCGGGGAGCACCGAGCCATCGGCCCCCTCCTTCCCAGCTCCGCTGCGCCAGCGCTCCTCGGTGATCAGATCGTGAAGACCGAGGATCTCGTCACCGTGGATCGCTTCGCCGGCGACTACCATCTTGAAGCCGTTGAATTCGGGCGGGTTATGGCTCCCGGTGACCTGCAGGCCGCCGTCGGTGCCGAGGTGCTGAATCGCGAAGTAGAGCGCGGGGGTCGGGAGCTCGCCCACCTCGACCGCGGTAGCACCAGCGGCTGCGATCCCTTCCCGCACCGCGGCGGCGAGGGTCGCGCCGGAGGGCCGGTTGTCGCGTCCCACTACCAGGGTCGGAACCCGGCCCACCCGTTCCCAGGCCAGCGTCGCAAAGGCCTGGCCGAGCGCACGGGCAAGCCCAGGCGTGAGCTCCCGTTCCACCACGCCGCGAACGTCATACTGGCGGAAGATGTGACGGGGAGTTTGCATGGAGGTTATCGGCTATTGGCTATTGGCTATTGGTCAACAACACTTGACCGGTGAGGCGGTTACCAATAGCTAATAGCCAATAGCCAATAGCCAAAGCCAACCAGCTCACGGCCCTGCAATAGACCCCGCCGACGCCATCGCTGCCCCCAGGGCGCCCGACGGCAGTACCCCGAAGATCAGCACCAATGCCACGGCGAGGGCAACCACCACGCCGGCCGGCCGGGGCAATTGCGCCTCGGCGTGCGCCATCGGCGACACGGGCTCGCGCATGTAGGCCGCCATGACCACCGGGAGGTAGTAGCCCGCGGAGATCAGGGTGGTCACCACCAGGACGACGGCGAGCAGGTAGTGGCGCTCCTGGATGACCGCGGCCAGAATGGCCCACTTGCCGATGAATCCGAACGTGCCCGGCAGACCCAGCAGCGAGAGCATGCACACCGAGAGGCCGAAGGCCAGCCAGGGCCGCGGGCGGGCCAGCCCGGCAATGCTATCGAGGGTGACGGCGCGCTCCCCGTCGCGGCCTAACACGCTCAGAATGCCAAAGGCCGCGAGGGAGGTGAGCACATAGGCCGCGAGATACACCAGGACCGCGCCCAGGCCTAACCCGGTTCCCGGCCAAAGCGCCACCAGCAGATAGCCGGCATGCCCGATCGAACTGTAGGCCAGCATTCGCTTGAGCCCGGCCTGGCTCAGCGCGACGACGTTCCCCACGACCATCGAGGCGATAGCCAGTCCGGCGACGATCGGCTGCCAGACGGCCGTGGGCTCCGGGAAGGCTTCGACCAGAATGCGACCCAGGGCGATGACGCCCGCCACCTTGACGCCGGTGGCCATGTATCCGGTGACCGGAGTAGGGGCTCCGTCATAGGCATCGGGGGCCCACATGTGGAACGGCACCGAAGCGACCTTGAACCCCATTCCGATGAGCAGCAGCCCGAGTCCCAGGAACCCGAACGCCGGGGGCGGCAAGCCTTCCTGGATCCGGGCCATGCGCTGCCCGATCTCGGTCAGCGCGGTGGTGCCGGTGGCTCCCCAGAGGAGCGCGATGCCATAGAGGAGAAAGGCCGAGGCAAAGGCGCCGATGAGGAAGTACTTGAGGGCGGCCTCGGCCGAGTAGGTGCTGGCCCGGTTGAAGCCCGCGAGCACATACACCGACACCGACATCACTTCGAGCCCCAGGAAGAGCACGATCAGGTCCTCCGCGCTCGCCAGGAACATCATGCCGGAAGCGGCGAAGAGCACCAGCGCGTAGTACTCGGGCGCGATGAGTCCTTCCCGCTCCAGGTAGCCCAACGAAAGGGCGATGGTCGCGGCGGTGGCAACCAGGATGAGCGCGAGCGCGGCGAACCGGAATCCATCGAGCCCGATCATGAACGGGGCGGTGCTCCGCACCCCGGTCATCCAGAGCCAGGCCAGCGCGGCGGCACTCGGGATCAGGCCCAGCAGGGCCACCCAACCGGCCAGCCGGCTGTCGGCGGCGGTCCGATGTCGCCACGCGTTCACCAGCAACACCACCATCCCGGCCGCGACCAGGAGAATCTCCGGCAGGAGGGCGAGCGCCGCGTCGCCCGGGCGGGTTAGGTCGAGGGGGTTCATTGCTGGGCGGCGGGGCGGCCGGAGGGCTCGGGACTCGGCGCTCGGCGCTCGGCGCTCGGCGTTCGGTGCTCGGGGCTCGGGACCCGGCGCGCGGCGCTCGGCGGGGGGTTCCCGGCGCTCGGTACTCGGCGCTCGGCACTCGCCGGCACCGGGGGTTTGACCTGCGGACGCACCGATGGCTGGTCGAGCGAGTACTGGAGGGTACTCAGCTCGCCGCGAATCCGCTCGAGGTAACGGGTGGCGGCGGGCTCGATCCGCCGGAGCAGCGGGTTAGGATAGACGCCCATCCACACGATGCCCAGGAGCAACGGTACCAGGACCACCAGCTCGCGCCGCGAGAGGTCCTGGAGTCCCTGGTTTTCGGGATTGAGCGGGTGGTAGATCACCCGCTGGAGCGCCCACAACAGATACGCGGCGGCAAAGACGACCCCCGAGGTGGCAAACAGCGCGGCGAGCGGCTCGGTGCGCAGCGTACCGAGCAGCACCAGGAATTCGCCCACGAAGCCGTTCAGTCCGGGCAGGCCGATGCTGGAGAGCGCCACCACCGTGAACACCAGGCTGAACGCCGGCACCACCTTCGCAATCCCGCCGAACGCGGCGATTTCCCGGGTGTGCCGGCGCTCGTACAGCATCCCGACCAGGAAGAACAGCGCCCCGGTCGAAAGCCCGTGGGCGATCATCACCATCAGCGCGCCTTGAATGCCCTGGAGGGTCCCCGCCCAGAGCCCCAGCATGACGAAGCCCAGGTGACTGACCGAGGAATAGGCCACCAGCTTCTTGAGATCCGGCTGCACCATCGCGACCAGCGCGCCGTAAATGATGCCGATCACCGCCAGCACCAGCATGAGATTCGCGATGGGGCGGCCAATGGCGACCAGCGGGAAGAACGGCACCGCGAAGCGGATGAACCCGTACGCCCCCATCTTGAGCAGGACCCCGGCCAGGATCACGCTGCCCGCAGTGGGGGCCTCCACGTGGGCGTCGGGTAGCCAGGTGTGGAACGGGAAGACCGGCACCTTGATCGCGAACGCCAGGGCAAACGCGCCGAAGAACCAGGGCTGGAGCTCGCCGGCAGCATGGGCGTTGGCCAGGAGATGCTGGTACGCAAACGACAGCGTACCGGTCTCCGCCCGGACGACCCACACCAGCCCGACGATCGCCACCAGCATGAGCAGGGAGCCCGCCATGGTGAACAGGAAGAACTTGATCGCCGCGTAGAGCCGGTTCCGCCCGCCCCACATCCCGATGATGAAGTACATCGGGATCAGCATCACTTCCCAGAAGACGTAGAAGAGGAAGAGATCGGTGGCGATGAACACGCCGATCATCCCGGCGAGGAGCACCAGGAGCATGGCGTAGTAGCCCCGTTCGCGCTGGGTGATGTAGTTCCAGCTCCCCACCACGCAGAGCGGCATCAGGAAGGTGGTGAGCAGGACCATCACCAGCGAAATTCCGTCGATCGCGACGGCGTAGCTGATCCCCCACGCCGGCACCCACGGAATGCTGGCGGCGAGTTGCAGGGTACCGGGCTCCGTATCGAGCGCCCACCATAACCCTGCCGACACCAGGAACTCTGCCACGGTCACCGCGAGTGCGATGCGGCGGGCCGTGCTGGGCGAGGCCAGCAAGACCGGCAGCACGCCCGCGAGCGGCAGCACGATCAGGGCATGCAGGATCCAGTCCGAATACCCGATGGCAGACAGGAAGGCCGTCACCGGATCACCTCGTCACGACCCGCAAGAGCCAGATGGCGCCGAGCAGGAAGACCACTACGTAGATGCCGAGCTGGCCGCTTTGGAGCCAACTGCCGATCCGGCCGAAGGCCCGGGTTAGGGCAGCGGACCCCCGGGCGCCGAGCCCGTCGATCAGACCCTGATCCACTCCCTTCCAGAGCACCCAGCGGGACAGTCCGACCAGCGGCCGGACGAAGAGGGCATGATAGATCTCGTCGATGTAATACTTGCGGAAGAGCACCTTGGCGAACCCGCGCTCGGGCGGCGCTTCCCGGGGCAGCGGGATGGGCTTCGCGAGAGTCCAGCGCCATCCGAGCAGCAGTCCGGCCGTGCCGACCACGACCGCGCCGCCGATGAGTAGCCATTCGGTGCTCCCGTGCGGCAGAGTCACCGGGACCCGCTGCAAGGCTCCCGCGATGACGGGCTCGAGCCAGTGCTCCAATGCCGCCCGGCCACCGACCAGCGCCGGCAGGTTGATCACTCCCCCCCCGAGACTCAGGAACCCGAGCACCACCAGGGGACCCGTCATCGACCAGGGCGCTTCCCGCAGGTGCTCGGCCTCGCGGACTCCGGTGCGGTTCTTCCCCAGGAACGTCATGGCGAACAACCGCATCATGTAGAACGCGGTGAGCAACGCGGCCAGGAGTCCCATCGCCCAGAACACCCGCCACACCGGATTGTGCCCCCCGCGGCCAAAGGCGGTCGCGAGGATTTCGTCCTTGGAGAAGAAGCCGGAGAAGGGCGGAATTCCCGCAATCGCCAGGGTCGCGATCAGCATGAGCCAGAACGTCCACGGCAGATAGCGCCGCAGGCCCCCCATGTTCCGCAGGTCCTGGGCATCTTCATGGGAGTGGGTGGCATGATAGGCCCGGTGCATCGCGTAGATCACACTGCCTGCCCCGAGGAACAGGAGCGCCTTGAAGAACGCGTGGCTGGCGAGGTGAAAGACGCCCGCCACGTAGGCACCCGTGCCGACAGCGAGGAACATGTATCCGAGCTGCGAGATGGTCGAGTACGCCAGGACTCGCTTGAGGTCATACTGGCGCAGACCGATCGAGGCGGCGTACAGCGCGGTCACCGCTCCGATCCCGGCGACCACAGCGGCAGACACGGGGGCCAGGGCGAAGAGCACGTTGGTGCGTGCGACGAGATAGACCCCGGCCGTGACCATGGTGGCCGCGTGAATGAGCGCGGAGACCGGAGTAGGGCCGGCCATGGCGTCAGGCAACCAGGTGTACAGCGGAATCTGGGCTGACTTGCCGGTGCACCCGAGGAACAAGAGCAGCGTCGTGAGCGTGATGATGAATCCGCCCGCGGTAAACGTCGTCGGAGCGCGTTCGGCGAGGGTGACGAAATCGAGTGCCTTGACGTTCCAGAAGATGATGAACATGGCGACCATGACCCCGAAGTCGCCGATCCGATTCATCAGGAAAGCCTTCTTCCCGGCGTCCGCATTCGCCTGGTCCGCATACCAGAATCCGATGAGCAGGTAGGAACAGAGTCCCACCCCTTCCCATCCCACGAAGGTCACCGGCAGATTGGCGCCGAGTACCAGGAGCAGCATGAAGACAATGAAGAGGTTCAGGTACGCGAAGAACCGGGCGTACCCCTCGTCCTCATGCATGTAGCCGATGCTGTAGAGATGGATCAGGCTGCCGACCCCGGTCACGATGAGCAGCATGACCGTGGAGAGCTGATCGACCTGCAGGGCAAGCGGAATGTCGAGCGAGCCGGCCTTAATCCACCGCCAGAGCTCGAAGACCAAAGGTTTCTCGAGATGGCTGGCCCGCACATCGGCAAACACGCCAAGTCCGACACCGAACGCCGCGAGCACGACGCCGCTCCCGATGATCGAGACTGCCCGCTTGGCCTGCGGCCGGAAGAGCGCCAGGGCCCCGTTGGCCAGGAAGCCCACCAACGGGAACGCGATCGTGAGCCAGACCCAGCGTGCCATCAGCCCTTGAGCAGGTTGATGTTCTTGAGATCGACCGAGCGGGTGTGCCGGAAGGTGGCGAGGATGATCGCCAGTCCGACGGCCGCCTCTGCCGCCGCGACGGTCATGACGAAGAAGACCATCACCTGCCCCGCCAGACCGATGACCTGCGAAAGCGCCACGAACGTCAGATTGACCGCGTTGAGCATGAGCTCGACGCACATGAACAGCACAATCGCATTGCGCCGGATCACCACCCCGGCCACCCCGATGGTGAAGAGCAGCGCCGACACGAGGAGGGAGGGTCCGAGCAGCATGGTCAGAGCTTTCGCTTGGCCAGGACCACGGCCCCGACTGCCGCAGCCAGCAGCAACACCGAGGTGATCTCGAACGGAATCAGATAGGTCTGAAACAGCGGTCGCGCGATCGCACCGACCACGCCTTCGGCGGCGGGCGCGAGCTGAGCCGTTTTGCCCTCGGGAAACGCGTCCAGCGGAGTCGCCGCTCCTCCTCCGCTGCCGCTCAGGACGGCTAGCCCACCCGGGGTCACCCGGGAGAGCAGGAATAGCTCGCCCAGGAGCAGCACGCCGACGACGGCGGCGGTGATGCGCGCCCCCCGCGGGCGGATGTCGCTGGCCTCTCTGCCGACGTGCAGCAGCATGATCACGAACAGGAAGAGCACCATGACCGCGCCGGCGTAGACCAGGACCTGGATCGCGGCGATGAATTGCGCGTTGAGCAGTACGTAGATCGCCGCGAGGGCGAACATGGTCGAGACCAGCCAGAGCGCCGACGCCACCGGGTTGCGCTGCACGATCATGAGGAGCGCAGACACTACTGCGAAGCCGGCCAGGAGATAGAAGACGGCTTCGGGGCTCACTTATTCGCCTCGTGGGTCCGAGGGGTCCCACAACGTCGAGACCGGATGGACCTGGGCGCTCAGCCGCTCGAGGTCATACACGAACCGGTCCCGACTGTATTCCGAGTTCTCGTAGTGCACCCCGACGTGGATGGCCTCCTCGGGACAAACCTCCTGGCAGTAGCCGCAGAAAATGCAGCGGAACTCGTCGATCTCGTAGATCAGCGGATAGCGGTTGCCTTCGGCATCCTCGCCCGGGACCAGCTTGATACAGTTGGCAGGACAGATCTGGGGACATAACCCGCAGGCGACGCACTTGGTCCGGCCTTGCTCGTCCGCCATCATCCGGTGGGTACCCCGCCACCGCGGTGAGATGGCATAGAGGCCCCGGGAATCCGCCGTGCTCTTCTCCTCGGGGTATTGCATGGTCACCTTGGGCTGCAGCATGTGCTTGAAGGTGAGCGCCATACCCTTGAGCGCCGCGCGCAGGTAGCTCACCTGCCGGTCGGGGCGCTTGAGGACTTTGATGCCGATGGGCATCACGCCGGTCCTCGTGACTCGGCGCTCGGCACTCGGCGCTCGGCCGTCCAGCCTGGGGACTCGGTACTCGGCACTCGGCGCTCGGCTCTGCTCCGGGTTAGGGGCCGGTAGGCACCGCTCAGGATCCAGCCGCGATCCAGCAGGAAGAACACCACGTAGCCGATCACCACGTTGAGCCCGAACAGAATCAGCATCGTGGTACGAGGGGCGGTGATTCCGGCCAGGTGCTCGAGCACCCAAATGGCAAACGCCATCGCCATGATGTACAGGAGCACCAGTGGGAGCAGCACTTTCCAGCCCAGCGCCATCAGCTGGTCGTAGCGGAACCGCGGCAGGGTCCAGCGCACCCACATGAAGAGGAAGAGGAAGAAGAGGACCTTCACGAACATCAGGCCCGCAGTGAGCAGGGTGTTGAAGGGGCCAGGAGCAGGGGACCAGGGACCAGGGAGGTCCCAGCCACCGAAGAAGAGTGTCACCACCATGGCCGACACGGTGGCCATGTTGGCGTATTCGGCGATTGGGAACATCGAAAACTTCATCGCGCTGTACTCGGTGTGATACCCCGCGATGAGCTCCGATTCCGCCTCGGGCAAGTCGAAGGGAAGCCGGTTGGTTTCAGCGAATCCCGCCACCAGGAACACGAAGCACGAGAGGAGGAGCGGTAGCACAAACCAGAGGCCCTGCTGCTGGGTCTCGATGATCTGGTCGAAGGTCACGTTCCCCGCGAGGAGCAGCACCGGGATCAGGCTCATGCCGAGCGCGACCTCGTAGGACACCATCTGCGCGCTCGAGCGCAGGCCGCCGAGCAGCGAGTACTTGTTGTTCGAGGCCCAGCCGGCCAGCGCGATCCCGTACACGCCGAGCGAGCTGATCGCCAGGATGAAGAGAAAGCCGACCGGGAGGTCCACCACCGCCATCGAGAGCATCCCGTGATGGCTCACGTGGCCGATGAGGGGAAGCCGGGTCTCGAAGTTCACGGGAAGGGGCGCCGCCCAGGGAATCACCGCCGAGAGCAGGGCGGCCGGAACGAACGCCATCGCGGGCGCCAGCGTGAAGATCAGCGGGTTAGCCGAGGCCGGGAAGGTCTCTTCCTTGGCAATGTTCTTGATGCCGTCGGCGGCCGGCTGCAGGAGACCAGCCCAGCCCACCCGGTTGGGACCCCGCCGGTTCTGCATCCACGCGCTCACCTTGCGCTCCATCAGGGTAAGCAGCGCCACGCCGATCATGACGACCGTGAACACCACCAGCATCTTCAGGATGCTCAGGAGCAGGAAGCCCTTGAACTCGGCGCTCATCGCGAGACGACGGCTGGACGGCTGGACGGTTGGACGGCTGATCCGTCCGGGAGCACTCGGCCGGTGAGGCCGAGGTCGTCGTAGGTCAGGCCGCCTAACACGGGGATCCACTCCCCGAGCCGGGCGAATGCCTCGGCGGCCGTGCCGGGTGCCGAGCGGTCGGCGCCGGCGCGAGTCCAGGCTTCGCCCGCCACCCACCAGGCCGGCCGCGCCATGCCCGGAGCGGCCTTGGCCTGAGTGAAGCGCTGCACCCGCCGGTCACGATTCACGTAGGTGCCGTTTTCCTCGGGCATCGCGGTGACCGGCAGCAACAGGCTGGCATGGTGGAGCCGATCGTCGTCCACGGAATGCAGCACCACGGCGGTCCCGGCCCGGCCGAGCCTCGCCGCCTCGCCATCGGCGAGCTCGGCATCCAGCACCACCACGAGCGCGGCACCCTCGACCCGGCGCATCGCCTCATCCCACTCGGCGTCATAACCCGCCAGCCGGGCCCCCTCGAGATTGGGGACTCGCTCCCGACGCAGCGCCAGGTTCGGAACGCCGGTGAGCGGTGCCTCCTCTCCACGGGGAACCCGAATGGCCGCCATGACGTCGCGACCGACGAAGAGCCGCCGGGTCCAGGCCAGCGATTCCAGCGAGGCGCGGCCTGACGCGAGCAGGACAATGCGGCCCGCCGCTTCCCGAATGCTCCTGGCGAGCTGCTCGAGCACCGCATCCCAGTCGAGCGGCCGGAGCCGGCCGGCGTCGCGAGCGAGCGGCACTTCGGCCCGGTCCCCTCGATTCATCCAGCGGTAATCGGCCCGGCCGACGTCGCACATGAAGTGGCGGTTCACCTCGAGGTTGGGCCGCGGCCGGAGCCGCACCACCGCGTTGTCCCGCGTATCGATCATGATGTTGCAGCCCTGGGTGCATCGCGGACAGATGCTCGCCGTCTTGTCGAGGTCCCAGGCGCGGGCCTTGTGGAGGAAATCCTTCGAGAGCAGGGAGCCTACCGGACAGAGATCCACCACGTTGCCGGCCCACGGATGGTCGAGCTGCTCGCCGGGATCGATCCCGATGTAGGCGCGATCTCCTCGCTCCGACACATTGAGGACCGGCTGCCGGGCCATCTCTTCCATGAACCGAACGCAGCGGGTGCACAGGATACAGCGGTTGGGGACGTAGAGAATATCGGGCCCGAAGTCCTCCACCGGGTTGAACCGTTTGGGATACTCGGCGTAGCGAGTGCCGGCCCGCCCTTCCTGAAAGACGTAGTTCTGAAGCTCGCACTCGCCCGATTGGTCGCAGATGGGGCAGTCGAGGGGATGATTGATGAGCAGGAACTCGAGGACTGCTTCGCGAGCCTTGGTCGCCTGGTCGCTGTGAACCTTGACTACCTGCCCTTCGGCCACCGTGGTGGCGCAGGCCGGCATCAGCTTGGGCGCTTTTTCGACCTCCACCAGGCACATGCGGCAGAGCGCGGGCGAAGAGAGCGAGGGGTGATAGCAATAGTGCGGTACCAGGACACCGGCCCGCTTGGCGGCCTCGATGAGGGTCGTCCCGGCCGGTACCGTCACCGGGATATCGTCGATGGTCAGACTGACGAGTTTCTCGCTCATGCTCGCTCTGTGCCGGAGGGGACAGGGACCAGGGGCCGGGGGTCAGGGAAAGCCATGTTCCGTCGTCTGCGGTCTCCCTGATCTCTGGCCTCTGGCCCCTGGCCTCTATGCACTGGTCCCTGCCATTGCCGGTTTCCGCTTGATGTACGCCTCGAACTCCTCCGGAAACTTCTTGATTCCACTGACAATCGGCGCGGCGCAGCTATCCGAGAGCACGCAGATCGTCGTGCCGGTCATCTGCGCCGACAGATCGAGCAGCAAGCCGAGGTCTTCCGGCTTCCCTTCTCCGTGCAGCAGGCGCTCGAGTATCCGGGTGGTCCACGCGGTGCCCTCGCGGCACTGGGTGCACTGGGCACAACTCTCATGCGCGTAGAACTTCGCGAGCCGGTAGACCTCGTGGACGATGTCGGCCGAGTCATCCATTACGATGAATCCGGCCGAGCCGAGCATCGAGCCCTGCTCGGCGATCCCCTCGTAGTCGCAGAGGGCCGCTTCGGCTTCTTCCCGATTCATGATGGGGACCGAGGAGCCGCCCGGAATAACGGCTTTGAGGATCCGGCCGGGCCTCAGCCCCCCGGCGAGATCGTAGATGAGGTCCTTCATCGGGAAGCCCATCGTGATCTCGTAGTTGCCGGGCTTGAGCACGTGGCCGCAGACCGAAAAGAGCTTGGTGCCGGTGCTCTTGGGATTGGAGAGGCAGAGGCTCTTGTACCAGCCTGCCCCGCGGTTGATGATGTGCGGTACCGCCGCGAGCGTCTCGACGTTGTTGATCGTGGTCGGCATGCCGAACAGCCCGGCCGCCGCGGGGAACGGTGGCTTGATCCGCGGATTGCCGCGCTTCCCTTCGATCGAGTTCATCAGCGCGGTCTCTTCGCCGCAGATGTAGGCGCCGGCGCCGCGGTGGATGATCATCTCGATCCGCACCCCCGAGCCGAACACGTTCGCCCCCAGCGCCCCGTTGGCGTAGGCCTCCGCCACCGCCTGCTCTGTGATCGCGAGGGGGTCGGTGAACTCACCGCGGATGTAGATGTAGCAGACCTCGGCCCCGATGGCATAACACGCGATGGCACAGCCCTCGAGGACGCCATGGGGAGTCCAGCGCATGATCTCCCGGTCCTTGAAGGTGCCGGGCTCCGATTCGTCGGCGTTGCAGCAGAGGTAATGCGGTTTGCCCGAGTTCTTGGGCATGAAGCTCCACTTGAGGCCGGTCGGAAAACCGGCGCCGCCGCGGCCGCGCAACCCGGAAGCCTTCACTTCCTCGATCACGGCGTCTCGGCTCATGCCGAGCGCCTTCCGCAGGGCCGCATAGCCACCCCGCTCGAGCCAGCCCTGATAGGTGCGGGCGGCCACGTCGCCGAAGTACTGCGACAGCACCACCGTTTCTTTCGGGTGGGGCGGATGGGGAAAGCCCATCAGCGATACCCCGCGAGGATGCCCGGCACCTTGTCCGGGGTCACCGACTCGATGAAGTCGTCATCGATGAGAATCGGCGTCGCGAATCCGCAGGCCCCCAGACACTCGACTTCCTGCACCGTGAACCGGCCGTCCGGGCTGGTGGCGCCAAGCTCTCCGCAGCCGGTTTCCTTGAGGAGCGACTTGACGACCTCATCGGAGCCGCAGAGATGGCACGGCGAAGTGGTGCATACCTGGATGAAATGGCGGCCCACCGGGTGAGTGTGGAACATGGTGTAGAACGTGACCACGCCACGCACGTAGGCCGGGGTGAGCCCCAGCACCTCCGCCACTTCCGCCATCGCTGCCGGCGAAATCCAGCCTCGTTCCTCCAGCACGATCCAGAGCGCGGGGAGCAGACAGGCCTGGCGGGTCGGGTACTTGGGGAACAGCGTCTCAAGCCGCTCCCGCGCCGGTCCGACGAAGACCGGCTGGTGCGGCACCTCCTCGCTGCGGGTTAGGGCCTCGTGCGGCTGGCTCACCGGTCGATTTCTCCCATGACGATGTCAATGCTCGCATTGATCGCGATCACATCGGACAGGAGCGCCCCCTCACAGAGCCGTGGGAGGCACGCCAGATTGAAGAACGACGGCGGCCGGATCCGCCAGCGGACCGGCTTGGCGGTACCGTCTGCGACGAAGTAGGTCCCCAGCTCACCCTTCGGATTCTCGATGCCAAGATAGGTCTCGCCCGGCGGCGCCGGCACGCCCTCCATCACCTGCTTGAAGTGGAAGATCATCGCTTCCATGTCGCTCATCGCGCGCGACTTGGGCGGCAGGATGACCCGCGGGTCCGACACATTGAGCGGAGCGCCTTCCAGCTTGCGGAGCCGTTCCAGCGCTTGCCCGAGGATCCGGTTCGACTGGTACATCTCCTCGAGCCTAACCCGGTACCGGTCATAGACGTCGCCGTGCTCTCCCACTGGAACATCGAAATCGTAGGTGTCGTAGCTGAGATACGGGACATCCTTGCGAACGTCAAAAGGCACGCCGCTGGCCCGCAGCATCGGTCCCGAGAGGGAGTAGTTGATCGCTTCGTCCTTGCCGATCGCACCGACCCCCTGGGTTCGCCCACACCAGATCGCGTTCCGGGTAAAGAGCGTGTCCACTTCGTCGAGCGTCCTTCGGAACGTCGAGAGGAAAGCCTGAAGCTGGTCGGTCCAGCCGGCGGGCACATCGGCCATCATGCCACCGACCCGGGTTACGCTGGGCGTGAGTCGGGCGCCGGTCCAGGCTTCCTGGAGATCGTAGACCAGCTCCCGTTCGTAGAACGTCCACAGGAACGGCGTATACGCGCCCAGATCGATCGCGGTCGTGCCCATCCAGACCAGGTGGGAGATGATCCGCGACAATTCGCACGCGATGACCCGCAGCACCTGGCATCGCTCGGTGATCTGGATGCCCATGAGCTTTTCCGCCGCGAGCGCCAGCGCGACGTTGTTCGCCATGGGCGAGAGGTAGTCGGTTCGATCCGTCAGGGGGATGATCTGGTTGTAGTGCCGGTACTCGCCCAGCTTCTCGAATCCGGAATGGAGATACCCGAGGTGCGGAATGCAGCGGACCACCCGCTCGCCCTCGAGCTCCAGCACGAGCCGAAGCACCCCGTGAGTGGCTGGGTGCTGAGGCCCGAGGTTGATCAGCATCCGCTCGGCGACTTCGTCGCCCAACTCGCCGGTTTGCGGGGGAACGCCGAGCGGCACCCGGATCGGACGGCCCTCGGCATCGAGGCCAGGGGTGGCGAGGTTCCATTCCACGGTACGGGTCACTTTACGAATCCCCGTTGTCCCTTGGCCAGCCGCTCGCGCATATCCTCGGGCAGCTCCTCGTAGGCTTCGGCCAGGCTCAGCTCTTCGAGCGAGTAGTGCGCTTCCGGATTCGCTGCCAGCGCCTGGCGGGTCTGCTCCGCCCGGGTGAAATGTCCCCGCAGCGGAAAGTCTTTCCGCAGCGGATGCCCTTCGGCGTAGGTCTCCCACATCAGGATCCGCCGCAGGTCGGGATGGTTCCGGAAGGTGACGCCGAACATGTCATAGACCTCACGCTCCAGCCAGTTGGCCCCTTTCCAGAGATCGCACACCGAGTCCACGACCAGCGGCTGGCGCTTGTCGAGCGGGATCTTAACCCGCAGATCCACGCACCGATGCAGGGACCGGAGCTGGTAGACCACCTCCAGAGGTCGTTCGGGATCGCGATAATCGACCGCGGTGACATCGACGAGATAGTTGAATTCCTGTCCCGGCGTGTCGCGAAGCCACTGGAGGATGTCATGCGCGCGTGCGGCGGTCACATCGATGATCGAGTCGCCGCAGGAGGTCCAGACCCGCAGAATATCGTCGCCGAACTGGGCGACCGTCACGCCGACCTCGTCTGCTGCACCGAGTTCCCGAAGGGCTCGGACAGCTCGTCGATCTTCTCCGGCGGAAGGAAGAGGCCCCGCTCGTCCAGGGTGTATTCCCGGCGGAGCGTTGGATCGGCCAGCGTTTCTCCCTTGATCTTCTTCTGGAGGAGCATGATCCCGTACAGCAGGCCCTCGGGGCGTGGCGGACAGCCCGGCACATAGACGTCCACCGGTACGATGGTATCGATTCCCTGCACCATCGTGTAGGTATCGAAGATGCCGCCGCTCGAGGCACAGGCACCCATGCTGATGCACCACTTGGGCTGCGGCATCTGGTCCCAGACCCGGCGCAGCACCGGCGCGAGCTTGAACGGGACCCGCCCGGCGCAGATGAAGACGTCGGCCTGCCGGGGCGAAAAACTCATTCGCTCCATCCCGAAGCGCGCGAGGTCGAACCGGCCGGCTGCGGTCGCCATGAACTCGATCGCACAGCACGCGGTGCCAAATGGCATGGGCCAGAGCGAATTCGAGCGCGCCCAATTGACCAGCGCATCGAGCCGCGTGGTGAGATAGTTGGGAGAGACCGCAGCCACCTCCGCCTGCCTGGCGCTCTCACCCTTGCGGGTTAACTCCATTCCAGGCCTCCCCGCTTCCAGATGTAGATGTAGCCCACACCCAGGATGACAACGAAGATGAACATCTCCAGTATCAGGAGGCCACCGATCTCGCTGAGCTGGCGAAACGCCACCGCCCAGGGGATCAGGAAGACGGTCTCGATGTCGAAGATGATGAACAGCATCGCGACCAGGTAGAACTTGACCGAGAACCGTTCGCGGGCGTCGCCCAGGACCGGCATGCCCGATTCATAGGGAGCGAGCTTCGTCGCCGTGCGCCGATACGATGACAAGAGATGCGAACCGCCGAGGATCAGAATGGCGTTCGCGACGACAAAAACGATCAGGACGAGAAGTGGAACGTAGGGCTGGAGCATTTCGACGCGGTTGAGGTGAACCAGCCGCTCATCCAAGCGCGCCCTATTGTAACCGGGGGCGAAAGTAAGTTCAACCCGGTGGAAGGGGGCAAGTTTCGGCGGGAGAGCAAGTTAGACCGAGGCCACAGGACGGCTGGCGCGCTCGGTCAGCACGCGGTACGTTCGCTGCCCTGGAGTAATTCTATGACTCACCCCGACTCCCCTCCCTCCCCGAGCATCTGGGGGAAGATCGCCCGTTTCCTAGCGGTAGCGGCACCACTCGTGGCCTGGCTCAATACCATCGCCAACATCCGAATGGGAATTGGGGCGGGCCGATCGTCCATTCTGGATTCCGGACCAGAGCTTTCATCGGCGCTGGTCGGAATTGCTGGCGTCTGCGCCCTTGTCATGGCGTACCTGATTCGGCGCATGATTCGGCAAGCGCCCGGACCTGCCGAGGTGTTTGGACTGCTTGGGCTCGCGGCGTTTCCGTGGATAGCGAGCCTCCTGGGGATCTGGGCTTCAGGGAACCAGACCTTGAGCGACCCCGCATCCGCCGGGCTTTGGGGCTACGGTGCCATGGTGGCACGGCAAGCGCAGGGGACCCTGTTCGGATGGTCCCTCCTTGGCTCGGCGACCTTCGCGCTGGTCGTGGTCACGTTTATTCGCCGCGCTCGTCCAGTGAGCGAGAGCGATGCCTTGCCGGTCGCGCTCGCGGTGCTTCCGAGTGTGATCTTCGCTGTGCTGGCGGTCCCAGCGGGAGACCTCGGCTTGTTCGCGGCGGGCGTGATCGGCGATCCGGTCTCCGCGCTCATCCTGCTTCCATTCGTTGGAGCGGCAACCCGGCGGTCTCCCCCGGAAGGCACCGTGCTGCCCGGAATCGGCGCGGCACTTGGATTCGCGCTGTCGTTCACCGCAGCGCTGAGCGCGGCGTTTGGCGTAGGGATCGAACGGATGATGTTCGCGCTCTCTTCGACTGCCGGCGTGGGGGTCGAAGCGGTCCAGGCGGGACTGACGGAGCTCAGCAGCGCGAGGCGCCTACCAATCTGGGGCATCCTCGTCGCACTCCTGCCGGCAGTCGTCATAGCGGTCCAGCTCCGGCGCGGGGGCCGGGCGATTCAACCGGCGTTCGCCGCCGCAATTGCGCTTCTCCTCATCCCCTTGGGCCTTCAGTCGCTGGTGACCTCGAAGACCCATGCGACTCTCGAGCGGCTGGCGGTCGCTCGCCCAGCCGAGCCAGCGCTGACGCCGGCCGATACCACAGCCGCTGAACCAACAATTTCGCCGGTCGATACGGTCACCGGCGTGCCAGGTGGGGTCGTCGGTGGTGTCGTTGGAGGCATGCCAAGCGGCGGCGTCGGTGGAGTTCTGGGCGGTGTGGTCGAATCAGCAGCCCCGATTTCACCTCCGCAACTGATTTCCAGCGTACCGCCGGAGTATCCCGCAATCGCCAGGCAAGCCCAGATCGGCGGGACCGTCGTCGTGGCTGTCGAAATTGACTCGGCCGGAAGGGTTTCCAATGCGACCGTCCTCAAGAGCGCGCATCCAGTCCTCGACGGAGCCGCGGTCGAGGCGGTTCGGCGATGGCGCTATCGGCCGGCGATGCAGGATGGTCGCCCGGTCCCGGGAAAACGCATCGAGCAGGTCACGTTCAGGTCGCAGGAAGAGAACTAGCTAGCTTCAACAATCGCCAATTCCCTGGCCCCTGGTGACGGGGCCCGCTCCCTGATATCCATCAAATCCGCCGCTGGATCCGGCCGCGGCGGGGCCCCGGCCCACCTGGGGTCCCCGCCGCAACGGTCTGCCTAGTCGAGGAAGTAACGAAGCCCGACCTGGACCCGCCACCGGGAGAACAAACTCGGGTCATCGATAAACGTCTTGCTTGGGCCGGTGAAGTTGAACTGAGGGACTCCGTTGGCGTCGAACGGGTTATCGGGATCGAGCTGGAGTGGTGAAGTAGCGGCCGGATCGGCGACCTTCCGGACTCCCCAACTCGAATTGAAGAGGTTGGTGAGGTTCAGGACATCGACGCTCAGCTGGAAGGTATGGTTACGGGTGCCGGCGCCGATGGCAAAATCCTGCAGGACCCGCAAGTCGAGGTTGTGGTACCAGGGATTCAGCAAGCCGAACCGCTCGGCGATTTGCCCCCGGTGCGAACGCAGGTAGGAATCCTGCTCGATAAACGCGTTCAGCTTGGCCCACTGTTGCGCGGCGGTCTCAGTCGCCGTGGCTACCAGTTTGATCTCCGATTCCGTGCGCGGAATGTAGATCAGGTCGTTACCGCCCTGACCGTCACCGTTGACATCGCCGGCATAGATGAAGGAATAGCGGTTGCCGCCGGCACCGGCGAACCGGTTCCCCTGAGCAACCTCGAGGAAGAGGCCCACCTGAGTCTTGAACCGACTCGACCAGGCACGGGCATAGGTGGCCCAACCGACAATGCGATGGCGCTGGCCGAACTCCGAGTGGCCGATTTCGGGCTTGTTGGGGTCGCCCTGCACCGGTTGGTTCTGCCACAGGACGCTCGCGATCTCGGTGGACTTGAGGTTGTTGCGGGCGTCGGTGAAGCTGTATCCCAGCGCGGTACGGAGGCCCGAGCTGAAATCCTTGCGCAGCTGGGCGGTAATGTTGAGCGAGTGGCCCTCGCTGGTGTTGTCGATGACGTAGATCCCGGCGCCGCCATCGGGGTTGAGCTCATTGTTCCCGGCCCCACCGTAGTAGGGGCGGCCGTCGGGAAGGGTGCGGAGCGGGGCCCGAAGGTCCGCATTCCGCATGAACACGGCATTGAGGTCCTTGGCGTACAGGAATTCGAGGGTGCCGAGGACCCCGCCCGGCAACTGTTGGTCAACCGCGATGTCTGTAGTCCATACCTGGGGCCATTTGAAATCCGGGTCCATGGCATTGAGGTCGAACGATTGCTGCAGGACCGCGTCTTCCGAGGTCGGCACCGGATTGTTGACGGGATCGATGTTTGGGTTGGCCCCCGGATTCGAGATCACGTTGCCGATCCACACAAAGGGAACCCGGCCGGTGAAGATGCCGGTGCCGCCCCGGAGCTGGGTCTTCCGGTCGCCCGCCACATTCCAGTTGAAGCCAAGCCGAGGCGAGAAGAGTGGCGTGGCGCCGGGCAGGCTGCTCTGGTCCACCTTCTCCGGCTGGCGATTCTCGTCCAGCGCCGTCAACTCCCGGGAGAAGGGGTTGTCCACCGGATCGGTGAAGTACATGGGGAAATCGACCCGGAGGCCGAGGGTCAGATTCACCCGAGCGGAAGCCAGGAACTCATCCTGAGCGTAGAGTGACAGCTGCCCGACGGAGATCTTCTCGCCCTTGAAGGGACCGGTTCCGACGTAATCGTTGAATTTGATCTGGTCCGGTCCCGGCTCGGTTGCCGCAAAGAACTCGGCGAGCGAGGGGAAGGTAGTGGCCCGGAGGAAGGTCAGCTGATACGGCAGGAAGAAGAGGCCGTGCCGAAAGATGTTGAACGAGTTAAAGAACTTGAAGACTTCGAAGTTGGTCCCCACCGTCAGAACATGCTTCCCACGGTACAGGCTGAAGTTGTCAGTGAGTTGGAATACGTCCTGATCCAGAATGTTATTGATGGAGAACGGCTCGTGACCGACTGTCGTGTAGGTCACGCCTGCTTCGCCAATCTCGATAGTCGGGAAATCGCGGCTGAACGGCTGGCGGAAGTCGCGGAAGCGGTTGTAGCTCGCGAAAAACCGATTGGCCATCCGGACCGAGCGGCTGTTGAGCTCGAGGGCAAACGAGTGCAGGTCGTTGTTGATCGCGTAGCCGGAATTGCGGAATGGCAGGCTGCTCGAATTCGGCCCCCGCCCGGTGTTGTTGAAGCTGAGCACGAAGGGATGGGGCGGCAGGTCGCGCTTGGCGTCCAGAAAGTTGTACCGAAATGAAAAGTTGTGGTTCTCGCTGAGGTTCCAGTCGAGTTTGGCGATCACCTTGTTGTTGTTGGTCTCGTGGATGTACCCCTGATAGGGACCGGGGTCGTAGTCGTACTGCTCGATCATTCGGTCACGGATCTGGTCCATCACGCTCGCCTGGACCCGCGACTCACCGAATCCCGACGGGCCACTGCCCGGGTTGGCCACGAAATTGGTGCCCGGGTCGTCGGTGCGCTCCAATTCGGCGTTGAGGAAGAAAAAGATCTTGTCTTTGCGGATCGGGCCGCTGACCGACAGCCCGGATTGAATGAAGGTCAGATCGGGATTGGCAATGACCGGAGACCCCCGCACCGTATTCCCCTGAAGCACGTCGTTGCGATAGAAGGAGTAGAGGGAGGCTCGGAAGGTATTGGTCCCGCTCTTTGTAACGGTATTGATGTTAGCCCCAGTGAACCCACCCTGGCGGACATCGAAGGGAGCCACCGAGACCTGCACTTGCTCCACCGCGTCGAAAGGCACCGGTTCAGCATTGGTTTGTCCGCCCGGTGCCGGATCGTCGAGCCCGAACGGGTTGTTGAAATAGGACCCGTCGAGCGAGACGTTGTTGTAGAGCCAGTTTCGCCCAGCGAATGAAAAGTTTCCATCGCTGCGGGGATCCAACCGGGTCAGATCGCGGGTGCTGCGCTTGATGGAAGGCAGCACGGCGACCTTGGTCGCGTCGATAAACGTAGCTGCCCCAGTCCGGCTGGCATCCAGTACCTCATCCCGCCTGCCGACCACCTCCAGCGGCGAGAGCTGCACCGTCTCGCGGACGAGCCGCGCATCCAGCCGGTAGTCCTGACCCAAGCTCAGAAAGACGTCGTTCTCGGTATGAGGCCGGTAGCCGATCACCGCGAGGGTTACCCGATAAGGCCCTCCAACCCGCAGGTTGGGTAGGTTGTAGACGCCACCGCTCCGCACGGTCGCTCGATACTGCGTTCCACTCGGGAGGTGCACCGCGGTCACCGTGCCGCCTGCAAGGGGAACCCCCGCTGTGTCTGTGACGAGTCCGCTCACCGCGGCAGTTGTAACGCCCTGCCCCCACCCTGCGGAGCCGTGAGCAAAGGCACCACCCATAACCAGGAAACCAACCCGAATACAGTGGCCGAGATTGGGGCGCACACGATCCTCCTGTGGAGAGGCGACCGGCCAGGGAACAGCCGCGGTCGAACCGGGCTCAGCTGCGTCTGACCGGCGAAATGGGGAGTACCGACGCGAACAAGGGTACCGACCACCTGGGATTCGTCAAGAGGCGGTGTTAGGTCTACTTTCCAGCAATCGCCAATTCTCTGGCCCCTGACCCCTGGTCCCTGGCCCCTGCTCCCAGATGTCCATCAAATCCGACCGCTGGATCCGCCGGATGGCCCTCGAGCACCGAATGATCGATCCGTTCGTCGAAAACCAGATCCGGGAGCTCGACGCGCAGGGCCGCAGGGTGATCTCCTATGGGGTCTCGTCCTACGGCTACGACATGCGGGTGGCGCCGGAGTTCAAGATCTTCACCAATGCCCTGTCTGCGATCGTGGATCCCAAGGACTTCGACGCCAAGAGCTTCGTGGAGTTGGAGGGCGAGGTGTGTATCGTGCCGCCCAACAGCTTTGCCTTGGCCCGGTCAGTCGAGTATTTCCGCATACCCCGCAATGTCTTAACGATCTGCGTTGGGAAGTCGACTTATGCTCGATGTGGAATAATTACAAACGTCACTCCCTTCGAGCCGGAGTGGGAGGGACACGTTACGCTTGAGATCAGCAACACCACTCCCCTGCCCGCCAAGATCTACGCCAACGAGGGGATCTGTCAGGTGCTCTTCTTCGAGGCCGACGAGCACGACGTCTGCGAAACCAGCTACGCCGACAAGAAGGGGAAATACCAAGCCCAGCGGGGCGTTACCCTGCCCCGGTTGTAGATCTCAATTGGCTCAGCCCTGCGCCTACGACTTCGCTGTGAACGTGATGTCGATATCGACTTTGCCCATTTTCCCGGTTGCAGGATCGTAGGACGACACGCCCTTGCAAGTGTAACGGCCGGAGATCAGCTTAGCGGTCACTTCAACCTTGCCGGAACACTGAGACGGTTCGCCAGGCATGATTCCCCCCGTGGCGATCAGCTTTCCGCGACTCACCGTGATCCCAATCTCCTTGGGCTCGCCATAGGTGATAAGCGCGGTGGGCTGGTCGGATCCGGAAACCCCGAATGGGATCCAGGTCGCTTCGCCGTCCCCAAAACCGCCCTGGGGGTTGAGGGCCACGTCCTGACTGATGCTGGGGGCACCACGACCGGGTAGACCGGGAGCTGATCCCGAACATCACCAGTGCGAACGCATCCATTCGCGCGGATGCGTGGTGGCTGCTGCTGCTCAGCCTGCGCGACCAGGGCCGGTTGCGGGAGGCCGACACGCTGATTCATCGCTGGCGCGTCCCCAACAGCACCATCGAGGTCCCGGGGGCCTGGAACCCCGCGGTCGACTTCGCGCTGCTGGGTCTCGAGCTGGGGCGTCCCGAGGTGAGCATTCGGGCACATCAGGAAAACCTCGTGAGCATGGCGAGCTGGACTCCCGCAGCACACCGGGCGAGAAACCTTGCCTGGCAACTCGCCCTTGCCGGTACGGCCCACGCTGCAGCCGGCGATACTGCCGTGGTGCGCCGGCTGGCCGACTCGCTCGAGGTGCTCGGTCCGACCAGTAACTACGCTGGACGTGATGCGAAGCTCCACTACGTGCTGCGCGGGTTACTGCTGCAGCAGGAAGGCCGGCATGCGGAGGCGGTCGATGCCTTTCGCCGGTCGCTCTTTACTCTGACCGATGGCTACACCCGCACCAACCTCCTGATGGCGCGGAGTCTCTTGATCTTGAAACGCCCCGCAGAGGCGATTGCCGTACTGCGCCCCGCTATCCATGGAGGGGTAGACGGCAGCAACACCTATGTGAGCCGCACCGAGCTTCACGAAGCTCTGGCCGAGGCGTTCGAGCAGGCCGGACAGCGCGACAGTGCGGTGGCGCACTGGCGCGCGGTGGAGTCGGCCTGGCGTCGCGCCGACCCCCAATTTCGCGACCGCTACCTGCGCGCCAAACTGAGGGCCGGGCTATAGCGTAAGTCCCGCCTGCACGGTGCGCACCGACTCCGCCGAAGCGTGGAGGTCCTTCCGTTCCTGGTCGGTGAGCGCGACTTCGATGATCTGCTCGAGGCCCTTCCTACCGAGCTTGCATGGCACCCCGCAGAACACATCGCGGATGCCGTACTCACCCTGGAGCCACGCGGCGCACGGCAGGACCCGCTTCTTGTCGAGCACAATCGCTTCGACCATCTGCACCGCGGCCGCGCTGGGTGCGTAGTACGCCGATCCGGTCTTGAGGTGCGCCACAATTTCGGCGCCGCCGTTACGAGTTCGGGTGAGGATCGCCTCGAGCTTGTCCTTGGCCAGGAGCTGGGTCACCGGGATTCCCGACACCGTGGTGTAGGACACCAGCGGTACCATGGTGTCCCCATGGCCACCGAGCACCATGGCCTGAATGTCCTCGACCGAGATATCGAGCGCTTCCGCCAGGAAGGTGCGATAGCGCGCGGTGTCGAGAACCCCGGCCATCCCGAGCACTCGCTCGCGTGGGAATCCGGTGGCTTTCATGGTGACGTAGCACATCACATCGAGGGGATTCGAGACCACAATGACGATCGCCTGCGCGGCTATCCGGGCAATTTCCTTCGATACCGACTGCACGATACCCGCATTGGTCTTCACCAGATCGTCGCGGCTCATCCCCGGCTTCCGCGCGATCCCCGCGGTGACCACGAACAGCTCGGACCCTTCGGCGGGACCGTAGTCGTTCGCCCCAATGACTCGGGTGTCGAATCCCTCGATCGGTCCGGTCTGCCATTGGTCCAGGCCTTTCCCCTGGGGCACTCCTTCGACCACGTCCACCATCACGACGGTGCGAGCGAGATTCTTCTCAGCGAGGCGCTGCGCGGCGGTGGCGCCGACGTTCCCGGCACCGACAACGGTGATCTTGTTCAGCATCTGCTGGCCAGTTGCTGAGTGCTTAAAGCCCACAGAGTAAACGGATTACGCGGATCGGGACGGTGAACGGGGGAGTTCTTCGAACGAATCCGTTTCATCCGTTTAATCTGTGGGCTGTCGGTTGAATCCGTGTAATCTGTGTAATCTGTGGGCGATATTTTCCGGAGCCGAACCTAACACGAGGGCTGGCTTCGGCCAACTGAGCCGAATTACGACGCCCGGCGGCGGCCCCCGGCCCGACTTCGCGACCGCCCTGGCGCTCGCCGCCTCGGCGCGGCCGTGGTCTCCCCCGCAAAAGCAGCGGCACGCGCCACCGCGTCCTCGCTGCCGACCTGCCGCAGCGCCTCGTAGAGCACGATCCCGGCGGCGGTCGCGAGATTCAGGCTGCGAACTTTGCCGCTCTTCATGGGGATCGCGAAGCAATGATCGGGGTGCTTCTCCAGAATCCGGTCGGGCATCCCATCGGTCTCGTTGCCGAAGACCAGGACGCTGTTGAGCCGGAACGTCGCGTCCCCGAGGGGACGCTGAGCGCGCGCCGAGAAGTACAGGCAGCGGTCGCGCGCGATCGCCTGCCGGAATTCGTGCCAGTCGGGATGGAGCCAGAGGTCCACTGATTCCCAGTAGTCGAGCCCGGCCCGGCGCAGGTCCGCATCTTCCACCGAGAACCCGAGCGGCTCGATCAGGTGCAGACTGGTATCGGTCGCGGCACAGAGCCGGGCGATATTGCCCGTGTTAGGGGGGACCTTGGGGTTGATCAGTGCGATATGCAGCATCAGGTGGCAGGACGGCAGGACGGCCGGACGGCATGCCGGAGAAGGCTCTCAGTCGGAGCCCTCCTGCCGACCTGCCCTCCTGCCGTCCTGCCGTCCATCATCCTCCCCTGGTGTGCATCTCTCTTCGCGGATCCTGCCGCAATCGCTCCACCTGGTAGAGCACCCCCCGATCGGACAAGGCGAGCCGCTCCTCGGCGCCGCGATCCCGCCGCCCGCGCCAAGTCGACCCGATCCGCTCGGTGATCGCCTGGTCGGAATGTCCCAGCCGCATCGGCTCGCGGAGATCGACTCCCTCCTCGGCATACAGGCAGGTAAACCAGGTTCCATCGGCGGTGACCCGGCTCCGGTCGCAGGTTCCACAGAATGGCGCGGTGACCGAAGCGATGATGCCGAACGTCGTCCCATCCGGCAGGCGGAACCGCTCGGCCGGCGCGCGGGTTAGGCCCGCCTCGCTCAGCGGCTCCGGGGTCCCCCAGGCCCGACCGATCATCCGGAGCAGCTCGGCCCGGGTCACCACGTCTTCCCGCCGCCAGCGGGTCGCGCCGCCCACGTCCATATACTCGATATAGCGAAGCTCGAGTCCCTGTTCCCGCGCGAAGGCCAGCAGGTCGAGCACTTCGTCATCGTTGTAGCCGCGCACCACGACGCTGTTCAGCTTGAGGCCACCGAAGCCGGCGTCCTGCGCTGCCAGGATTCCCGCCAGCACGTCGGCGTGTCGCGAGCTCCGCGCATACGCGCGCATCCGCTCGGGACGCAACGTATCAAGGCTCACCGTGAGGCGCCGAAGCCCGGCGTTCCGCAGCGCGGTCGCCTGATCGGGGAGCAGAATCCCGTTGGTGGTGAGAGCCAGGTCGCCGAGTCCGTCACAGGCGGCCAGCATCCCGATGAGCACCGGGAGGTCGTGCCGGAGCAACGGTTCGCCTCCGGTCACCCGAATCTTTCTGGCACCCAGCCCAATGAAGATCCGGGCCAGGCGATGCAATTCTTCGAAGGTGAGCAGCGATTCCCGAGGCAGCCACAGGTAGTGCTCCTCGGGCATGCAGTAGCCGCAGCGCATGTTGCAGCGGTCGGTAACCGATAGCCGGAGGCTCCCGAGTGGCCTGCCGTAGCCATCTGGCATCGGGAACCGGGAGTCGGGAGTCGCGGGCTGCATGTTAGTTCCCGATCCCCGATTCCCGACTCCCGACTCCCGCCGTCGTCGGATCTACCCACTCTTCCGTGCCGTCCGCATACCGCTCGCGCTTCCAGATCGGCACCCGGCGCTTGACCTCCTCGATCACATGGCGGCAGGCCGCGAAGGCCTCATCGCGGTGGGCTCCGGCAGCGACCACCGCTACCGCAACGTCGCCCACGGCCAGCTCGCCCAAACGATGCGCGAGAGCGAGGTCCACGGGCCACCGGGTGCGAGCTTCCTGCACAATCCGCTCACACTCCGCCTCGGCCATGGGCTCGTAGGCGGTGTACTCGATTCCGTGCACGGCCCGACCCTGGTGGTGGTTGCGCACCAGGCCGAGGAAGGTGGCAATACCGCCGCGGTCCCGGCCGGCGACCGATGCCACCACCGAGGCAAGATCGATGGGAGCGCGGGTTAGGTGGAGCACCTAGCCTCCGGCGAGCGGCGGGAGCAGCGCAATCTCGTCGCCGGGGGCGAGCCGCACATCGCTCCTGGCCTGCGTGAGGTTGACCGCGACGAGCGCGCTGTCAGCCACCCTGGCTCCGTTGGGGAGCCGGCGAATCCAGGTGAGCAGATCGCCCACCGTGGTAATTTCCTCGGCCGGCACGCTGATCTCGCTGCCCAGGACCTCGGCGAATCGGGCAAACAAGCGGACGGTGAGGACGCGGCGCTCGGCAATCACGGACATCGGTTTCAGAATAGTAACGCCGCCAGGTGACAGGACGGCCGGACGGCGGGACGGCAGGTTGTCGGTCAGCTGGCGGCCTGTTGAGATCCCTCCTGACCTCCCTCAAGGGGCTCGTCCGCTACCAGGGCTCGTAACTCCTTGCTCGGCTTGAACACCGGTACTGGACGCGCGGCGACCTCGACCGGCTCGCCGGTACGAGGATTCCTCGCCATGCGGGTCTTGCGGCGGCGGATCTTGAAGGTCCCAAACCCCCGAACCTCGATGTTGTGCTGCTCCCTCAGGGCGATCTTGATCGCGTCGAGAAAAGAATCGACGACACGGGCGCAGTCCTTTTTCGAGATGAGCGGCCCGGAAGTGCGGGCCATAGCAGCGGTTACTTGCTCGACGAGATCGGCTTTGGTCATAGAACCCCGAGTTGGGCGACCGAGGGGGGACCCCGCCGGTCCCTGCCGGGGCCCATTAAAGCCGATACTAGGAGCTTACCCCTTGTCTGTCAAGAGGTTGCGCTCTTCGAGGCCTCCTTTTGAGTCATCAGCTCCAGGAACTCACGGAAATGTGGGTACGCGTCGTGAGGTCCCGGCGCCGCCTCTGGATGGTATTGCACCGCGAAGATCGGAAGTGCTTTGTGGCGAAGACCTTCCACGGTTCCATCGTTGAGATTGAGATGGGTGACCTCCAAGTCCTTCGCCCCCGGGATTCCTTCCGGAGTCCCCTGCACCGCGAATCCGTGGTTCTGAGTCGTGATGAGAACCCGCCCCGACCCGAGATCGCGAACTGGATGGTTTCCTCCCCGGTGACCGTACGGCATCTTGATTGTTTGCCCCCCGAAGGCGAGACCCAGAAGTTGATGCCCCAGGCAGATGCCGAACGTCGGGATCCCGCTTCCCGCCAGCTCTCTCACATTCTCGATCGCGTAGCCGAGCGCGGCCGGGTCGCCCGGACCGTTCGAGAGGAAGAGCCCGTCGGGTTCGAGCGCGCGGATTTCGGCGGGAGAGGTGTCACACGGCACGACCGTCACCCGGCAGCCCAGGCTGGCCAGCATGCGCACGATGTTCCGCTTCATGCCGAAGTCGATGGCCACGACATGCGGACCGCGCTCGCCTTCCTTCCAGGGCCGGCCGACCGATGCCTGCGAGGCCAGATCCAGGCCGTCCATCGACGGGGAGGCCAGCAAGCGCTCGGTGAGCTCGGCCGTGGGCCCGTTGCCCGCCGCGATCACCCCGCGCATCGAGCCGCGGGACCGGATGTGCCGGGTTAGGCGACGCGTGTCCACGCCCTCGATGATCGGGATGCCATGGTGCTCCAGCCAATCGGCCAGGGTCTCGCGCGATCGCCAGTTCGAAGCCGTGCGCGAGAGCTCCCGAACGACAATCCCGGTGATTTGCGGCCGCTCCGACTCGGGGTCTTCCTCGTTGACTCCGTAGTTCCCGATCATCGGCGCCGTCATCACCACGATCTGGCCCAGATAGCTGGGATCGGTAAAGGTCTCCTGATACCCAGTGAGATTCGTGGTAAAGACAACCTCTCCAAATACGGCCTCAAGCGGTCGCAGCAGAGTACCTGCGAACCAGGCGCCGTCTTCGAGGAGGACGAACCCAGGAATCAAGGGGGCAGGGGCCGGGGGGCGGGGACCAGGGAGATCCGACTCGTGCGGATCACCGTCCCGGTGGAGGAGGTGGCGGTGGCGGTGGAGACGGCGCCGGTGACGGTGCGGCGCCCTGAGGGACCGTCTGCAGCGGCGCGGGTGGCGCGGTCTGTTCGACCGGGGACTGACGGAGCTGGCGCTGCACCCCGCTCTGCCCGCCACCTCGCTGCGGAGCAGCGACCGAAAGCAGCAGAGCGAGAAACATGAACAGCGCGCCGAGCGCCCAGCTTGCTTTGTGGAGAACGGTCACGGCCTGCCGGCCGCCCAGGACCAGATCGGCGGTCCCGCCGCCTAGCGAAGCGAGGCCACCACCCTGGCCGGCCTGAAGCAGGACGACCGCGGTGAGCAGCAATCCATCGATGATGAGCAGGACGAGGAGAAGCGTGTAAAGCATTTGGCGAAGTTTAGTTGCGGGGCCGGGTTGAAGTCAAACCGCTGGACCGGTGCCGGCGCGGGTTATGGAGAGCGGAACGTGTCAAACTGACACGGAAGGCCCCGGGAGTGGCGTGTCGGATCGTTACGAGCAACGTCGGCCGATCCCATGGGGAGGGCGACGCTCGCCATCCGATCGCGTGCTTGAAGCTTCCCTCTAGCAGACTTCCTAACGATTTCAGCGGCACTTCACACGGGTTCGGCCAAATTGCCTCGCTGGCCGGGAACGGCACAGAACATGACAAGATCATGGGTAGTGGTCGCGGGATTTCTGTGACTTTCCTCAGTTCCCTTAAGCCCAAGGAGTGTCCATGAGAAGCCAGAGTCACTTGGGGAATCGGTTCGGCGTTCTGGCGGTGCTGACGGTGTTCGCTGCCGGCCCGCTCGTGGCGCAGACCGGATCGATCACTGGACGAATCACCGACCGAGGCAGCGGGCAGCCCATTGCCAGCGCCAGGATCCAGGTGGTTCAGGCTGGTCTCGTCGGGACCGCCAATCAGGAGGGGCGCTATACGGTGCGGTCGGTCGCTCCGGGGCGGTACGACGTCCGGGTCATTGCGGTCGGGTATTCGGCCGAGGTGCAGCAGGTCACCGTCACAGCCGGTGAGGCCACCACGCTCGACTTCACTATGGCGCAGGTGCCCTACACGATCGAGGAGATCGTGACCACCGCCACGGGTCAGCAGCGCCGGCTGGAGCTGGGGCACACGGTGAACGTGATTCGGGGCGATTCGCTCGCGGCAACGAGTCCAGTCACCAACATGGCCACCCTGCTCCAGGCTCGGGCTCCAGGTGTCAATATCCTGCCGAGCTCGGGCTCGGTCGGCACCGGAAACCGGATCCGCATTCGCGGCGCCAACAGCCTTTCTCTTTCCAATGAGCCGGTCATTGTCATCGACGGCGCGCTGGTGAACTCGGCGCCCGGGTCGAGCGCGCTGGGCACCGGTGGGCAGTCGGTCTCGCGAATCAACGACATCAATCCCGACGAGATCGAATCGATCGAAGTCGTGAAGGGGCCCTCGGCGGCCGCGCTCTACGGAACCGCCGCAGCCAACGGGGTGATCGTGATCACCACCAAGCGGGGTCGGCCCGGGCCGGCCCGTTGGAATGTGTATGTCGAGGGCGGAGCGCTCACCGATCCCAATGATTACCCGAACAACGTCCGGATGGTGGGCCGGACCATCACGGGCGGTACGCCCGGAGGCGCATTGCGAACCTGCCTCCTTACCCAGTTCGCGGCCGGTCAGTGCACCCAGGAAACGTTGCTCACGACCAACGTCCTGGAGACCGATTCCATGACCCCCGTGAGCAAGGGCTACCGGCAGCAGTACGGGGCCAGTGTCACCGGGGGCACTGAGGCCATTTCCTATTTCCTTTCCGGCGAGTTCGAGGACGAGGTTGGGACCTTCAAGCTCCCGGATGCCGAGGAAGCGCGGCTCCTGACGGCCCGGGGGGTCACGGAGCTGCCCAGGTTCACGCTGCGGCCCAACACCAACCGCCGGATCAGCCTGCGCTCGAACCTCTCGAGCCAGCTTCGCAACAACGTGGACTTCCAGGCGAACCTTGGGTACGTCAGCGGGCGGCTGCGGCTTCCTCAGAACGACAACAACGTGCTGGGCATGCTGCCGAGCGGCTTCTTCGGCACCACCGACACCCTGGGTAACGCGGGGTGGGGCTTCTTCCGGCCGGGCGAGATCTTCTCCCTGGAGCGGCAGCAGCAGATCGAGCGGTTTACCGGTGTCGGAAACCTTCACTGGCGTCCCTTCACCTGGCTCTCCGGGCAGGCCGTTGCGGGTTATGATGTCGGCACGCGGCTCGATCTGACCTGGAACCCGACGGCGCTGGGGCCGGCCTTCGGAACGGTTCCCCTGGGATTCCGGAGCGATACCCGGGTCCAGCTCAAGAGCTACACCGGAACGGCCCGCCTCACGGCCACGGCCCGGCCGATGAGCAACCTGACCTCGCGCACCACCGTCGGCGGGAATTACATCAAGGAAGTCTTCTTCTCCAATACCGCCACCGGCGACCGGCTGACCTTCGGCAGCAAGGACGTGGATGGGGCGGCCATCCTGACGGCGAGCGAGACGAACAGCACCCAGGTTCGGCTGGGCGTGTACATCGAGGAGCAGCTCAATTACAGGGACCGGGTGTTCCTGACCGGTGCCGTGCGGGTGGACGATGCCAGCTCCTTCGGAGCCGATTTCAACACCATTCTCTATCCCAAGGCGAGCATCTCGTACATCATTTCCGACGAACGGTTCTTCCCGGAGATCGGCATCCTCTCGTTGCTCCGGCTTCGGGGTGCCTATGGACAGTCCGGGCTCCAGCCGGGGGTGACCGACCCATTGACCTTCTACTCGCCGACGGCGTCGGCGGTGGCGGGCGCTTCGACCAGCGCGGTGGAGTTCGGCGGGTTAGGGCTCGCGGGCCTCAAGCCGGAGCGGACCCGGGAATTCGAGCTCGGGGCCGATCTGGGCCTCTTCCGCGACCGGGTGAACATCGACCTCACCTACTTCAACAAGCGGAGCCGGGATGCCTTGATCGCCCGGACCTTGGCGCCCTCCCTCGGAGCCGTCACCTCACGCTTCGAGAATCTGGGCCAGGTGAGCAACAAGGGATTCGAACTCACCCTGAACGCCCGGGTCATCGATGGCTCCAAGGTTTCCTGGGACGTCGTCTTCGCCGGGAGCACCATCAAGAATCGAGTGGATACGCTCGGGTTTGACGATAACGGCAACCCGATTCCGCCGATCATCTTCGGGATTCAGCGCCACACCAATCCCGATTCGATACGAAGTTACGAGTTGGGCGCCTTCTTCGAGCGGGCTTACACGTTCGAGGATGCCAACGGGAACGGGATCATCGAGGTTTCCGAGGTCACCGTCGACACGGCCTTCAGCTACATCGGTTCGCCGGCCCCGACTCGGGACTTCTCGCTCAGCAACATTGTCACCCTGTTCGGTGGACGGCTGCGGCTCTTCGGGCTGCTCGACTACAAGGGCGGGTTCAAGCAGTACAATCTTACCGAGGTGTTCCGGTGCACGGCGACCGGCAATAACTGCCGTGCCATGCACGATCCGGCCGCTCCGCTGGAGGAGCAGGCTCGGGCCGTAGTCCGCAGGTTCCATGGCTCCCAGAGCGCCTACGGATACATCGAGGACTCCGAGTTCCTGAAGCTCCGAGAGGTTTCCGCGACCGTCACGCTGCCAGACCGCTGGGCGCGGTACTTCCGCGCAACCTCGGCCAGCATCACCGTCGCGGCCCGGAACCTGGCAACCTGGACCGGCTACACCGGCGTGGATCCGGAGGTCAATGGCCAGGGCCAGCCGAACTTCTCGGTGTGGGACTTCCTGACCCAGGCGCCGATCCGGACGTTCATTGTCCGGGCCAACCTCACTTTCTAACCGGGAGCAACCGATCATGACGCGCATTATCCGCTTCGGGATCGCGAGCTTCGCGGCGCTCGTCGTGGCCTGCTCGCCCAGCGGGCTCCTCGAAGTTGAGACTCCCGATATCATTGACCCCAGCGTGGTAACCACCCCGCAAGGTGTGGCCGCCTTGCATGCCGGGGCGCTAGGGGAATTCTCCTTCGCTTTCGTAGGAAATGCTGGGGGTACCGAGGGACAGATTCAGGTGAGCGGGTCCTTCACCGACGAGCTGGGGAATTCGGAAACCTTCCCAACTCGAAGGGAGTACGACACGCGGGGCCCGATCGACCTCAGGAACGGCACCCTGAGCGGGGTTTTCCGGAATCTCCAGCGAGCCCGGCGGCTCTCGGAGGTGGCAGCGGAAGCCATCGGCAGCGTCGCCGCGAACCCCACCGATTCCACCCGCGTCGCGGAGACCTACGCGCTGGCCGGTTTCACTTATGTCTCCATGGGTGAGAACTACTGCTCGGGCGTCCCCATCAGCGAGGCCGCGATCGACGGAACCCTGACGTTCGGCGATCCGCTCACTACGACCGAGCTCTTCGAGCGGGCCATCGAACGGTTCGACGCCGCGCTGGCGTGGTCGAAGAGCGCGACGATCACCAATCTGGCCAAGATCGGAAAGGCGCGGGCCCAGCTCAACCTCAACCGCGCGGCCGACGCCTCCGCTACCGTGGCCGGCATCGCGACGACGTTTTCCTATAACATCACCCACACGCTCGCGCTGGGACGGCAGCAGAACGGAATCTTCGCTTTCATCAATCAGTTCGAACGGTTCTCGGTGGCGAACAACGACGGCGGGAACGGGCTCAACTTCCGGACCGCCCAGGATCCCCGAGTCCCCTGGCTCCGCATCCCAGCCAACGACGTGGGCTTCGATGCCGCCACGCCGCAGTATGACCAGGGCAAGTACGCCAGCGAAACGGCTCCCACGCCGCTGGCCACCGGGGTGGAAGCTCGGCTGATCGAGGCCGAGAATCTGCTCCGGACCGGAGGAGCCTGGCTCGGGACGCTGAATACGTTGCGCGGAACCCCGGGCCTCACCCCAACCGTCTTCCCGACGGGTTGGCCGAGCACGTTCGGCTTCCCGGCGCTGCAGTCGCTGGCCGATCCCGGTACCCAGACCGCGCGCGAGGACCTGCTCTTCCGCGAGCGGGCGTTCTGGATGTACCTCTCGGGCCACCGCCTGGGCGACCTCCGGCGGCTGGTGCGGCAGTACGGCCGCAGCGCCAACGCGGTGTTCCCCGGCGGCGGCGGGGCACCCTACATCATCGATGGGAACAACAAGGGCGGCGTGTTCGGGAACGAGGTGAATCTGCCGATTCCCTTCGATGAGCTGAACAACCCGAACTTCACCCAGTGCATCAACCGGGATCCGTGAGATAGGGCGAACAAAGAGTCAGGCGGTCGGTCATCCGGCCGCCTGACTCTTGTTCTATCCACGGATTACGCGGATAACTGGATCCACAGATTACGCAGATTGACACAGATTACGCAGATGACACCGATTCGGACGACGAACGCCCGGGTTTCATCTGCGTAATCGGCGTAATCGGTGGATCAGATGGCGGTCGGGTGGGTCGGCTGATAGAGACCGAGGCTGGCGCCGCTGGGCAGCGGAATGGTGGTGAACCGACCCCAGGGCGCCGCTTCGACGGGCGGGCACTTCACTCCCTGCGCGCGCAGCTTGCCGGCCGTCAGGGCAAGGTCATCGCACATGAGGTACAGGACGGCGCCCGCCAGCGCGCGATCGGCGTGCTGCTGGGTCAACGGTGTTTCGGCGGGGTGAACCCCGAGCTCGGCAGGCGGAAGCGTGAAGATGAGCCAGCCCTCCCCGGCGTCCACGCTCTTGAAGCCGAGCACGTCCCGCAGGAAGG
>JBQTHV010000146.1:0-29793 GCA_052389555.1 Gemmatimonadales bacterium | reverse complement strand
CTAGGTCCGTGACCGCATGAAGAGATTCCCAAGATGCGTTGCGGTCGGGCCGGGACCGGGCCTATACTTCGACCATGCCCCGACCTCCCTTGCCGTTCCGACTGAAGTCGCAGGACGCGAAGGAGTTAGAGCGGCTGTTGCAGGGCGGCGTGCAGCAGGTCCGGGTGGTGCTGCGCGCCATGGCCTTGCGGCAGCTCGGCCGCGGCACCAGCGCGCCCCAGGTCGCTCGGCTGGTCGCGCTGACGCCCCAGGCCATTCGGAAGATCGCCCATCGCTATCGGCGGGGCGGGCTGGAGAGCGCGTTGTACGAACGGCCTCGGCCCGGTGCGGCCCAGGTGCTGGCCCCCGCCGAGAAGCAGCGCATTGTGGCCATGGCCTGTAGTACACCGCCGACGGGGGCGGCGCGCTGGACGGTGCGCTTGATCGCGCAGGAGGCGATAAAGCGCCGCCTGGTCCCCAAGGTGGGGCGAGAGACGATTCGGGTGCTCTTGCAATCCCACGACCTGAAGCCGTGGCGGGAAAAAAATGTGGTGCGTGGCGGAGCTTGACGCCGAGTACATCGCCAAGATGGAAGATGTGTTGGCGCTCTACGAGCGCCCGTATGACCCTCAAGCGCCGGTCCTGTGCCTGGACGAAAAGCCCGTGGCGCGGCACGCCGACGTGCGGGCCCCCCGTCCCGCCCGCCCGGGGCATCTCGCCAAACGGGATAACGAATACCGGCGCTGCGGGACGGCGAACCTGTTCGCGGTGGTGGAACCGAAGGCGGGCCGCCACTTCACCGCCGCCACGCCCGACCGGTCGGCCGCTCGGTTTGCCCGCGTGGTCCGCCGGCTGATCGCGGCGTACCCGCGGGCGCGGGCCATTCATCTGGTCATGGATAATCTCAACATCCACTGTGAGAAGTCGCTCACGGAGCAGTTTGGGCCGGCGCTCGGGAAACGGCTCTGGCGCCGCTTGCGGGTCCATTTCACCCCGAAGCACGGCAGCTGGCTCAACCAGGCGGAGATCGAGCTTAGTCTGATCTGCCGCGGCTGTCTCGGCACCCGCCGCATCGCGAGCTTGGGCGACCTCCAGCGCGACACCAGGGCCTGGAATACCCGAGCCAATCGTGCCCGGACGAGAATCCAGTGGCGGTTCACCCGGAAGGATGCTCGGCGTAAGTTCAGGTATCAAGCGAAACTCTCCACCCGGTCAAAGACCTAGTCGGGCGAGACTCGCATGAATCGTTCAAGTTCGAAGATCCAGGCCGTCTCAGGAGCCAGGACCGGAAGGGGGGAATAGCCGCGCAGTCGCCCGTCGATTCCAACCGTGATGGACGCGACGCGAACTCCAGAGAGCATGTCGCGCGGCCGGAATCTGCCTTGGGGAAGGGCCTGGACTCCCGAGTCAAGCATGACCCGGGCAAGCGGCTCGTTGCTCAGGTTTACGACGACCATCACCACGCTGGCTCCCTCTTTCCGGATGAATGACACGACCTCTGGGTGACTCGCCGTGAGCGGGAGCAACCGGCCACTCGCCAGCCCTCTCATGCTCGCGCGCAGGTGAACCAGGCGCCGATAGAGCGATAGAAGGGATCGCGAATCGCCGTCCTGGGTCTCGACATTGGCCTCAAGCGAGTCGCCGGCCAGTGGCTGCCAGGGGGTGCCTCGGGTGAATCCCCCATGCGGACCCGCCCGAGTCCACGCCATCGGGGTGCGAATCCGCTCGTCTGGTTTGGTCCCCGTCATCCCGACCTCTTCGCCGTAATACACGAAGGGCAAGCCGGGCAGGGTAAGCAGCAGGACCGCCGCCAGTCGAGCCTTCTGCCAATTGCCCGCCAATTCGGTTCGGGTGCGCGGCTGGTCATGATTACGGAGGAACGGGGACCAGCGCCAAGGGGGCAGGGCGTCTTGAAGTCGAAGCACGGGTGCCAACACCGCCCCGGCGGAACCGCGCCCCACCGCCGCAATGAGGCTATCGGCGACCTCGAACGCGAAGTAGCCGTCGAGCTGATCGGGATAATAGGGAAGCACGGCGCCAATACTGTCCCACACTTCGCCGATGGTAACCGCGTCACGCTTCACCCGGCGGGTATGCTCCGCGAGCCGTGCTAACACGCGGTGGGTTCCCGGCGTGTCATCCGCGCGAGCTCCCTCTTCCACCAGGAACTTCACGGCGTCGAGCCGGAACCCGTCCACCCCCATTTCGATGAGCCAGAAGGTGATCACCCGCTCCATCTCGGCGAGAACCTGGGGCTCCTCGTAGTTGAGATCCGGCATCCTGGAGCTGAAGAAGCCGTAGTAGTACTCGTCCCGCACGGACGACTGGTGCCAGTTGTCGCCACCCCAACGGTTCCGCGGCCCCTTCGCCGGAGCGAATCGAAACCAGGAGCGGAACGGTGAAGTCGGGTCGGTCAACGCGGCGCGGAAGGCGGGGTGCTCGCTCGAAACGTGGTTTACCACGAGATCCACCAGAACCCTGATGCCCCGCCGGTGGGCCTCGGCCACGAGCCGCCGGAAATCGGCATTGGTGCCGTATTGCGGGTTAACCTGGTAGTAGTCCGTGACGTCGTAGCCGTGATAACTGGGCGACGCCATGACCGGCATGAGCCACAAGCAGCGCACGCCCAGGTCCCGCGTCGTCCGAGGGTTGCCGTCGTTGAGGTAATCGAGCGAGCCGATAAGGCCGGAAAGGTCCCCAATGCCGTCGCCGTCGCTGTCCCGGAAGGAGCGAACGAACACCTCGTAGCAGGTAGCCCCCTGGGTCCACTGCGGCGCGGGCTGGGCCACGAGAGCCTCGGACGCGCTCAGCGCCAGGCACGCCAGCCCCAGTGACCGAGGTATATTCACGGCCCACCAACGATGCGCTTCCCCCGGGCGGCTGGTATCCTCCTCCACCCCACTTCGCTTCCCGGTCCCAACGGGATCGGCGATCTGGGACCCGAGGCCCATCGCTTCCTGGACTTCCTGGCCGAGACGGGCATCAAGATCTGGCAAGTTCTTCCCCTTGGTCCCACGGGATATGGTAATTCTCCTTATCAATGCTTCTCGGCCTTCGGCGGCAACCCCCTCCTGATTCACCTGTCCCAGGGATCAGAACAGTTTCCCATCAGCACGGTGGACTATCCCCGTGTCATTCCCTACAAGCAAACGCTCCTCCGGCAGGCAACCTCCGCATTCGCACCCGATGGAGACTACCACGTTTTCGTTCGGGAAGAGAGCTGGTGGCTCGAAGACTATGCGCTCTTCATGGCGCTCAAGGACGCTCACGGCGGAGTGGCGTGGACCGAGTGGGAACGGAGTGCCGCGCTGGGTGACCCGGAATTGCTCGAAGACTGGCGAGTCCGGTTGGCCGACTCGATCGAACACTATCGCCGCGAGCAGGCCCTCTTCTTCGCGCAGTTTCGCTCGCTCCGGCGGGCCGCGCAAGAGCGGGGGATCCGGCTCTTCGGCGATGTGCCCATCTACGTTGCCCACGACTCGGCAGATGTCTGGGCCAATCGCCGGTTCTTCCAGCTCGACGAGCTGGGCCGCCCGCGCTCCCAGGCCGGCGTGCCGCCTGACTATTTCAGCGCAACGGGGCAACTCTGGGGCAACCCGATCTACGACTGGGAGGCGATGCGCGGGGACGGATACGGGTGGTGGATTCGCCGAATGCGGAGCGCATTCTCCTTGTTTGATCTGGTCCGGATCGACCACTTTCGCGGCTTCGAGGCCTTCTGGGAAATCCCGGCTGGCGAACCCACTGCGGTAAACGGCCGCTGGACCCCTGGGCCCGGGGCGGAGTTGTTCGAGGCGATCACCTCGGCATTGGGACCACTCCCGATCGTCGCCGAGAATCTCGGCGTCATTACGCCGGAAGTCGAGGCGCTCCGCGAACAATTCGGGTATCCGGGCATGAGTATCCTGCAGTTTGCGTTCGGCACCGATCCGCAAGCGAGGACCTTCCAACCGCACTCCTACTCGCATCACCTGGTGGCGTACACCGGGACCCACGACAACGACGCCACGATGGGCTGGTGGGAATCGACCGGAGCCGGGGATTCCACCCGTAGCCCCGAACAAGTGGCGCGCGAAAAGGACTTTGCCCTCCGGTATCTGGCTACCGATGGTCGCGAGATGAACTGGAACCTGATCCGCGCCGCGCTTGCTTCGGTGGCCGACACCGCCATCGTCCCCTTGCAGGACGTGCTCGGGCTGGGCAGCGAAGCCCGGATGAACCTTCCCGGCCGGGGATCCGGGAACTGGGCGTTTCGATTCTCCTGGGATCAGATCACGCCCCAGATCGTTGCCCGCCTGCGTGAACTCGTCGAACTCTTTCAGCGGTAATCGGCAGGCCTGCGAAAAGACGTTACCTTGGACCTCCTAAGTCTTGAAAATAAGCCAGGATAGCAGCATCTTTCCCAGTCGCTATGCTCAAAGTTACTGGGGTCGAGCCAGGCTCAATCGGTGCCGAACTGGGAATCGTCCCCGGCACCGGCCTCCTTACCGTCAACGATCGCCCGATCGAGGACTTCCTCGATTGGGAATTCCTGACGGCGGAGGAAGAGTTCCGGCTCGCGGTCCGCCAACCTGGCGGCGAAGAGATCGAGTTCGACATCGAGCGACCGTTCTCCGAACCACTTGGCATCACGGTCGAGCCGCCGCGGGTTCGGCGCTGTGCGAACCGCTGCGATTTCTGCTTCGTTGATGGCCTACCGGAAGGACTCCGTGAGGCCCTCTACATCCGGGACGATGATTACCGGCTCTCCTTTCGGTTCGGTCACTTCGCGACGCTCACGAATCTGAAACGGCGCGACGTGGAGCGGATCATCGAGTATCGTCTGTCGCCGCTTTACGTCTCGGTCCACGCCACCGATCCTGCCGTGCGGCGGCGCCTGCTGCGCCATCCGACTGCTCCGCCTATCCTGGCCCAGCTCTCCGAGTTCGCGGCGTACGGCATTCGATTCCATACCCAGATCGTTCTCCAGCCTGGCCTCAACGACAGGGAGGTGCTGGAGCTGAGCCTCGCCGATCTCTACCGGCTGGGCGATCCGGTCCTGAATGTCTCGGTGGTTCCGGTCGGGCTGACCGAGTTCAGCAAGCATCATCTCGTGCGAGAACCGAGTAGCGAGGAATGCCGGGCGGCGGTGCGGCAGGTGGAATCGTGGCAGCGGCGCGCCCTCGACGAGCGCGGGCGCCATTGGGCATACGGGGCCGACGAGCTCTATCTCCGGGCTGACCTCGAGCTTCCCGCCGAAGCGTGTTATGAGGAATTCGAGCAGGTCGAGAACGGCGTCGGTGCGGTTCGCTACCTGCAGCGCCGGATCCGCCGGAATGCCGCCCGGTTCACCCAATGGGAGGGACAGCGGATCGGAATCGTCACCGGTTCTTCGATGGGGCCGCTCATGCCGCAGGTGATCGAACCCCTCGCGAGGGCATCCGGTGCCCACTTCGAGTTGATCGTGGTGGAGAATGGCCTGTTCGGCCCTCGGGTCACCACGGCCGGCCTGTTACCCGGGAAATCGATCGCCGCGACCCTGAGCCAGGGGCGGGAACTCGATTTCGCTCTCCTGCCGGGAGAAGCGGTGAACGATGATGGGCGGTTCATCGACGGGATGAGCGCGAGCGAGCTCGCGCTGGCCCTCATATTCCCGATCCGATTCAGCAAGACCTTCAGCGACGCCCTCGAATGGCCAGCGGCTGCGTGAACAAGCCGACCGTCGCGATCATCGGCCGCCCCAACGTGGGCAAGTCGACGCTCTTCAACCGGATCCTCGGCGGGCGGCCTGCGATCGTGTCGGAGCGAGCGGGGACCACCCGGGACCGCCACTTTGGCGAGGCGGAATGGGCCGGCCACGCCTTCTGGGTCGTGGATACCGGCGGGCTGGTTCCTGAATCGGACGAACCGATGGATCGGGCGATCCGCCGCCAGGTGGAGACCGCGCTCGCAGAAGCCGACCTGATCTTGTTTGTGGTGGACACCAAGGAGGGTGTCCACCCGCTGGACGAGGCGATCGCCGAGCGGCTTCGCCGGGTCCGGCGTCCGGTCATCCTGGTCGTGAACAAGGTGGAGTCGGTGGCCGATCAGCTTGCCCTGCACGAATTCCATCGGCTCGGCTTTGGAGAGCCGGCACCCGTGTCGGCCGCGGTCGGGACCCGGAGCGGCGATCTCCTCGATGCCGTCGTCGCGCGGCTTCCCGAGCCGGAGCCCAGCGGTGCGGACCAGGCGGTGAATCTGGCCATTATTGGACGGCCCAACGCAGGGAAGTCGTCCCTGGCGAACAAGCTGCTGGGCGCAGACCGCTATGTGGTCCACCCCGAGGCCGGCACCACGCGGGACGCGGTGGATTCGACGATGCGCTATCAAGGTAAGCTGCTGCGCTTCATCGATACCGCCGGGCTTCGGCGCCGGGCCCGGGTGCAGGACGACGTGGAGTTCTACTCGACACTCCGCACCGAGCGCGCGATTGACCGGGCCGATGTCTGCATCCTGGTCGTAGACGCCGAGCGCGGGCTCCACAATCAGGACCTTCGCATCGCCACCGAGGCCTGGGAGAAAGGCCCAGGCCTGGTAATCGCGGTCACCAAGTGGGACCTGATCCCTGAAAAGGATCCTAACACGGCACGGCGCGGGGAGGAGCAGCTGAAAGACAAGGCGCCGTTTCTGCAGTATGTCCCCTTTGCCTACGTATCGGCCCTCACCGGGCAGCGGGTCCGCAAGGTGCTCGACCTCGCGCTGGAGGTGGCCGAGGCTCGGCACCGTCGGGTCAGCACGGCCGAGGTCAACCGGGTGCTCGAGGAGCTGGTCCAACGACGGCAGCCGCCCCAGAAGGCGGGCGAAGAGGTGAAGCTCCTCTACGGTTCCCAGATCGGGACCGCGCCGCCGGCTTTCGCGATCGTGGCGAACCGGCCCGAAGCCGTCCCCGAGTCGTACCTGCGGTATTTGGTGCACGGATTCCGGAGTGCCTGGTCGTTTACCGGGTCACCGGTGCAGCTCAAGCTGCGCGCGAAGAGAGGCGGCAGGACGGCAGGACGGCGGGACAGCAGGGTCACCAAGACTGGGCGGATGCGCCGCCGATGAGACTGATCCCCTGGCTCGTGGCCAGCTATCTGCTCGGGGCGATCCCGACCAGCTACCTCGTGGTCCGGATCGTCAAGGGCCAGGACTTGCGCTCCCTGGGAAGCGGAAACCTGGGCGCCACCAATCTCTATCGCGTGTTAGGATGGCGGTACGCGGTGCCGGTGGCGCTGTTCGATCTGGCCAAGGGACTGGTGCCGGTCGCCGGGTTTGGCGCGCGCGCGGCCGCCGGGGAGCTCGTCGCGCTCGGTCTGGGGGCCGCGGCGGTGGTCGGGCACGTGTTCTCTCCGTTCATGCGCTTCCGCGGCGGCAAGGGCGTGGCGACCGGAGCGGGCGTCGTGTTGGGTCTCGCGCCCTGGGCGTTTCTGGCGGCTCTGGCCGCCTGGGTCGTGGTGGTGGCGGCGAGCGGGTTCGTGTCCCTGGCCAGCATGGTGGCCGCGGTGGCGCTGCCGGCGGCCGTCTATTGGCTCCACCCCGAACGTCGTGGGCTGATGCCGGCGTTCGCCGCCCTCGCGGTCGTGGTCATCGCGCTGCACCACGCCAACATCGGTCGCCTGCTGGCGGGCACCGAACATCGGTTCGGCCGCCGAGCCCGGCCCCGCCAGGCCGATCATCCGAGGTGACGGCCATCAGCGTGTTAGGCGCGGGATGCTGGGGCACGGTGCTGGGGAATCATCTCGCCGGGCAGGGACACGATGTGGTGCTCTGGGCGCGCGATCCCGAGCGGGTCCGGGCCGTCAACGACCTCCACCGGAGTCCCGCCTCCCTCCCGGGAAGAGCGCTGTCCTCAGCGCTTCGGGCCACGACCGATCTGGGGAGTGCCGTGCGGGGGCGCGAGGTTCTGGTGTGTGCCGTCCCGTCGCAGGCGGTTCGCCAGGTGCTGCGTGACACCGGGCTCGCCGCCGGCGAGACGGGAACCCTCGTCGGGACCAGCAAGGGGATCGAAGTGGAAACCCTCGAACGGATGTCGGAGATCGCCGCCGGAACCCTCCCGCGATGGGAGTATGTCGCGTTCAGCGGTCCGAGCTTCGCCCTGGAGGTGATCGACGGCCAGCCGACCGCCGTAGTGGCGGCCTCGGCGAGCCCGAGCGCAGCGTCCCGGGTGCAGACCCTGTTCACCGCGGGGCCGCTCCGGGTGTACACCAGCGGCGACGTCGTCGGGACCGAGCTCGCGGGTGCCTTCAAGAACGTCATCGCGATCGCGGCCGGCATGTGCGAAGGGCTCGGGCTGGGCAACAACCCTCGGGCGGCGCTGATCACCCGGGGACTTGCCGAAATGGCCAGGCTGGGTACAACGCTCGGTGCTGACCCGCTCACCTTCTCCGGACTCGCCGGGTTAGGCGATCTCGTGCTGACGAGCTGGGGCACCCTCTCCCGCAACCGGGCCCTGGGGATCGCGCTGGGTTGCGGTGAGCCGATGGAGGAATATCTGAAGCGTTGTCCCGCTCTGGTCGAGGGCGTCCCCACGGCCCGGGTGGCTCTTCGCATGGCGGCTCGCGCGCAGGTCGAGATGCCGATCGCCACGAAGGTGGCCGAGTGTCTCTTCAACGCCAAGCCGCCCCGCCAGGCGATTACCGAATTGATGGAACGGACCCCCAAGCCGGAGCAGTGGTCGTGACGCCTCCAACTCCTCTGCCGCGGCCCACCCAGGAGTTTTTCTCGATCGGTGAGGTCTGCGCGCTCACCGACCTCAAGCCCCATGTGTTGCGTTATTGGGAGAGCCAATTCCGGTTTCTGAGTCCGGCCAAGAACCGTTCCGGCAACCGGGTCTACAAGAGTCGTGAGGTCGAGCTCATCATGCTGGTCAAGCATTTGCTGTATACCGAGAAATACACCATCGAAGGGGCCCGGCAGCGGATCGAGCAATACCGCCGAAGTGGGGAGCTCAAGGCCCATGCTCATCGCGCCGCCTCACGGGCCACCCTGCGCGAAGTGCGGGAGCAGCTCGACCAGATCCTGCGCCTGCTCGATGGGGCACCACCATCCGCGTCCGGAACTCCGGAGTCACCATGAGGATCCTGGTCAGCAACGACGATGGTATTCTCTCGCCCGGGATTGCGGTGCTGGCCGAGGCTTGCCGCAGCGTGGGCCAGGTCACGGTGATCGCGCCCGATCGCGAGCAGAGCGGCGCCTCGCACGCGCTGACGCTGCACCGGCCGCTCCGCCCCCAGCGGCGATTCGACGGGTCCTTCCAGGTCGACGGCACCCCGACGGATTGCGTGCTGCTGGCCGTCGGAGCGCTGATGCCGGAAAAGCCGGACTTCGTGTTTTCCGGCGTGAACGTCGGCCCCAACATGGGCGAGGACGTGCTGTACTCGGGAACCGTATCGGCGGCGATGGAGGCGGTCACCCTCGGCATCCCGGGCATCGCGATCTCGTTCGCGAGCCGGGTAGCCGAACAGCTCGCCTCGTATCAGCCGATCCTGGCCAAGCTGGTGCAGCGGATCGTGTCGGTTCCCGGCTTTCCCCCCAACATGCTGCTCAACGTCAACCTTCCGGACCTCGAAGGGCCCCAGGTTCGGGGAGTCCGGGTAACCAAGCTGGGCAGCCGGTACTTTTCGGAAAGCCTAACCCGCATGAAGGATCCCTGGGGCAAGGAAGTGTACTGGATCGGGGGAGGAGCGATTACCTGGACCGGCGGGGCCGAATCGGATCACCAGGCCGTCGCCGAGGGATTCATCTCGGTGACCCCGCTTCAGCTCGACCTCACCAGCTACGATCTCGTCGAAACGGTGCGGGGATGGGCGTTGGAGGGTTAGGCCCTCCCGACGGTTTCGGGGGCTATCGCGCCCAGCTCGTGGAGGCGCTCCGGGAGAAGGGGATCCGCGACCTTCGGGTCCTCCACGCGATCGCGACCGTGCCTCGCCATCTTTTCGTTCCCGACGAGCTGCGTCACCGGGCCTACGAAGATGCGCCCCTCCCGATCGGCTCGGGCCAGACCATCTCGCAACCCTACGTGCACGCCCGGAGCCTGGAGCTGCTCGAACTCACCGGAAGGGACCGGGTCCTGGAGGTGGGCGCCGGCTCGGGCTACCAGACCGCCCTGCTCGCCGCGCTGGCCAGCACGGTCCTCGCCGTGGAGCGGGTGCGAGAGCTGGCCCAGCGCGCCAGGCGGACCCTCGAAGCTGCGGGGGTGACCAACGCGACGGTGGTCATCGGCGACGGGACACTGGGCTGGCGCGCCCTCGCCCCGTTCGACGCCATCCTGGTCTCGGCGGCGTCTCCAGCGGTTCCTAAGCCGCTGCTGGAACAGCTCGCCGAGGGCGGGCGCCTGGTCATCCCGTTGGGCGACGCCCAGCTCCAGACCCTAACCCGGGTCGAGAAGCGGGGAGACGAGATCCGGATTTCGGAAGCCACCGGCGTGCGCTTCGTCCCCCTGCTGGGCGAGTTCGGCTTCAAACCACCCGATGAGGACTCGTCCAATTGATGGAGCTCGTTCGCCAGCTCCTTGACCTGGTGCTCCACCTGGACCGTCACCTCGCCGAGATCACGGCACAGTACGGCACCTGGACCTACGCGATCCTGACCGCGATCGTCTTCTGCGAGACCGGACTCGTCATCACACCCTTCCTTCCGGGGGACTCGCTCCTCTTCGCCGCGGGAACCATCTCGGCCCTGGGGACGCTCGATCCGCGGCTCTTGAATCTGATCCTGGTGACCGCCGTGGTCGCAGGAGACAATGTCAATTACTGGATCGGACGGTACATCGGGCCGCGCGCCTTCTCGATGAACAGCCGGTTCTTCAACCGCAAGCATCTCGAGCGCACCCATGCCTTCTTCGAGCGCCACGGAGGGAAGACGGTGGTGCTGGCGCGGTTCATTCCGATCGTACGGACCTTTACGCCGTTCGTGGCAGGCGTCGGGGCGATGAGCTATCCGCGCTTTCTGGCGTTCAGTCTGGCCGGCGGGACGTTCTGGGTTTCCGGATTCATTTGGGCGGGGTACTACTTCGGCAATCTCCCCGTGGTGAGAAAGAATTTCAGCCTGGTCATCATCGCGATCATTCTGCTTTCGGTGGTCCCGATTGTGGTCGGGGTTCTTCGCGAAAAATCGGCCGGACGGCAGGTCGGCCGGACGGCAGGTTCCACCGAAGTTGGTCAGTAGGGGTCCATGCTCCAGCGATCAGCACCTGCCGTCCTGCCGTCTGGCCGTCCTGCCACCGAGCAGTCATGAGACGCCGGTATCTCGTCGAAGGCGACGTGCAGGGCGTCGGCTTCCGTTATTTCACGGTGCGCGTGGCCCAGCAGATCGGGATCTTGGGCTGGGTCAGGAACCTCCGGGACGGTCGCGTCGAGACGGTGGGGCAGGGAACCCCCGAGCAACTCGCCAGGTTCGAGGCCGCGCTGAGGAGAGGACCCTCACCGGCCCAGGTAAGAGAGGTTCAGGTGACCAACGAGCCCGATGAGGGCGACCGATTCACCTCATTCGAAATCCGCTGGGCATGAACTGTGAGTTGAGCGAGTAAAAGGGCCAGTCAGTTCAATTATGGTGGCGCTGGCAGCGCCCTCAGCGGACTGGCCCAAAGCCGAGTCCCAACTCCGGAGTCCCGACTCCCGATTCCCGAGAGGACCCGCTAAGTTGTTGTCCGGCAATGTGCACCTGCCCCCGTAGCTCAGCTGGATAGAGCAGCGGTTTCCTAAACCGTTGGCCGGGCGTTCGAATCGCCCCGGGGGCATAGCAGCAGGAAACGGTCAACGGTCAATAGTCAAACGAGAAGCCTTTTCGGTTCCAGGATTCCGATGGCGAAGACTGAGAAAACGGAACGCAAACCACCGACCATGACGGAAACCGAGCAGCAGGCGCGGCTGCTCGTTTGGTATCAGCGCAACCAGAAAGTCCTCAGCTACGGGCTGCTTGCCCTTGTGATCATTGGAGCGGCGGGTTGGCTCTGGCGAGAAACCGCCCGGAGGAAGGAGAGCGCCGCTTTTTCTGCGCTGGACCAGGCCCGCAGCAGGATGGAGATCGGCGACCTAGCCGGCGCTGCGGCCGATTTCCAGCGGGTTGCTCAGAGCTACCGCGGCACCGATGCCGGCTACCAGGCCGAGCTCGGCGCCAACGCCATTCGGATTCTATCCGGCCAGACCCAGATCGCGGTGGATGAGGTCCGGAAGTTCATCGCGACGAACCCGCCGTCGTTCTACGCGGCCGGGGCATACTCGATGCTGGGTGGGGCGCTCGAGAACCTCAAGCAGTATGACGAGGCTGCGACCGCGTATCGCCAGTCCACCGAGTTGGCGGGCGAGGACTACCGGAAAGTCGATGGATTGCTCGGCGCGGCGCGGGCGTACCGGCTAGGAGGCAAGCAGGATGAGTCGCTCGCGCTCCTCCGCGAGATCGTCAGCAAGTTCCCCAAGGAAACCCCCGGAGTCGCCGAGGCGACGGTGCGGCTGGCAGAGGCCACCCAGGGAAGAATGTAGGGCTCCTATCGTTGGGAGTTGCTGTCCCCTGCTCGGGCCCAGGCTGCCAGAGCGGAATCGGCGCCGAACCACAATTCCCGAAACCAGCGATCCTGCTGGGCGGCTTCCGCCCGATTGCCCATGGCGTTCAGCAGATGGGCGGAGCGGGAGTACGAGGGGGCCACATAGATTGCCTCGAGAGTAGAAGCCTCCACCTGTCCCCGATACCAGGCTAGGGCTTCCTGCCCGCGGCCGAATCTCCGGAGCAACTCCGCGCGCAGGAACCGCTCGTAGCCGTGGTGGTCCGCCGGATGCATCTGAATGGCGATATTCGACATCGGGCGCAGTTGCTCCAAGAGGGTAAGCGCCGCGACGGAATCGCCGCGCCTCAGAGCGAGTTCCGCCCGAATGGAGAACCAGGCATTGTGGACCAGAGCGCCAGCGTCGTAAGCGCCCAGGGGCTACCGAGAGAATCAGCTGTCCTGAGTTCTTCTCTCGCAGCCCTCCAGCGGCCGAGTGTGAGCTCTAATCCGGCCCGATAGAGATGAAGCTCCGGGTTAATCTGTCCCGAGTAGCGTCCTCGTCGGGTTTGTTGCAAAGTACGTATAAGATGTATTATGTTAAGTTGTTATGGGGAAAAGTGTGGAGAACCTTCCTCCAAACCCGTATGTACCTGAGTTATAGCGACTTAGACTATCAATGATCAGCAAGAACACCTTCGAAGACGAGCCGCCCCTCTCCACATAGCCACGGCTCTCGAGCCATTGCAGAACCACCATCGATACGGCCAGCTACCGAGAACACGTTTCCGCCCCACGACCGAATCCGGACCGGCAGGTGGTCTAGACCGCTTCGCGCAAGGGCGAAAGCCGCGGCGACGGTCCCGGTCCCGCAGGCCAACGTTTCAGCTTCCACCCCTCGCTCGTAGGTCCGGAGTACCCAGCCAGGATCTTCCGGGCGAGCCCCCACAACCCGGCTCACGAAGTTGATGTTGGCTCCGGCGGGGCCAAAGGCGATGTCGTAGCGCAGGCCTCTGCCCCGAGTGGCGACGTCCACTGTGGTTACGTCCTCGACCCCCACGATGACGTGAGGGACGCCCACGCTACAGAATTGCATCCAGCGCTCGCCAGGAACGAGCTCCGGCTGAGCCGGGGCCGGCAGGGCAAAGTCTGGAAGCAGCAGCTCCGCAGCCCACCCCGGGCCCACGCATCGGGTCTGCAGTACCCCGGTATCGGTGTGGAGCAGCATTCCCGGTTCCGGGACCAGCCCTAGGCGAGCCGCCAACCGAGTGCTACAGAGCGCAGCATTCCCGCACATGCCGGCACGAGAGCCATCGGCGTTGAAATAGACCATCCGGACTGCGTCATCTCCTTCGGGACTCAGGACAACGAGACCATCCCCTCCCACCCCGGTGCGCCGGTCGCAGATGCTGCGAATTCGCTCCGCGGGCCACTCATCGATCGGCGAAGTCCGACCGTCCACGAACACGAAGTCGTTTCCTGATCCGGTCATCTTGTAGAACGCGGAGCGAGCGAAGTCTCTGGAGTTCACGAGGAGCAATCCGGTGAAGGCCGACAGCTCAGATTCGGCCGAAAAGAGCCGCCAGGCGAAGCCACCACACCATCCAGACAGCTTCCCAGACGATCTTCTTGTTCATCTTGCTCTTCCCCTCCGTCCGATCGACGAAGACAATGGGGACCTCGACCAGCCGGAATCCCTTCTGCATAGCCCGGAAGCTCATCTCGATCTGGAAGGCGTAACCGTTGGAGCGTACCTGGTCGAGAGGAATGGACGCCAGAACCTCTCGCCGGAAACACTTGAAGCCGGCGGTCAGGTCGGTCAGGCGGAGCCCAGTGATCCATCGAGCGTACTTGCTGGCGAACCACGAGAGCAGCAGCCGCGCCATGGGCCAGTTGATCACATTGACGCCGGTCTGGTACCGGGAGCCTATCGCGACGTCCGCTCCTGCCCCGATGGCCGCGACGAGATCGGGGAGATACTTCGGATCATGGGAGAAGTCCGCGTCCATCTCGAAGAGGAGGTCGTAGCGGCGGTCGATTCCCCAGGCAAACCCGGAGAGGTAGGCTCGCCCGAGACCCTGCTTCGCCGGGCGATGCAGCACGTGAATTCGGGGATTCCGAGCCGCAAACTCTTCCGCCATCCGGCCGGTTCCATCAGGCGAGTTGTCGTCCACGACCAGCACGTCGAGGCGGCCATCCTGCTCGAGGATCTGCGGCACCAGCCGGGGCAGATTCTCGCTCTCGTTGTAGGTCGGGAGAATAACGAGCAGCCGGTCAGGCATTCCGGCGCCTTCGTTGCACGACGGCGGCCGCAAACAACCCCAAAATGCCGAACGAGGAGACCAGACTGATCAGCCGGCCCCGGCGATAGGCCTCGGAGCGGTACTCCAGGACGACCTCCCGAGTTCCCGGCTGCACCGGAACGCTCAGCAGGGTGTACTGGCCGCGGAGGACCGAAGCCGCGTTCCCATCCACGAATGCGTGCCAGTCCTGGTACCAGTTCTCGGCGACGAGCAGGTATTGGGTGGTGGCCGCGGTACCGGCAAGGTCGATCTCCATCCGGCCGGGCCGCCAGGCCCTAACCCGGGCCTGGACGGGCGAGGGTTGGGGGGAGCCGGTACCGAGCGGTTCGGGGGTGATGCTGGCCGTGTCGGAATAGAGCACCACCCGGTCCCAGGGAAACTGGGGATTGGTGAGCGCGGCCACGATCTCGCCCTCGGGTGCCTTGGCCGCGCCGGCCATAACCCGCACGTAGGGGGGGGCGCTGTCCGCCTCGTAGAGATATGCCTGGGCCCCCGGGGTCGTACCCACCGGCCCGAGCACCTGGCGGAATCCCGGAATAGTCTGCTGGGAGGACAGGACCACGTATCGGATCGCGAACAGTCCCCAGATGTTCGGGTTGACCTGGTGCTCCCAGAGCTCCTTACCGCCGAGCAGCTCGTCAAAGTAGCGAAGCTCATTGCCGTGGTATCCGAAGAGCTGGGGGATCTCTCGCGACATGAGCCAGGAGCGGGGATAAGGACCCAGGTGCCCATAGTCTCGGCCGGTGGGAACCCACACTCGATACGGCAACGGCGTCTGACGGATGCGCTCGGTGATCGGGTCATCGGCATAGCTCACGCTCGCCCCGGGCGAGAAGACGAAGTACTTCCGGCCCACCAGCCAGGCATCGGCCGCCACGAACAGCATCGTTCCCGACACGAGGCTCGACCGGCCGATGTGTCCCCGAATCCCGGCGAAAAGGACTCCGGCCCCGACGCCAGCCACCAGCAGCAAACGAATCCCATCCATCCGAAGCGGTTCGGCGTTGGCGATCGCTTCCTGGAAGAGACCGCTCCGGGCTGCGATGCTCTCGGTGAGGCCTTGCAGTCCTCCGATCGCAGCCAGCAAGGCGAGGACAGCAATCACGGCGGCCCCGATCATCAGCCGGCGGAGGGATGCCCTGCCCTGGTACAGTCGCTCCGCGCCTAACCCGGCAAAGAACGCCAGCGCCATGGCCACCAGGAAGAAACATTGGCCGGGCGCTCGCAGCCGGTCCGACAGCGGCACGATCTCGTACCAGATGCGGAAGACCGGCGTAGCGCCGCCCAGCGCGATCAGCAGGAAGAAGATGCCGATGGTCCCGAAGCCGAACCGTGCGGTTCGCCGGTCGGAGCCTCCCCTCCCCAGGCCGAGCAGGGCCAGGAGCAGCATCGCGGGACCGAGGTATTCGGAGTGGAGGCGGAGTCCGTTGCGACCGAAGTATTCGGGGGTCACTCCACCGTCGATCCTGGGTAGTAGCGTTCCGAGCAGCTCCTCGGGCGGCAGCGAGAAGGAGATCGCGTGCTCCCAGCCGGTATTGTACCCGCCGACCGCGCGCGGGCTGAACGGGACATACTCGACCATCGGGAGCGCGTAGATTGCGTAGAGCCCAATGCCGAGCGCCGCCGCCACCCCCGCCCAGGTCACGACCCGGAGCCGGGCCCACCCGCTGGGCCCTTCCCTCCCGAAAAGCCAGAACAATCCCCAGATGCCGGCCGCGGTGATCAGGTACTGGGCGGCTTGGGGATGACCCTGGAGGGCGAGTCCGGTGGAGAGGGCGATGACTCCATAACCCGCAAACCGGCGGTCCCGTACGGCGAGCACCACCCCGAGGAAGAGCAGCGGCGCGAGCGCCGAAACGTACAGCTTGCCGTCGTGTCCCGGATGCACGAGCGAGACCACGATGCCGGTGAGCTCATAGCCGAGCCCCCCGGTGACGGCGGCGGCCCAGCCCAGCTTCAGGGTCCGGAGCAGCGCATACATCGTTACGCCCGCGAGCACGATGTGCCCCGCGAAGCCCAGATTCATCGCGAGATCGGTCGGGAGGAACCAGCGGAGCGCGGCGGTGGGATAGAAGATGTCGCCGTGAGCAGCCCCCACGAACGGGAGCCCGCCGAACAGGTACGGATTCCACTGCGGGATCGAGCCGAATTCGCGGAAGAAGTGGGCCGCAAAGGCGCGGAAGCTGTACCCCGCGAGGTACTGGTCCGACCACGGACCGGCGAGGAACTTCCCGCCCAGCATCGGCCAGCAGAGAGTCAGGGCGGCCGCGATAAAGATCCCGACGGCCAGCAGCGTTGCTCTGCGGGGGCGGTCCGGCGGTCCGGCGGTCAGGTGGTCAGGGTGGCTCACGGTCACTTCCCGTGCGGGTTAGGAGGAACGGCAGGGCCGCCAGGATGTCGGCGACCGTCAGGCCGATCCGGGATAGCGCCGCCAGAGCCAGCGCATTGGCAGGGCCGATCCGATCCTCCAGCATCCACAGCATCACGCCCTCCCGGACTCCCAGCCCGCCGGGGGCGAGGAGAAAGAGAAAGCCTGCAATATAGGATCCGGCGAAGGCGCCGATGGCGTCAGGGACCGGAAGGTTGGCCGATGGCACGACCCCGCGAGCCAGGCTCCAGAGCGCCAACCCATATCCTCCCCAGGCGGCGAGATTGGCGGCGAGCCCGAACCCGAGGGCAGCCGGTCTCGGCGTAACCCGCTGCTCCGGGGAAATCCCGAACCGCTTCAGGATGACCCGAACCACACCGGGTGTCATGGCAAAGACGAGAACCGCGAGGCTGGCGGCGAGAATGAGGAGCAAGGCGACTCGAGCTCCCGGCCGATGGGTCTCCAGCACCGCAACGCCTGTGGCACCCACCAGCAAGGCGCCCGTCCCGATCGACACGACCTGAAGCAGCACCGCCGAGGCGGTAGCCGTTGCAGGAGCAACCCCCCGACGCTGGGCCATGACCGCCATTCCGGCGATCGCCCAGACCTTGCCCGGGAGATACTTCCCCATGCTGGACAGGACCCAGACTCGCGCGGCTACCAGGTATCGGAGGCGCGGTCCCCAGCCGGCGAGCATGCGGCGCCACGATTCCGCCTGGAGGGCGTAGGTCGCCAGCACCAGTCCCAGGCTCAGCCCGATCCATAGCGGGTTAAACTCCCAGGCGATCGGTTCGGCCCGGATAGCCGCCCAGTTGCGGACCACGTGACGGATGACGAAACCGAGGACCGCGAGGCCCGCGGCAGCCTGAATCCAGCGCCACCAACGCTCAGGAAGCCAGCGCCGCTTCATACCAGGTCTCCCAGCGTTCGGCGACTTTCGAGGGGGCCAGCTCGGCTCGCCACTGCGATCCGGCGTGTCGCGCTTGCTCGCGTGCCGCCGGCGTACCGGCCGCTCGAGCCGCTTGGGCAAGACCGGACGGTTCCGGATCCGTGACGACTCCGCCACCGTGCCGGCCAATCGCCGACACGGTGCCCCCGCCATCGCGGCAGACGACAACCGGAACCCCGATCATGAGCGCCTCGACCGCCGCGAGGCCAAGCCCTTCCTCGCGGGCGGGAAAGAGCATCGCATCGGCGCGTTCCAGCCGGGTGATCACCATCCGGTGTGGCAACGCGCCGAGGAACTGAACCGGAAGGCGCAGGGATTCGGCGAGACGCTGGAGCGCGGCGCGTTCGGGGCCCTCGCCGATGATGGTAAGCGGAATAGGGTGGCCTCGAGCCGCGAGCGCCCCGACGGCCTCGATGGCGAGGTGAACCCGTTTCTGGGCAGTGAGGCGCGCGACCACGATGAGCCCTCCGCCTCCGCCGCTCCAGGGAAACCCCTCGGAGTTGACCGGCATCGGTTGGACGTGGGCCGAGATATCCTGCCGTCCCGAGACGGCCTCCGCGATCCGGGCGAGCTCGGGCGAGACCGCGGTGACCAATCGCGCGCGGCCTAACACCCGGCGGCCAAGCCGGCGGGCGGCCGAGCGCTCGAAGAGCCGGACATCGGTGCCGTGCAGCGTGATCACGAGGGGCAGCCTGCGCGGCGCCGCGAGGCCGGCCGGGAACCACCAGTGGGCATGGACCAGGGCGGCAGGAGGGCCGGACGGGACGGCTGGACGGCTGGGCGGCTGGACGGCTGGGTGGCTGGACGGCTCGGCGGCCTCTGCCCGAGCGCCCCGGCGCAGGGCGCGGATCAGCCGGGTTAGGCAAAGCAGCCCGCCGGGTGAGCGGAGGGCGCCGGCGGTCATGCCGCCATAGCCCAGGGTTTCCCGATCCGCGCGGGCGTACCTAACCCGCCGGACCGGAATCCCGTCGAGCGGTTGGCGGCCTCCCCGTCCCCGGTCGGCCGGGGCCACGACCCGGACCTCATGACCCCGATCCGCGAGCGCCTGGGCCAGGGTGTGCAGGAACGCGCCGGCAAGATCCCCCGGTTCGCGCGGATAGTTGTGAGTCAGGAAGATGACGACCACGCTAGCGGTCGATCTTCCGCGCCAATTCCCGGACTTCTTCGCGGAACCCGGCCAACATTTCGCCCACGAACCCGAATCCGAACAGCGCGATCCCGCTGATCACCATCGTCTCCACCAGATCGAGGAACGGCCGGAAGCCGATCCCGAACCCGAAACGGAGCACCAGGGCCCCGATACCGGCAACCAATCCGACGGCGAACAGAACGGCCCCCAGGACCCCGAAAAAGAGCATCGGCTTGCGGCCGAATCGGAGCTGGAACCACACCGACAGGAGATCGAGCGCCCCGACCGGGATTCGCCGCCAGCCGAACTTCGACACGCCCGCCCGACGGGGGTGAAGGTCCACGGGACGCGAGGTGAGCCGCCACCCGTCCGCTGCGGCGATCACCACCATGTAGCGGTGCCAATCCGGCCGGAGGAGCGCCCCGTTCATCACTTCGCGGCGCCAGGCTTTCACCGAGTTGAGATCCTCGACTTGCACTCCGAACAAGCGACGGCTGATCCGGTTATACCACCCGCTCACGAAGGCCTTCGGGTATTTCCCCTGCTTGGTTCCCGTCACGATGTCGGCTTCGCCCTGGAGGATCGGGGCCACCAGCGAGGGGATCGCGGCCGGCAGGTACTGGAGGTCGGCGGGATAGAACACCAGAATGTCGCCGCTCGCGGCTTCGCTGCCGCTCCGGAGCGCATCGGCAATGCCCTGCCCCCGGCGGTGCGTCACGACCCGCAGGAAGTCGACCTGGCTCTGAAGGCGGGTTAGGACCTGCGGCGTCTCGTCGCGAGACCCATCATCCACGACGACGACTTCGAAGCTGAATGGTGCGGGCCGAAGCGCCTCGGCGCATTGCCGGATGAACTCGGGCAGGTTCTCGGCTTCGTCCCGGGCCGGTACCAGGACGCTGACCTCAGGGCGGGCTGGAGCCGGCAGCGGGCCGCTAGCCATGACGCCGAGCCGCCGACCGCCCGAGTGCCGAGCCGCCGGGCCTCATACCCGCTTGCGCATCCGCGCCGGGAGGATGCCGAGCTGATCCCGGTACTTGGCGACGGTGCGGCGGGCAATCTGGATTCCCTGTTCCTGGAAGAGGTGGACGATCTGCTGGTCGGTGAGTGGCTTCGCGGGGTCTTCCTCCTGAACCATCTTCTGCAGCTTGGCGCGGATCGAGCGGGCGCTGGCGTCCTCTCCCGAGGCGGTGGTCAACGCGCTCGAGAAGAAGAACTTGAGCGGCAAGACACCCCGCGGCGTCTGCACATACTTCTCATTGGTGACCCGGCTCACGGTCGATTCGTGCATGCTGATGACCTCGGCCACTTCGCGCAGGGTGAGGGGCTTGAGGTACTCGACACCCTTCTCGAAGAAAGCTCGCTGCCGGTCCACGATGAAGTTCATCACCTTGAGCATGGTCTGGCGGCGCTGCTCGATCGCCTGAATCATCCAGTTGGCGCTGTTCAGCTTGCTGGCGATGAACTCACGATTCTCCGGGGTGAGCTTCTTCTTGTCGCGGGCAATCTCCTGGTAGCTCCTGCTGAGCCGCAACCGGGGCACGCCGGAATCGTTCAGGCTAACCCGGTATTTCCCGTCCACCTTGTCCACGATGAGATCGGGGATGATGTAGCCGTCGCTGCGATCGGCGTACTTGAGCCCCGGCTTCGGGTCGAACCGCGCGAGGCTATCGCCGGCAGCTTGCACCTCGGCGGGCTCCACCCCGAACCGCTTGGCGAGCTCGTTCCAGCGATGCGCGATCAGGTCCGGGAACGCCTCGTCCACCAGACGGTAGGCGAGCGTGTCCGTTTCCTTTGCCTCGCGAAGCTGAAGCAGCAGGCATTCCCGCAGGTCCCGGGCCCCGATCCCGGGCGGATCCAGGCTCTGGATGATGCCGAGCATCTGCTCGACTTCCGCCGTTGCGTAGTACGGGATGCCGGGAAGGTCTCCCCGGGCCTTGGGACGCGCGGCGGGCTCCGCCGTTTCGGCCGCCGCGGTTGACGGTTCCACGGCCCGGGGCGGTTGCTCCCGATCGGGCAGGCCGATCCAGGTCTCCTCGCCGCCCCCTAACACGGCAGGGGCTGGTTCGACGGCGGGACGGCGGGACGGCTCGGCGGCTCGGCGGGCGGAGCGCCCGGTGGCTCGGCGCTCGGCACTTGGGGGAGCCGGCGCCGGCTCGGCCTCCTCGTGCTCCTCGCCCTCAGCCGGGTTGCTTGCGGCGTGGCTTTCGAGCAGCACGTTGACCGAGTCGCGGATCTCCTCCAGCGATGCACCGAGCCAACCTTCGTCGGTGATGCTCCCCACGAACTCTTCGCTGAGGAGCCGCTGGCGAGGGGTGAGATCCATCATCTGGAGCTGCTCGCGCAGGTGGTCGGCCAGGTCAGGCCGCTCGACACAAACCGGCTCCAGGTACTCCTGCTCCTCGAATTGCTGGCGCGCCCCGCCGGCGTCGAAGCCGTTGAGCAGGATTTCTTCCCAGTCGATCTCGGCTTCCTTCTCCTGCTTCTCTTTCTCCTTTTCCTTCTCGGCTTCGGTGTTCTCCTGCTTCTGCTCCTCCTCTTCCTCTGGCTCCAGCAGCTCCAGGAACGGATTGGTGAGTAGCTCCTGCTTCAGGTGCTGCTGCAAGTCCATCATGGGCATGTAGAGCATGTCCATGGCCTGGTAGAGCCGCGGGTTGATCCGCTGCTCCTGGCGGAGTCCGGTCTGCTGGGTCAGGCCGGTCTTCATGGCTGCCGCTCCATCCGGCTCCGAAGCCGTGCGGTCATGGTCGGTCCGAGATAGAGCTCGGCGACCTGCTCGTTAAAGACCAGCTCGCGCACCGTGCCCGCAGCCCGCACCTCGCCCTCGTACATGATATAGGCTCGATCGACCACCTCGAACATATGCTCGACACTATGGTCGGTGATCAAGACTCCGATCCCCCGATGGCGCAGCCCGGCGACGATGGTCTGGATGTCATGCACGGCGATGGGATCGACCCCGGCGAACGGCTCGTCGAGCAGCATGAATTTGGGCTGGGTGACCAGAGCGCGGGTGATCTCGAGCCGGCGCCGCTCTCCGCCGGAAAGGGAATAGGCCTTGTTGTCGCGGAGATGCTTGATGCCGAGCTCTTCCAGCAAATGCTCGAGCCGGTCCCGCCGCTCGTCCTTCGTGAGTGACAGGGTCTCGAGAATCGCCAGCACGTTCTCTTCCACGCTCATCCGCCGAAAGGCCGAGGGTTCCTGCGCGAGGTAACCGATCCCCAGGCGGGCCCGGCGGTACATGGGCTCTCCGGTGATGTCTTTACCGTCTAGCTCGATATGCCCGGCGTCCGGCCGGATCAGGCCGGTAATGAGATAGAAGGTCGTGGTCTTCCCCGCCCCGTTGGGACCGAGGAGGCCGACGATCTCGCCCTGGGTCACCTCAACGGCGACGTCTTTCACCACCATCCGCCGCTTGAACGACTTGCGGAGGTCAGTCGCCATCAGCTTGCCGGGGCCGGCACCGTTGCTGCTCGTCATGGCCGCCTCACCGGCAAAAGGGGGCCGGGTCGCCGCGCCGTGTCGGGCCGAGCCACCGTCGGTTCGAGCTGGATGCCATCGACCTTACCCGACATCTCCACCCGCTCGACTTTCACCGAATCGCCGGGCTGCATGAAGAGGACGATGCGATCGGCCCGGGAATAGTTGATGGAGGGCCGCCCGCCCGGCGCGTTCTGCACAGTCACCCGGTAGAACGACGCGGCCTGATGGCGAGCCTCCAGCCGGCGCAACGCGGAACGCCGCTGGCCGGGAGCCACCGTGTCTCGCGCAACGAATTCGGCCGAGATGGAGTCGCCGGCGATGTAGTCGCGCTGGCCCTGAGCGGTGTCCGGCCTGAACCCGACCCACGCGCGGCCGTAACTCTGGAAGCCTCGCAGTACCTCGCCAGGAGTATCGATATTCAGCGAATCGCCCCGGATCAGGTAGTCTTCCGCGATCGCTTCGGGGCGCGGCTGCTTGCCCCACGCGGTGGTTTGGACGACGCGCTTGGCCACGAGCCGGAGCCAGATCGCTTCCGCCGTGAGCTCGAGATCGCGGCTCGTCACGCTCGAGCTATCCCGTCCGGTGACCGACGTCAGCTCCCGATTGGCCAGGGTGAGATCGATTCGCTTCCCCGCCAGTGCGAACGTATCCTGTGCCGTGCGTCGGATCGAGGCTCTGCCGATCAGCGCACCGGTCCCGATCGGACTGGTGTCGAGCTCGAGCGAATCGCCCCGACCGCGCAGGTCGCTCCGGTCAATGGTGACTGCTCCTCCCGCCCACATCCGGTTCTGACCCCGCAGCCGGAGCCGATCGGCTACGATCACGTACGGTTCCGGCGCACGGGCGCCCTCCTCGCGAACCGGGAGGGTGAGGCGAGGCCGCTGGTCCGCGAAGGCCTCCTCCAGGCCGTGGATTCCCTGGACTCGCCGGTTGTAGTTCACCGAGGGGCCCTCGAGACGGGAGCCGTCGCGGATGTTGTCGTACCGCACGTTGCCGCGCGCTTCCCAGCGTTCGTCCATCTGGATGTAGGTGCCGAAATCCGCCCTAACCCGCGCGGTCTCGTCCTGGTAGCGGAAGTTGCCGATGAACTGGACCACCTGGCCCTGGTAGGATGCTATGCTGTCGGTCCAGATGCGCACATTCTGGCCGCGGCAACGCAGCCGAATCGGGTTGCCTCCCCCGAAATAGTTTTCCGTCGTGGGGGTCACCTGGGTCCGAACGACTTGCCGCATGCCGCCCAGGATCTCGAGCTGGCACGGCCGGTTCTGCGCAAATGCCGGCGTAGCAAGGAGACCGAGCAGCACGGGAATAGGGAATAGGGGGTAGGGAGTAGGGACTCTGAGGCGAGCCGCCCTACTCCCTATTCGCCACTCCCTACTCCCTGAGTTTGTCATTGCCCCCCCGGCCTCGGAATCAGAATCCCCTTCCCCTTCTGGAACCCGCGGGGATTATTGACCTCCAGATTCTTGAATTCGATGTCCGAGCGGAAGGCCGATCCCGAGCCCTGCTCGCTCGGCGATTCGTAGGTGAACGCGCTGTCGCTTTCCACTCGGTTCGACACCTTGTCGTAAATGAGATGCTGAGTCCGCAGCCGGCGGCCATCGGTGGTTTCGACCACAACGTTGCCACGCGCATCGAGCTTTCCGTTCACGCTGCTGTAGGTCCCCTGGCGGGCGGTGAGGGTGCTCGTCTGGTTGCCCTGGGCATCGAGCAGGCGGATCCGTAACCCGCGCAGGTCGGTGACCTGCTGGTTCTGATACAGGTAGGCGGTATCGGCCTCCACGTAGCTGCGCAACACGCCGTTCTCGGTCAGCTGCGTGATCATGCCCATCATGATCTGGTCGGCGCTGTCGGCGCGCTCGCCAGTCTCCCGGGTCGTGACGCCGGTCTGGGTGCACCCCGCGACGGCCCAGAGCACAGCTAACCAGGGAATAGGGAGTGGGGAGTGGGGAATGGGGGGCTTACGGGCCACCTCCCATTCCCCATTCCCCATTCCCCATTCCCTTCTTGACGGGCTCATGGTTCTCTTGCCGCTCTCCAGATCCGAAGAGTTCTCGTAAGCAAGCCTTCCAGCCGATCCAGCGGCCACTGCGTCTCGGGATCGCTCGGCGCCCGCGCCGGATCGGGATGGGTCTCCAGATAGAATCCGTCGATACCAGCCGCGGCGGCGGCGGCGAGCAGATCGGGAATCGCTTCGCGATTGCCCCCGCTCGTTCCGGCGGCACCCCGGCCGGGCCGTTGCACCGAGTGCGTCGCGTCGAAGATGACCGGCGTTCCGGTCGAAGCCCGGAGCCGCGCGATGTTCCGGAAATCCACTACCAGATCCCCATACCCGAAGAAGGTGCCCCGCTCGGTTACCGCTACGTCGCCGGCTCCCCCCCGCTTCACCTTCTCGACCGCCCCGCCCATCTCCTCCGGCGACATCCACTGGCCCTTCTTGATATTCACCGGCTTGCCGGTGCGGCCACATGCGACCAGCAGGTCGGTCTGCCGACACAGGAACGCCGGGACCTGGAGGACGTCCACCACTTGTGCCACGGGCACGGCTTGGGAGGCTTCGTGGACATCGGTGAGCACTGGCAGTCCACTCGCGCGGCGCGCTTGTTCGAGCAGCGCCAACCCGCGCTCGAGCCCTGGGCCTCGCGCCGAGGTCGGTCTCGCGCGATTCGCCTTGTCGAAGCTCGCCTTGAAGCAGACCGGAATTCCCAACCGTCGGCCCAGCTCGGCCAGCGCCTCCGCGACTCGGGGCAACAGCTCCCCCTCTTCGGCCACGCACGGCCCGGCGATCAGAAAAGGCCCAGGGGAAAACCGCCATCCGCTCACTTGCTCGCTTCGATCAGCTCCTGCACCGCGCGACTGGTCCGCCCGGAGAGCTGATCGGCACGGCGCCGGGCGGCGGCGATAAATGACGCGAAGAGCGGATGCGGCCGCATGGGCCGCGACTTGAGCTCGGGGTGGAACTGGCAGCCCAGGAACCACGGATGGTCCGGCAGCTCGACGATCTCGACCAGACTCCCATCGGGGGACTGCCCGCTCAGGCGGAGCCCGTGCTCGGCCAGCACGTCGCGATAGGCATTGCTGACCTCCCAGCGGTGCCGGTGCCGCTCGCTGATCTCGGTCGCCCCATATGCTCGGGCGGCGAGACTGCCGGTCCGCAGCCGGGCCGGATAGGCACCTAGACGCATCGTACCGCCAAGATTCGCCACGTCGCGCTGCGAGGCGAGCAGCGCGATGACCGGAACCTCGCACTCGGGCTCGAACTCCGTGCTGTTGCTGCCGGCCAGCCCGCAGGCATTCCGGGCGAATTCGATGATGGCCATCTGGAGCCCCAGGCAAATCCCGAAGAACGGGACGCCGTGTTCGCGGGCCCAGCGGATGGCCTCGACCATTCCCTCGACTCCGCGCAACCCGAAGCCGCCCGGTACCAGGAGCGCATGCTTGTCGCCCAAGAGCTCAGCGGCGGCGGCCTGGTCGGTGAACTGGTCGCTGCCCACCCACACAATGTCGACCCCTACATCGTTCGGGATGCCGCCGTGCAGCAGCGCCTCCTGCACTGACTTGTAGGCGTCGTGCAGGTCGGTGTACTTGCCGACCACGGCAATCCTAACCCGCTCAGCCGGCCGCAGGATCTTCTCGGTCATGGCCTTCCAGGGCCCCAGGTCCGGTTCCTTGGTCTCGAGGCGGAGACGCTCGCAGACCACCCGGTCAAGACCCTGCTCCTGGAAGCGGAGCGGAATCTCGTAGATCGACTGCACGTCGGGGCTCTCGATCACGCACTCGAAATCGACGTTGCAAAACAGCGCGATCTTGCGCTTGATCTCGGCACTGAGCGGCTGCTCGCTGCGACAGATCAGCAGGTCCGGCTGAATCCCGATTTCCATGAGCTCCCGCACCGAATGCTGGGTCGGTTTGGTCTTGAGCTCGCCGGTAGCCGAGATGTAGGGGACCAGGGTGAGATGGATGTTGATCGCGTTGTCGCGGCCCACTTCCTGACGGAACTGCCGAATCGCCTCCAGGAACGGGAGCGACTCGATGTCACCGACCGTCCCGCCGACTTCGATGAGGACGATGTCCTGCTCGGGTGCGATCCGCCGGATCGCCTGCTTGATCTCGTCGGTGATGTGCGGCACCACCTGCACCGTCGAGCCCAGGAACTCACCCCGGCGCTCCTTGCTGATCACGGTCTGGTACACCCGGCCGGTGGTCACGTTGTTCTGCTGAGAGAGCGAGCGCTCGATGAACCGCTCGTAGTGGCCGAGGTCGAGATCGGTTTCCGCTCCGTCGTCGGTGACGTATACCTCGCCGTGCTGGAACGGCGACATGGTGCCGGGATCCACGTTGATGTACGGGTCGAACTTGAGCATGGTGACCGAGAGGCCTCGCTCGACCAGGAGCCGGCCTAGCGAGGCCGCGGCAATCCCCTTGCCGAGGGAGGACACCACACCACCCGTAACGAAGATGTACTTGGTGTTCCCGGCTCCAGTGGTCATCGAGATACCTCGGTCAAGAGAGTCCAGTGCGTTTCCGCTTCGGCGAGATCGGCTTCCGTGTCGACCGAGGGGCCGGCCGGCTTATCCACGATCGCCACCCCGATCCGGAGCCCTAGTCCCAATGCTCGGAGCTGTTCCAGTCGCTGTGCCTGCTCTTCGGGGATGGGCGCATGCCGGGCGACCCGTTCCAGCGCCGGGCGCTGGTAGGCGTAGACGCCCAGATGGAGCCAGTTGGTGCCACCCGGGATTGCGCTCCGGGAGAAGGTCAGCGCTCGTCCCGCTGGATCCATCATGACCTTCACCCGCGTGAGATCGTCGTGGTGCTCCGCGGCAAGCGGTGCGGCCACCGTCCCCAGGTCGAAACCCAGGCGAAGCTGGGCGAGCGCGCCGGCCAGTGCAGCGTGCGACACGAAAGGTTCGTCACCCTGGACATTCAGGATTGCGTCGAAACCGGCAAACTCGGACCGGGAAGCGACTTCGAAGACCCGGTCCGTGCCGCTGGGATGGAGAGGCGAGGTAAGGACTGCTTCGAAACCGGCATGCCGGATCACTCCTTCGACTTCCGGCGAGTCGGTGGCGATGACCAGGCGATCGACTACCCCATGAGCGCGCACCCGCTGCGCAACTCGAACCACCAGGGGGACTCCGCCCACAGGCTGCAAAGGCTTTCGCGGCAGCCGCGTCGAACCCAGTCGTGCGGGAATGACGCCGAGGACGGGCATCTCCCAAAGTAAAAGCGCGGCGGGGCCAAGTCAAAAGTCGTGCCGCGCCGCGCCCGGTTGTCTAAGAAATGGCCGTATAAAGATTTAGGGAGTCGGAGGTGGCTTCTGGGCACGTGCCTTCAGAGAGTCGGCCTGCTGCTGCATCCGCCGCGCGTCCTCTTCCAGCCTAACGGCGCGAACCGAATCCGAATAGGCCCGAGATTGCACCCGGACCCTGGATCTTACCTCGGCTGCAATCGAGTCTCCCAAAGAGTGGGAGGTTCCCAGAGGTCCCTTCCGGCGGAGGTCCTGAACCACGGCCTGCGGCAGCAAGAGTGGCTGAATCACGGTCCGGCTGTCGTTGCCGACTCGAAGCTCCATACGGACCTCGCCGAAAGCTTCGTAGCCGCTGTCGGCAGGCAGACAGAAAAAGGTGGTTCGCTCATCGATGTGCTCGGGATCGGTCACCGAGAGCTTGCAGTCCCGCACCCGTTCGAAGGCGGCCGAATCTTCCAGCCGAGTCCGGAGCACGAAGCCGCTCAACGCCCGACGTCCACCGGGGGATTCAGACGCGCTGCGCTGAAAGGTTATGGAACGGATGGTCCCCAGCTTTTGACCGTCCAGCTTGAAGGGGACAAAGGACCCGAGCGGTATGGTAATCCCCTCGTCCGATTTGAAATGGCCCACGAAATTGCGGCCCGCGGCGAAGGCGGCATACCCGAGCCCGAACACCAGCACGGCGCCGAGGGCAATCTTTGTCCAGTAGCTCCTCATGGAATCCTCCGCGGGAGGATGGCTGCTTCAGAATGACGTAATTCGAGGCCGCCAGGTTTCACTCGAGGTTCAGCCCCGAGGATGAAACCGCCGGTGGACTTTTCGCAGATATTCGCGGTCCACATGGGTGTAGATCTGGGTGGTCGAGAGGTCGGCATGGCCCAGCATCTCCTGCACCGCCCGAAGATCGGCGCCTCCCTCGAGGAGGTGGGTCGCGAAAGAATGTCGCAGCGTGTGGGGGGTGACCCGTTTCCTGATCCCGGCTCGCCGGGCCGCCTGCTTGATGACCCCCCAGGCCCCGACCCGCGACAGGGGCGTTCCCCGCGCGTTCAGCAGCACGCGGCGCTGGGTTCTGCCGCGGTCAAGCTCGGGCCGGATGGTGTTGAGATACACCGAGACCGACCCGATCGATTTGCGGCCCAGCGGCACCAGCCGCTCCTTGCTCCCCTTCCCCATGACACGGACGACGCCGTCGGTGAACTGGAGATCGTCGAGGGTGAGCCGGCACAGCTCGGAGACCCGGAGCCCGGCCCCATAAGCGAGCTCGAGCAGCGCGCGGTCCCGCCAGCCCAGCCGCTCCTCGATGGACGGCGCGGCCAGCAGCGTCTCCACTTCCGGGACCGTGAGCACGGTGGGCAGGGTCCGCCCCCGCTTGGGTGTCTCGAGGCGGTCGCTGGGATCCGCCACCAGGGTTCCTTCGCCGACCAGAAAGCCGAAATAGGTGTGCAGGGCGGACACCTGGCGGCGGATGGTGGCGGGAGCCAGTCCCAGGTCCTTGAGTGCGAACACGAAATCACGCAAAAGCGCCCGGCTCACCGCCCCAGGTCCCCTAACCCGCTTCGATTCGGCGAACCGGACGAACCGGCGGAGGTCGCGCAGGTAGTTCTCGACCGTGTGAGGGCTCGCGCCGGCCTCGAGACTCAGGTGGTCTCGGAACTGATCGAGCAGGAAGGCGGTGCTCGGCGGCTCGGCGCTCGGCACTCGGCGCTTCCTGAGCTCACTCATCGGCTTTCCGGCGGGCGCGGTGCGCCTCGATCAGTTCCTCGGCCGAAATCTCCTCCATCGGGGCGGGTTGCTCCGGCCGCGCCGGATCGAATGGGGTGAGCCCGGCCAGGCGTTCGCGCCGCGCCTGCCGCCGCCGCTTT
>JBQTHV010000145.1:0-2025 GCA_052389555.1 Gemmatimonadales bacterium | reverse complement strand
GCCACGATGATGGTCCCGACGACACCCTTCCCATCCTGGGCAAACCCGACCAGCCAGATGAAAAGCCCGAGTATTCCAACCACCCTAAGCGCGCGGCGCATGCGAGTAATATCCTACCGGAAAGAGACGGGGGCCGCCTGAGCGGCCCCCAGTCTACTGGAGTATTCCGACCGAGTCAATCGGGATTGTCGCTACCGACTCCGACTTCTCCGGCCTCGGGCCCGCCGTGGGACCTTACCACCAGCCCGCCTGGCCTGGGACAAACCGATCGCGATCGCCTGTTTCCGGCTGGTCACCCGCATTCGGGACCGGCCGCTCCGCAAGGTCCCCCGTTTCCGCTCCCGCATCACCCGCTCGACTTTTCGTTGTGCCAGCTTTCCGTATCTCGGCATACCATTGTCCTCCGGCGAATGGCTGACCGGCACTCTACCGGTCGCAGTGAGCCCTTCACCAGGGGGACGGCCTAGCGGCCCTCCGGCCGCACGATGGTGTACTCCCACTCGCCCTGGCGCAGCATGCCGTAGAGCTCCCGGGCCAGCCGCTCCTGGGTGGCGAAATCGGTCTCCACGAGTTTCCTAACCCGCGTGAGACTGTCCACCTCCCGCTGCAGGGCGGCGACCGCTTCGCGTTCCCGTTGCTCCCGCTTCTTGAGCGACAGCCAGTGGAAGGTGTTGTACTCCCCGGCCTGGAGCGCGAAGATGATGGCGCCCAGGATGACGAGGGCGATGATCAGCCGGGTGCGCGTCATAGCGCGTAGAGGTCCCGGCCGGGATAGTGGGCCGCGTCGCCCAGCTCCTCCGCGATCCGGAGCAGCTGGTTGTACTTGGCGGTGCGGTCGCTCCGCGAAGCGCTCCCGGTCTTGATCTGGCCCGCCCCGGTGGCGACCGCGAGATCGGCGATAAACGCGTCCTCGGTTTCGCCGCTCCGGTGGGAGATCACCACGCCATAAGCGTTCCCGCGCGCCAGCTCGATGCACTGGAGCGCCTCGGTGAGCGTGCCGATCTGGTTCACTTTGATGAGGATGGCGTTGGCGATGCCGGATTCGATCCCCCGCCCCAGCCGGTCGGCATTGGTGACGAACAGATCGTCGCCCACCAGCTGGACCCGGTCCGCGAGGCGCCGGGTTAGGGCCGCCCAGCCCTCCCAATCGTTTTCGGCCAGTCCATCCTCGATCGACACGATCGGATAGCGATCTACCCATTTCGCATAGAGGTCGATCAGCGCTTCGGCGCTATGGCGACTCTGGTCGCTCTTCTTGAAGACATAGGCACCGTCCGTGTAGAGCTCCGAGGCCGCCGGGTCGAGAGCAATGGCCAGGTCCTGTCCGGCGCGATAGCCCGCTTCCTCGATCGCCCGCATCAGGAGATCGAGGGCGGCCTCGTTGGAATCGAGCGCGGGCGCAAAGCCGCCCTCGTCGCCGACCGCGGTCGAGAGTCCCTGCCGCGCGAGGATGCGCTTCAGGTGATGGAACACCTCGACGCCCATCCGGAGCCCCTCGGCAAAGCTATCGGCCCCGATCGGCACCACCATGAATTCCTGCAAATCGAGCGGGTTATTGGCGTGGGCGCCCCCGTTCAGAATATTCATCATGGGGACTGGCATCACCCGCGCCATCGGGCCGCCCAGATAGCGATAGAGTGGAATGCCGATGTCGTCGGCGGCGGCGCGGGCCACCGCGAGCGACACCGCGAGAATGGCGTTGGCGCCGAGCTTGCCCTTGTTGGCGGTGCCATCCGCGGCCATCAGCTCGAGGTCCACGGTAATCTGGTCGCTGGCGGGCAATCCTTCGAGACAAGGTCCCAACACCTCGTTCACGTTCCGCACCGCCTCCTGTACACCCTTGCCGAGGTAGCGTTTGGGGTCGCCGTCGCGGAGCTCGGCGGCCTCATGCTCGCCGGTGGACGCCCCGCTGGGCACCGCGGCCCGCCCCCGCGCCCCGCTCGAGAGCACCACCTCGGCCTCGACGGTGGGATTACCCCGGCTGTCGAGGATTTCGCGACCGTGGACCTCGATGATGGTGGACAT
>JBQTHV010000144.1:0-20504 GCA_052389555.1 Gemmatimonadales bacterium | reverse complement strand
AGGTGCGACGGCCATTCTCAGGTTACTTTTATCAGGAGGCTCGTATGGCAAAGACCTACACGTGCAGGGACGTTGGCGTGGATTGCGACTGGAAAGTTCGTGGTAATGACGAGGCCGATGTAATGCGCAAGATCAAGGATCACGCTCGCACCGCACATAAGATGGACCCCATTCCGCCGGATCTCGAACGGAAGGTTCGGGCGGCCATTCGAGACGAGCGGTAAACTTGCGCAGGTGAAGCCACCTAACAGGCGATGAAGCCGTCGCCGGATTACAGCATAAGCCGGCGCGGCTTATCGCCTGCCGTTAGGTGACGACAGCTCACCGAGGTGCCCTCGGTTCAACGGTGCAGTGCGTCCCGGAATGTGCCTTACCGCCTCGCCGGATAGTCATCACCGAGCAGGACCGTCACATCCAGCCGGAGCAACGTGTCGAGCGCCACCCTAACCCGCCCCACACCCAGGACTCGCGCCACCCTTTCCGCCGCGCTGGAATCGCCTCGCCGCACCAGGATCTCGGTCCGCTGCACCGGGTGGTTCGCCGTCCCGAAGTAGAGCACGTCGAAGCCCTCCTGCCGAAGCACCCGGGTCGCCACCCGAGCCAGTCCGGCCCGCCCGGTCCCGTTCAGCACCTCGACCGTGATGCCGGTCGGCTCGGGCACCTTCACGTCGGGCAGCCTGCCCGCTCCGCGGCCGAGTCGGAAGAGACCCCACCCCACACCGGCCCCGAGTCCGAGCAGGATGAGGAGCGTCAGCGGTCGGGCGAAGCGGTGGCTGCGGCGAGACTGTTCCAGAAGCGAAGCGTCGGTTGAGGGATCGCGCAGCCGGAACGAATCAAGTGGAGCATCCGGGCTCGGGCCACTTCGTAGACGACCCTCTGCGGATCCTGGGGGAAGCGCTCGACCAGGGAAGCCCGCTCGGCATCCCACCCGGACCGTCCGGGCTCGAGATAATCAGCAGAGTAAAGCACTCGCCCAACCATATCCCACTCGGCCAGACCTACGGAGTGATAGCGCACCGCGTCCAGGACGCCGCGGTCGGTTTCTCCTTCGGCTTTGGCCCGAGATGCGCTTGCCGGCCCGTGCCGCAATTCGGGAGGGCCGACCGTCCCCGGCGCGAGCGCGGCGAGCTCCTCCGGCGGTGCATCTCGGAGCGCATCGTGGAGCCATACCGCCCTGAGCCAGCGGTTCCGCTCCGAGTCAGGGACTCCCATCTCCTCGCTCCAGCGGGCCACCAGCTCGGCGACGCGCTGGATGTGCTGGAAACGGTCCGGCGTAACCCGCGCCCACGAGGGAAGCGTAGGCCTGAGCTCGGCGGGCGCTCTCAGAATCCTCGCTCCTCGAGTTGGGCCAGCTCGCGCTGCCAGAACGGTCGGTCAGAGAGCCCCGGATGGGGGAGCTGGAGGCCGGCCTCGTTGGTCACTAGGTCAGCGTACCGGACCAAGTCGAGATCCAGGGTGCGCGAGGCCCAGCGGGTGCGCCGCTCGCGGCCGGCCAGCCTCTCGATCTTTCGGCACTCGGCGAGGAGCTCGCGCGGGGTGAGGCTGGTGTCCACTGCAACCATCTGGTTCAAGTAGTTGGGCTGGTCCAGCCCCTCGAGCGGCACCGTTTCCTCGACTGCCGACCCGGCGAGGACCCTGGTCGCCGGGAGCCGGGCCAGCCGTTCGCGCGCCAGCGCGAGATAGCCTTCGCGATTCCCGAGGTTGCTGCCAAGCGCGATGTACGCTCGAACCGGCACCGCCTTCATTCGCGACCTGCAAACTCCCGGGCGATGCGACCGAGCTCGATCGTCACCCGCTCAAGCTCGTCAATCGCGTCTTCCAGCTCCTGCTGTTCCCGGCTGGCAGAGCCCGCTTCCCGGGTTAGGGTTTCGGTCTGCGCCTGGGTACGCTCCGCCGTTTCCAGCACCCCGCGAATCTCCTCGGCCAGTCGCCGGGCGGCCTGGTCCTGGGCCCGGCCGGACTCGGCAATGGTACGCGCCTGGGCATCGGCCTGGCGGGTGGCTTGGACCACGGCTTCCAGCGCGCTGGCGGCAGTTTCGGACAGCCGACCAACTTCCTCGATCAGCCGGCGGCCCTGCTCCATCTGTGCCGCCAGCGCCGACACCGCCCGGGACATTTCGGCGGTGAGGCGACCGGCGTCGGCCCCGGCCCCCGCACTCTGAATGGCGAGCTGCCGAATCTCCTCGGCCACCACCGCGAATCCCCGGCCGGCTTCACCCGCGCGTTGCGCTTCCAGGGCCGCGTTCAGCGCGATTACATTGGTCAGCTCGGCAATCTCCTGGATCGAGACCAGGAACGTCCTGATCCGCACGGCGGTGCCTCCGAGCGCCTGCACCGCGCGCGCACTGCTCACCATGACGTCCTGGACCTGATCCACCCGCTCGGCGGCATCTTCCAGCTCGGCGCGATGACGGGCGGCCGCCGCGGCCGCTGCTTCGCTCTCCCGCTGCACTTGAGCCCCCGCCACGGTCGCCGAGGCGGCAAGCCTCGCCAGCTCGACCGTGACGTCCAGTCCGGTCTGGGCGGACGTGTGTTGATTCGACGATTCGCGCCTGAGGTGCTCACCCGCGAGCTCGAGGGTCAACGCCGATGAGCCCAGCGAATTGGTGGCCCGAGCCAGGGCCCGGATCTGCGTTGCGATCTGCTCCACAGTCCCCGCGAGCGGACGGCGGAGCTCGGCAAGATGGAGTGCCGAAGCGATCTGGTCGGCGAGGGCGGCGATGGCCGCGCGGTCCCGAAGCGGGAACGTCGTGCCTCTGGACCGGGTCAATTCCAGGGTCCCGATGACCCGGTCGGCTTGTCGGAGAGGATGAATGAGCGTGTGGGCTCGAGTAGTGACCTCACCCTGTCCGAGCGCCCGGGCCCGCCAGTCGAGCCGATCCGACCCGTCGTCCACGACGCCCAGGGCGCGCGGTGAGCGGTAGGCCAGCAAGCCGTTCCCATTTCCAGTGGAGCGGTATACCCGGAAGTCGTTCCACTCGAGGAGCCGCCAGGCCAGGCGCTCGATAGCCCCCAGACTTTCGAGGAGCCCAAGGTTGCCGGCCGTGCTCCGCCGGGAAGCCAAGTGAATGCGGCTCTGGACTTCAGCGGCGATGGCATCGTCGAGCAGCGCACGAACGACCAGACCGAACAGCGCCAGGGCGAGCGCCACCACGATCCAGCCGCCTGCCTCCAGGTGCTCGAGCGACCACACCACAATGGCGGCGGCCAGCACCGTGACCACGAAGGCAATGGCTTCCCACCGCAGAATGAGCAGCCGGTCGGCCACCTCGAGGTCGCCCTGAAGCAGGCGATCGAGATAGGCGAGTCCCTTGCTCACCACGAACCAGGTGCCGGCGAGGATCGCCGCCGGGGCCAGCAGTTCGAGCGTGAGCCGGTTCGCACCGCTCAACTCCTGCGCCAGCAGGAAGAATCCCGAGGCCGCCGCGAGGGCAAGGCCCTCGCGGGCGGCGATGGCGGCGGCGCGGACGAAGGATCGCCGCTCGACGAGGAGCTCCGCTCCTAACACGCCCGCGGTGAGCCCGAGCACGCCGGCCGCACCCGGCATCGTGAAGGCCGCGATCAGGGCCGGCACCCCCGTCTGGGTAAGGGACCAGAAGCGGTCCAGCCGGACCGGCGCCACGCGAAGCAGGAGGGAGCTCAGGGCGACCGCGAGCGCGGCCCAGGCATACCGGCTCCAGCGGGGATCCAGCGCCAGGGCCGCGGCCATCACCGCGACCCCCGCTCCTGCCATGACCCGCTCGAAAGTGCGGAGCGCCGGGGAGGAGTCTTCCGCCGCCGTTACCGGGGCAAGGACATCAGAGGAAGTAGTCACCGACGGTGAGGTTGTAGCGCTCGGGGTTGGTGACCTTCACGATCGACCGGAGGTAGCTGCCCGAGGGACCTCGCTCGGTCAGGTCGACCGGCCGCCCCGGCGGGGCGATCATTCCGCCGGTGGCCTCCAGCGCGATCCTAACCCGCGGCCGGTTGAGCAACTGGGGATCCGGGTTGGGGTGCGAGACCACCGCCACCTCGAGCGTGTCGAGGATGACGCAGGTGCCGACCGGATACACCCCGAGCAGGTTGATGAGCGCCTTGACGATGACCGGATCAAACCCCCGCTTCGGATTGGTCCACATCTCCCGCAACACCTGGTCCGGCTCGATCGGCTCGGTCTGGTAGGCCCGGCGGGTCGTCGCGGCATCGTAGCCGTCGGCCACCGAGACGATCCGGGTGAACACACCCAGCGAGCGCGGCCGAATCGAGCGCGGGTAGCCACCCAGATCGGTCTTCATGTGGTGCTCGTAGGCCACCAGGATCGCATGGTAGGGGATCTCCGAATATCCTCGCAGCGCAAAGAGCGTCATCGCCCCCCACCAGGGATGCGCCTGGATGACCCGCCACTCGTTCTCGGTGAGGTCCTGGGCTTTGTTGAGAACCTCGATCGGAACCTTGGCCTTGCCGATATCATGGAGCAGCGCCGTCATCCCGAGGTCGTAGAGCTGGAGCTTGCTCAGGCCGATCTTGCGGCCCAAGGCGACGGCGAAGATGCAGACGTTGACCGAATGGGTAAAGGTGTACTCGTCGTAGTCCCGCAGGGCGGTGAGCCCGATAATGGAGGTTTCATTGGTCAGTACCTGATCCACGATCATCTGCACCGCTCGCTTGATCTTCTTCACCCCGCTGGTCCGGCCCAACCGAATGCTGTTGACCACTTCCTTGGTGACCGCCACGCCGTGCGAATACGTCCGCTTGGCGACCTCGCGCGCCTCCTCGCTGGCGAGTCCTTCCGCCGCGGCGGTCGAAGGCTCGAAATCCAGGTTGGGGGTACTCGCCTGCCCCAGGCGCTCGATCAGTGCCGTATAGCGGTCTTCCACCTTCGGCTCCGCCGTGATGCTCAGGAGGATGCTGAGGAGCGCTTGCCACTCGCGCCGCTCGACGTCGGCGAATACCCGGAAGACCCCGATATCGAACGTGCGGAAGGTCGTCAGGATTCCGCTGAAGGCCGCGAAGTTGTCGAGCTCGAGGCGAAGCCGGGTACCGTTGATGAAGAGAAAATCGCCGTCCAGACGAAGCTCGAGCTCGTTTTCCCTCGCGAGCAGCGCCCGCGCCGCGGCCTGCAGCTCATCCAGCGACCGCTGCACCGCGGCGTTCTCGACCGGATAGAGCTTGAGGGCGCGGAGGGCGCTGTAGAACGACAGGAGGAAACTGCGTCCCGCGTGGCGGAGAAAACCTTCGTCCCGCGCGATCTCCTCGTGAAAGGGGTGCAGGGTCTCGCTCATGCCCGCCACTCCCGCAGCGCACGGACTGCGGCATTGCGTACCGGCAATTCCTTGTCCTGCTGGAGCCGCTCCAGCAAGGCACGTGCTTCCGGGATCTGCAATCGCGCCACGGCATACGCCGCGCAGGTCCGGACCTCTACCGGTCCCTTTCGGCGGAAGATCCCCTTGGGCTCCAGCAGGTCGGTCAGCACCGGCAGGATCGCGGGTCCCCCTAACACGGCATAGGCTTCGAAGAAGTGGCGCCGCTCGGCCCGCTCGAGCTCCTGCGGACCCCGCCCCTGCACCACCGCCTCGAGCCGGCGCAGCGCGCCGCGGTAGCCTCGCTTGACCACCAGGCCTACGGCCGCACTCCGCACTCCCCGATCCGGATCGTCGAGCGCGCGCTCCAGCACCGCCAGGGCGCCCGGGGAACCGATCCCGCCCAGCGCTTCTACGGCGGAGCGCCGCACCGTGACCTCCGGATGACCGAGGAGCGGCTCCAACCCTGGCACGGCCGCGCTCAGTTTGAGCCGACCGCACAATGCCACCGCACCCGGCAGGGCCTCCGAGTCGGCCTTCCGAATCAGCCCGAGCAGCACATCCGAATGCGCGGCACCCAGCCGGGCCACCGACTCCTCCAGAATCTGCCTGATCGTGGGGCGCTTGAGACCCGGGAGGAAGGTGAGCATGGTTTCCAGACCTTCCGCGTACAGCTCGCCCAGCACCATCCCGATATCGGCATCGTCGGGAACCACCGACGATGCTTCCAGCGCCTGGAGCAGCTGAGCGAGAATCGAGGGCTCCGACAGCCGGGCCTGGAAGGAGAGCAGCCGCTGCCGGATCTCCCCGTCCATGACGGTAACCCGCTGCGCGATCGCCTTGAATTCGCGAAGCAGGCCGGCCACCACCCGGAACTCCCCCCGATTCAGGAGATTGGGAACCAGCTGCTCGAAGATGCCGAGAATCTCCGCCCGCACCACATTCGAGGACTGCAGCTCGAACGTGTCCAGCAACGCATCGAAGGCCGCCTGCCGCACGTCGCGGCTGTACTCCTGCGCCACCTGGTCGGCGAGGGCGCGGATCTCGTGTCCCTCGAGGAAATAGAGAGTCGAGTCGAACTCCTCGAGCTCGGGTGGGAGGGCCCGGGCCTCCTCGACTTCCGCGGCGACCTGCTCGCAGGTCGTGGCTGCCGCAGTTTCCGGAAGCGCCGCACCGCTACCCAATACGCTCCGCGGCTCCAGGGTCGGCCCCCCTTCGCCGAACGTCTCGGCAAACTGGTAGTCCATGAAGAGGAATTCCTGCTCCCAGAGCAGGGTCAGCAGGTCGTCGGCCGCGTCGGTCGCCAGGAGCCGCGCGCGGGCCACGACCTGGAGGAAGGTGACAATCTCCTCCGTTTCGACGCCGGGACGGAGCCGCAGAATCCGCATGCCGTCCTGGTACAGCATCCAGGCAAAACTCTCGGCGCGGTGGGGCTGGTGATAGACGATCTGTTCTTCCCAGACCAGGTCGCTTTCGGTGACCGCGAGCGTGAGTCCCGGAGTGGCCGACCAGATCGGCAGGAACGCGTCCCGGATCGCCTGCTGATTCCGCTGGTACATCGGATTGTTCGGGGGATACATCTGGAAGGCCCGAAGCGCCTTTACGATCGTCTTGATGAGCTCCCCCACCTGCTCGGCGGGCAGCGCCAGCTCGGCACCGGTCGGGGGAGGCATCGTCATGCACTAACCTCGGGCGATCTCTGGCCGGCTTGGAAGGGGGAACCTTCCCAAGATAGCAACGGACCTCGTGATAGCCCACACCTTGACCTTCGGCACTTCTTCGGTTATTCTATGGGGTATCTTTGGGTAATTGCCAACCATGCCGCTCACCAAACGCCAGAAAGAAGTCCTCTCCTTCGTCGAGTCGCACATCCAGCAGCGCGGCTACGCGCCGAGCCTCGAGGAGATTGCCGAGCACTTCTCGTTCCAGTCCCTGGCTACGGTCCACGAGCATCTGACCAACCTGGAACGGAAGGGATACATCCGGCGCTCGTTCAACGAGAGTCGCTCGATCGAGGTGCTGCCGCCCAAGGGCATCAGCGGCGCCACCGAGATCCCCTTGCTCGGCGTCGTGGCCGCGGGGATGCCGATCGAAGCCATTCTACACCAGGAAACGCTCGCGGTTCCCGACGCCATGCTGCCACCGCGCGGTCCCAACTACGCCCTTCGGGTTCGCGGCGATTCGATGATCGATGAACACATCGTCGATGGCGATTACGTCGTAGTGCATGGCCGCCAGAGCGCCGACAACGGCGAGATGATCATTGCGCTCGTCAACGGTTCCGAGGCGACGGTCAAGAAGTTCTACCGGGAGCCCGGCGGCTGGGTGCGCCTGCAACCGGCCAATCCTGCCATGCCACCGCTCCGATTCCCGGAACACGAGATCCTCATTCAAGGCGTGGTCGTTGGCGTGATTCGGCGGTACTGACTCTTCCTCGCTCCTCGCTAGATTTCCTGTGGCATGCCGCGCACCGTTCTGGTCACGCTGCACTACGACGGCGGCAGGTTTGCCGGGTGGCAGCGGCAGGCGGACGATGCGGGACGCACCGTGCAGGCCGAAGTCGAGCGCGTCCTCGAGCACCTCACGGGTGAACCCATTCGGGTTCACGCCGCCGGGCGCACCGATGCGGGCGTTCATGCCGTGGGGATGCCGGTCAGCGCGATCGTCCCGGATCGGTGGGAAGCGGCCGAACTGCGACGCGCGCTCAATGCGTTGTTACCGGCGGACTGCTGGGCGGCGGCGTGCCGGGAGATGCGCGCCGGGTTCCATGCGCGGCGGTGTGCCACGCAACGCCGGTATCGGTACGTGATCGGAACCGATGACGGGTCGCGATCACCGTTCCGGCGGCGGTTCGAGTGGGCGCTGGGAGAGTCGCTGGATGGCGGAGCGCTTGCCAGGGCGGCCGGCTTGCTCGAGGGTGAACACGATTTCGGCGCTTTCAGCGTGCGCAGTTCCTTCCGGCCGCACCGGCGGTGCCGCATCGTCGAGGTCTCCTGGACGGAGCGCGCCGGGTGCCGGGGGTTCGTGTTGGAGATTGCGGCTGATCGGTTCCTCCACCACATGGTTCGCATGCTCGTTGGCACCATGACCGACATCGCGCGTGGCCGCCGGGACTCAGCCGAACTTGCCCGGCTCCTGGCACTCGAGCCCGCAGTCGTCACCAGTCCGCCGGCGCCACCGCAAGGGTTGTACTTCGTGTCGGCGGAGTATCCCGCCGAGTGGCTGCCATGAGATCACCAGCGGTTTTCGTCTTGCTGCTCGGCGCCGGACTGGCATCGTGGAGCTCAGAGTCTTCCGGCCAGACGGTGCCGCAGGCCCCGGGGCGCAGCCGGACCGAATCGGCAGCCCTCAACGATTCGCGCCGAACCGCGATCGTCGAGGCGGCCAGCCGGGTGGGCCCAGGGGTGGTGTCCATCAACGTCACGGCTCGCCAGCGGGTTATCGAGCGGGACCCCTGGGACTTCTTCTTCATCCCGCGCCCCACGGACCGCACCGTGCAATCGTCCGGAACCGGCTTCGTCATCCGGCCCAACGGCGTGGTCATCACCAACCAGCACGTCGTGGCCGGCGCGCAGAGCATCATGGTGACCCTGCCCGACGGGACCGATCTGCCGGGCACGCTGATCGGCGAGGATCCGGTCACCGACATCGCGGTGGTGAAGGTGGATCGGTCCAGCCTGCCGGTCGCCCCGATCGGCAGCAGCAGCGACCTCATGATCGGTGAATGGGTCGTCGCGCTCGGGAACCCGTATGGGTACTTGCTGGGCAACACCGAGCCGACCGTGACGGCCGGCGTGGTGAGTGCCACCAATCGGAACATCCTGCCCAATCAGGACCAGCCCGGCCTCTACCTGGACATGATCCAGACCGACGCGGCCATTAACCCGGGGAATTCGGGCGGGCCGCTGGCGAACGCGCTGGGCCAGGTCGTCGGCGTGAATTCGTCGATCTTCACCGGCGGCGGCGGCAGCGTGGGGTCGATCGGGCTCGGATTCGCCATCCCCATCGAGCGCGCCCTGCGGGTAGCCGATGAGCTCCTCCGCAACCGTCAGGTCAGGCGGGCCTGGACCGGTCTGGAAGTGGCGGGCCCGCAAGCCATGCAGGACTGGAAGCGACAGGGCGGAGTCACCATAACCCGCATCGCCGAAGGGGGTCCGGCCGCCCGGGCCGGCCTCGCCGAGAACGACGTGCTGGTCGAAGCGAATGGCCGGCGGCTCCGCAACTATCTCGACTGGGAGGCGGTCAAGCTGGACCTTCACGTGGGCGACCGGGTCACCGTACGGTTCAAGCGGCGCGGCAGCGAGGCTACCCGCGCCTTCACGGCCGGAGATCTCCCGACCAGCGCGGCGACCAAGGTCGCCGTGAGCCAGGGCCTGGAGCTGGTGACCGTGACCCCGGCGATCCAGGCCGAACGCGCCCTCCGCACCAGCCGGGGCGCCCTGGTGCTGCGGATCACCGATGACGTGCGGCGGTCGACCGGGCTCATGGAAGGGGATGTGATCATCGCGATCAACCGAACCCTGGTGACCCGTGCCGAGCAGCTGGCCGACCTGCTGGAAGGCGCGCGGGCGGGCCAGCCTTTCCGCATCACCTTCGAGCGCAACGGGCAACCCATCTTCGTGGATCTGGTGTTCCGGTGAGCGACGCGCGCTACCAATCGCCCCTCAGCCGCCGGTACGCCTCGCCGGCCATGCAGGCGCTCTGGGGAGAATCTCACCGAGCGGTGCTCTGGCGCCGGTTGTGGTTCGCGCTGATGGAAACCGAACGGGAGCTGGGGCTCGCCATTCCGGAAGGCGCCCTCGCGGAGGTGCGGGCTCACCTGGAGGATGCCGACCTCGCGGCGGTTGCCCAGTACGAGCGCCGCTTCCGTCACGACGTGATGGCCCACATCCATCACCTGGGAGATCAGGCTCCTGCGGCGCGTCCCTTCATTCACCTCGGCGCCACCAGCGCCTACGTGACCGACAACGCGGATCTCCTGGTGATCCGCGAGAGCCTCCGCCTGCTCCTCGGGCGCCTGGTCGCGCTGGTCCGCGCGTTAGCCGCGTTCGCGCGCCAGCGGGCCACCCTGCCCTGCCTGGCCTACACGCACTTCCAACCGGCTCAACTCACCACGGTCGGCAAGCGCGCCACGCTGTGGACCCAAGACTTTCTCCTCGACGTCGAGGAGCTGTGCCACCGGCTGGAGTCGCTCCGGTTCCTTGGGTGCAAAGGAGCCACCGGAACCCAGGCGTCGTTTCTGGAACTGTTCGGGGGAGATCACACCAGGGTCAACGAGCTGGACCGCCGGGCCGCCGCGCGCATGGGATTCGATGCGGTCGTGCCGGTCTCGGGGCAGACCTATCCGCGCAAGACCGACAGCCAGGTCCTCGACGCGCTGTCGGGGATTGCCCAGTCGGCGGCCAAGCTGGCCGCGGACCTGCGGCTGCTTCAGCACGAGGGAGAGCTGCTCGAGCCGTTCGAGCCGGAGCAAGTCGGATCGTCCGCGATGGCGTACAAACGGAATCCGATGCGATCCGAACGCATCAGCGGCCTGGCGCGCTTCCTCATCTCGCTCCAGCCGAATGCCGCGCATACCGCGGCCAATCAGTGGCTCGAGCGCACGCTGGATGACAGCGCCAACCGCCGGCTGGTGCTTCCGGAGGCGTTTCTTGCCGCCGATGCAATCCTGATTCTCGCGACCAACGTGGTGACGGGCCTGGAAGTCCGCGAGCCGGTCATAACCCGCAACGTCAGTGCCCAGATGCCCTTCCTGGCCACGGAACGGTGGCTCATGCTGGGCGTCACGGCGGGGGGTGACCGGCAGGAGCTGCACGAAGTCATCCGTAGCCTGAGCCGTGAAGCGGCCGAAGCGGTGAGCGCAGGCCGCCCCAACGAGCTGCTGGAGCGGCTGGCCAATCATCCCGCCTTCGCCCGGATCCCGTTCGCCCAGCTCACGGCGGAGCTCGATCCGGCTCGGTACACCGGCCGCGCCGCCGAGCAGGTGGAGGAGTTTCTTGGGGGCGCCCTGGAGCGGGCGCTCAACCGCGCCGCGGAGCTGGCGGCGGCTGCACCACCCGAGGAGGTCAGGGTATGACGCCCGTGCTGGTCCAGAGCCGGCTGCCGCTTCCGATGATTCGCCGCGGGAAGGTGCGCGAGGTGTATTCGGTAGGGGCCGACCGCCTGCTCATCGTCGCAAGCGACCGGGTGAGCGCGTTCGACGTGGTGTTGAACGAGCCGGTTCCCTGGAAAGGCGCCGTGCTCACCCAGCTGAGTGCGTTCTGGTTCCGCCTGCTCGCGCTCCTTGGGTCGCACCACTTTCTGACCGCCGACGCCGAGGAAGTCCTTGCCGAGATCCCTTCGCTCCGCGACCACCGGAGCCAGCTCGAAGGCCGCGCCATGCTGGTGCGCCGAACCGAGCCGGTACCGTTCGAATGCGTCGTGCGCGGATATCTCTCGGGATCGGCGTGGCGGGAGTTCGCTGAGCGCGGCACCCTCGCGGGGGAGTCTCTTGGGCGCGGCATGGTGGAGAGCGATCGCTTTGCCGAGCCCATTTTCTCCCCGGCGACCAAGGCTGAGACCGGTCACGATGAGAATGTCACCGAGGCGAGGCTGCAGTCCGCCCTGGGTCTCGAGCGTGCCGCCGAGCTGCGCCGGCGGAGTCTGGCCCTCTACCGCGCCGGTGCGGCGCACGCCGAGGCGCGAGGCATCATCGTGGCAGATACCAAGTTCGAGTTCGGCAGCGATCGCGGCGGTGAACTGGTCCTGATCGACGAAGTGCTCACGCCCGACTCGTCGCGCTTCTGGCCTCGCGCGGGTTATGCTCCGGGCCGGGGCCAGCCCAGTTTCGACAAGCAGCCCCTGCGGGATTATCTCGACGGCCTCCGTCGAGCTGGCCGCTGGGACGGCGAGGCACCGCCTCCTTCTCTTCCCGATGAAGTGGTCGCTGCCACCAGCGGCCGGTACCTCGAAGCGTATCGCCTGCTCACCGGCACGACGCTGCCCGGAACGCCGTGATTCGAATCGCCGCCGAGGGGTGGCGATTCATCGCCCCGGCCTGGACCATTCTCCTGATTCTCGGATTCGCCCAAGTCTGGATCGGTTTCGCCCTCTGGCTTCCCATTGCGGTGTGGACGATCGTCTTCTTTCGGGATCCCGACCGGCCGGGACCTCGTGGCGAGGACCTCATTCTGGCACCGGCCGATGGGGAGGTCGTGAGCGTGATACGGATGGATGAGCCGGTATTCCTCCAGGATGCCGCGACCCGGATCTCCGTTTTCATGAACGTGCTGAACGTCCACGTGAACCGCTACCCGGCGTCCGGTCGCCTGCTCTACCGGGAGTATGCTCGGGGCCGCTTCGGCCACGCCATGGAGGAGAAAGCCTCGACCCTGAACGAACACTGTTCGATCGGGATCGCTGCCATCCGGGGCAAGCTGCTGGTGCGCCAGATCGCCGGCTCGCTGGCGCGCCGGATCGTTACCGACCACACCGAGGGGACCGAAATCCGCCAGGGCGAACGACTCGGCATGATCCGTTTCGGCTCGCGAGTGGACTTGTTCGTTCCCGCCTCGGCCTCCGTCCTGGTGCAGGAGGGTGATCGCACCAAAGCAGGGCTCACCGTGGTGGCCCGCTGGAGCGCGTGATGTCAGTGCCGTCCGCGCCGCCCGAATCGCACCAGACCCAGCCCCCCAGGCGGTTCCGCCGAGTCGTGGTGGTGATTCCCAGCATGTTCACGCTGGGCAATCTGTTCTTCGGATTCTGGTCGATCATCTCCGCGTTCAACGGGAACTTTCGCCAGGCCGGCTGGTTGGTGTTCTATGCCGCCGTGCTCGACTCGCTCGACGGGCGGGTGGCCCGCCGGATGGGGACCGGCAGCCGTTTCGGAGCCGAGCTCGATTCGCTGGTGGATATCGTGTCGTTCGGCGTGGCCCCGGCGCTGCTGATCTATTTCCTGGAGTTCGCAACGGGAGGCCGATTCGGGTGGGTGGTCTGTTTCATCTTCGTGGTGGCTGCGGCACTCCGGCTGGCGCGCTTCAACGTACTGGCCCACGGCCGGCCGGTGGGCCGCTCCTTTGTCGGATTGCCGTCGCCGGTGGCCGGCACCACGCTCGCGGTGTTCTACAGCTTCAGTCAGACCGACTGGTATCAGCGCATCATGGCCCACTTCGAGCTGGCGCACCAGGGGCTGGTATTCCTGCTCCTCCTCTTGTCAGCGCTCATGGTGAGCCGGGTCGAATATCCGCGGGGATGGCCGGTGCATACTCGATCGGTCGGGGGGGTGCTCGGCCTGCTCCTTATGCTCGCCATTGCGGTGGCGATGGTAACGCGGCCATCCCTGTTTGCCTTCCCCATTCTCGTTGGGTACATCACCTACGGGATCCTCCGGCACGGATACCTGTTGTTCCGCGACCGAGGGGGTGGCGAATGAAGTGGAAGGTGCAGGTGCGGATTCTCCCGCGGGCCGGGCTCCTGGATCCGCAGGGCAAGGCCATCGAGCATGCGCTGGGGGCGCTCCGCTTCCCCGAAGCAAGCAAGGTACACGTGGGCAAGGTGATCGCCTTCGAGGTTGGAGCGGAGTCGGCCGAAGCGGCGCGCGAGCGGGTCCGGGAGATGTGCGATCGGCTCCTGGCCAACCCGGTCACCGAGGACTACGAGATCGCGGTCGAGCCGGCCGCGGGTTAGGGAATCCACCATGCGCGTGGCGGTAGTCCGATTCCCGGGCAGTAACTGCGAGCCGGAGGCGTTCCGCGCCGTGGAGCGCGCCGGTGGCAGCCCGTGCTACGCCTGGCATCGCGACAGGTCGCTCAACGAGGCCGATGCCGTGCTGCTCCCCGGCGGCTTCAGCTATGGCGATTACCTGCGGAGCGGGGCCATTGCCCGGTTCACGCCGATCATGGACGCCATTCGCGCCCATGCCGCAGCGGGAGGGCCCGTCCTCGGGATCTGCAACGGATTCCAGATCCTCTGCGAGGCCGGCTTGTTGCCAGGCGCGCTGGTCCGAAATGCGGGCCTGGCCTATCTCTCCCGCACCGTCTCGGTCAGCATCGAACGGGGCGACACGCCGTTTACCAACGCGTATCGCGAAGGCCAGGTCATCACCATTCCTATCGGCCATGGTGACGGGCGCTATGTCGCGAGCGAAGCGCTTCTCGACGAGCTCGAGTCGGAGCGGCGGGTCGTCTTCCGCTACGTCGGGCCTGGTACGCCCGATGCGCCGTACAATCCCAATGGGTCGCTCCGTGACATCGCCGGGATCATGAACCGAGAAGGAAACGTGGTCGGAATGATGCCTCATCCTGAACGGCTCGCGGATCCTCTGCTCGGATCTGCTGCGGGACAGGGCGTGTTTGGGTCGCTGCTGCGGGTGGGGGCACGCAGTTAGATTTCTTTGAGGCTATTGGTTATTGGCTATTCGAGGCTATTGGAACTGCTCTACCCCGATCGGTGGTGACCAATAGCTAATAGCCAATAGCCAATAGCCAGTAACCCGGAGCATCATGTCCGACAAGCCGAGTCGAAACGAAGACGAGTACTTCGCCCGGGAGGATGCCGAGCGGATCCGCCGGCTCCGCGAGCAGCAGGCCGCCGAGCAGCGGACCCGGGAGCGCCAGTCCCACCACATGAAGTGCCCCAAGTGCGGTGCCGATCTGCTCACGGAGGCGTTCCACCACGTGCAGATCGACCGGTGCCCGGAGTGCCACGGCATCTGGCTCGACGAGGGTGAGATTGACCAGCTCATGGCGCATGAAGATCCCGGAGTCTTCCGCCGGGTGTTGAGTGACGTCGCCGCTTCGATCCGGAGGCTCAAAGCGGGATCGTGACCCAGACCGCCCTCGCTCCTCTGGCCCGACCATTCCCCGGGGAGCGTCCGGTCACGCCCGAGGTGGTCCGGGAGCACAATCTCAACGAGCGGGAATACGCCGAGATCCTCGCCATACTCGGCCGCACCCCGACTCTCACCGAGCTCGGCATCTTCTCGGCGCTGTGGTCGGAGCACTGCTCCTACAAGCACACCAAGCCGGTCCTCACGACGTTCCCCACTGAGGGGAATGCCGTGCTCCAGGGACCCGGGGAGAACGCCGGGGTGCTGCGGCTTCCCAACGGCTGGGCCGTAGCATTCAAGATCGAGTCGCACAACCATCCCAGTGCGGTGGAGCCGTATCAGGGAGCTGCTACCGGGGTTGGCGGGATTCTCCGCGACGTCTTCACGATGGGCGCGCGGCCGGTGGCGCTGCTCAACTCGCTTCGGCTTGGGCCGCTCGATCAGCCGCGGAATCGCTACCTCTTCGCCGGAATCGTGAAGGGCGTGGGAGATTACGGCAACTGCGTGGGCGTGCCGACGCTCGGCGGCGAGGTCGCCTTCGCGCCGGGTTACTCGGGTAATCCGCTGGTCAACGCGATGTGCGTCGGCCTCCTTCGAGAGACCGACCTGATTCGAGCCCGCGCCCACGGGATCGGCAACGTGCTCCTGGCGCTGGGCAGCAGCACGGGCCGGGACGGGATTCACGGGGCGAGCTTCGCCTCCGAGGAGCTATCCGAGAGGAGTGAGCGCCGGCGCCCCCAGGTGCAGGTCGGCGATCCTTTCACCGAAAAACTCCTGCTCGAGGCCACGCTCGAGCTAATCGAATCGGGACTGGTGGTCGCGATTCAGGACATGGGCGCGGCCGGGTTAACCAGTTCCTCGGCCGAAATGGCGGCTCGGGGTGGGGTGGGAGTCGAGATCGATACCAGCCGCGTTCCGCTGCGTGAGCCGGACATGACGCCCTATGAGATCATGCTCTCCGAGTCCCAGGAGCGGATGCTCGTCGTGGCCGAGCCCGAGCGGGTCGCCCAGATCCAGGCCGTCGCGGCCAAGTGGGAGCTGAACGCCACGCCGGTCGGCCGGGTGACCGACGACGGGCTCTTCCGGGTTATGCACAAGGGAGTGACCGTTGCCGCGATACCCGGAGACCGCCTGGTGGAAGGATGTCCTGTCTATCATCCCGAGGCGCAGGAAGACCCGCCGACCATCGCCCGACGGAGCGCGAGCCCAGAGCAGCCCCCCAAAGCGGACGTGCTCGGTGCCCTGCCCCTGCTCCTCGACGATCCCACCATTGCGAGCAAGCGCTGGGTCTACGAGCAGTACGACTCGACCGTGCAGGCCGCCACGGTCATCCCCCCCGGCGGCGACGCCGGCGTCCTGCTGATTCCGGCCGAGTCCTTCGGTCTCGCGCTCGCGGTCGATGGCAACCAGCGCTACGTGGCGCTCGATCCCTACCAGGGCGGGAAGGCCGCCGTCGCGGAGGCGGCCCGCAACGTGGCCTGCGCGGGAGCAGAGCCACTCGGCATCACCAACTGCCTGAACTTCGGCAACCCGGACGACCCTGCCGTGTTCTTCCAGTTCCGGGAGGCCTGCCGGGGCATCGGCGACGCCTGCCGGGGATTCGGGATTCCGGTGACCGGCGGCAACGTTTCCCTCTACAACGAGAGTCCCTCCGGAGCCATCGATCCTACGCCGGTGATCGGGATGGTGGGCCTGCTGCGGGACATAACCCGCAAGGTCCCGAGCCACTTCACTACGCCCGGTGACACCATCCTGCTGCTCGGCCTAACCCGCGGCCATCTGGGCGGGACGAGTTACTGGGAAGTGGTGCGCGGGCTCGCCGGGGGACCGCCGCCTCCGATCGACCTGGACGCCGAACAACGGCTGCAGCGGTTGCTGGTCGAGGCGGCCATGCAGGGCCTGCTGGTATCGGCCCATGATTGTGCCGACGGTGGACTGGCGGTGGCGCTCGCCGAGTGCTGCATCGGCGGACCGTATGCGCGGGAAGCCCTGGGCGCGCTGCTGCTGCTGGAGCGACCTCCGGGCGCGCCGGTCGAGGCGCTGCTCTATGGTGAAGACGCCGGGAGGGTGATCGTTTCCTGCCCAGCCGACCCGAGCCGCCCTCTCCCCGGCCGCGAGTCCGCGCTGCGGGAGCTGGCCCGGAAGCACGGAGTTCCGGTCACCGGGATCGGCATGGTCGGCGAGCCCGGCGAAAACCTGGAGATCCGCATCGGCAATAAGGGGGTGGCATTCGAGTGGCCGACCCCGGAGCTGCGCCGCGTCTATTTCGAGGCGATTCCGCGGCGGATGGGGGGGCACGAGGCGACGACCTGATATGTGCGGCATCATCGGAGTCTCCGCCATTCAGGACGCCGCTCGGGTGGCGTATCTCGGTCTCTATGCGCTCCAGCATCGCGGGCAGGAAAGCGCGGGGATCGTCACCATCGACGCGAACCGCCAGGCCCATGTCCACCGCGGCATGGGACTCGTGAGTGAGATCTTCTTCGAGCCCGAGTTGCGCGCCCTGCCCGGCGAGACGGCCGTCGGCCACACTCGGTACTCGACGACCGGCAGCTCCGTGCTCACGAACGCCCAACCCTGCCTGGCGAACTATCGCAACGGACCGCTGGCGCTGGCGCACAACGGTAACCTGACCAACGCCGCCCAGCTCAAGGCCGAACTGGTGCGGCAGGGGGCCATCTTCCAGTCGTCGTCCGACTCGGAAGTCATCGTGCACCTGATCGCCCGCACCACCGCGAGCGAGCCCGAGGACCAGATTCGCGAGGCGCTGATGCAAGTGGAAGGCGCCTACAGCCTAGTCATCGCGATCGGGCGCACCCTCTACTGCGTCGTGGATCCTCGCGGGTTCCGGCCGCTCATCCTGGGCCGGCTGGGCGACGGCATCGTCGCGGCGTCGGAGACCTGCGCGCTCGATCTGGTCGGAGCCACCGTGATTCGCGAGATGCAGCCGGGCGAGTTCGTCCGGATCGCGAACGGGGTGGTCAAGACCTTGAAGCCGCTGCCGGCGAAGCCGGTGAGTCGCTGCGTGTTCGAGCTGGTCTACTTCGCCCGGCCGGACAGCACCATCTTCGGCGAATCGGTGGACCGGGTTAGGCGCGAGTTAGGCCGGCAGCTGGCGATCGAGCATCCCGCCCCGGGCGCCGACGTAGTCATGAGCGTGCCCGACTCCAGCAACGCCATGGCCCTGGGCTACGCCGAGCAGAGCGGACTCAAGCTGGAGCACGGGCTCATTCGCAACCACTACGTGGGACGCACCTTCATCAACCCGACCCAGGCCCTGCGGGTGGCCAAGGTCAAGATCAAGTTCAATCCGGTTCGCGAAGTGCTGGCCGGCCGCTCGGTGGTCGTGGTGGATGACAGCCTGGTGCGTGGCACGACCAGCAAGGGCCTGGTGCAGATGATCCGCTCGGCGGGCGCGCGCGAGGTGCACCTCAGGCTCGCTTCCCCGCCGATCACCGGACCGTGCTACTTCGGCATCGACACGCCGACCCGCGAGGAGCTCATCGCCTCCACCCATTCCGTCGAGGAGATTCGCGATTTCCTGGGCGTCGACAGCCTCGGCTACCTCTCGCTCGAGGGCATGCTCAGGGCGGCCGGTACCCGGAACGAGTTTTGCCATGCCTGCTTCTCCGGGCGCTATCCCATTCCGGTCGGTGAGCCGGCCGGGGGCAACGGGGGAGGAGGCAAGTCCGGATGAGCGACCGGTTGGTGTACTTCTTCAGCCAGGGCCGCGCCGACGGCACCGCGGCCATGAAGGACATCCTGGGCGGCAAGGGCGCGGGGTTGGCCGAGATGACCAACCTGCGCATCCCGGTACCGCCGGGGTTCACCATTCCGGCTTCGCTCTGCAGCACTTATCTGGAAACCCGGAGCTTCCCGCCCCGGTTGAAGCCCCAGGTAGAAACCGCGCTGCAGCGGCTCGAAGCGGCGACCGGAAAGGTTTTCGGCGACGCGGATAATCCGCTGCTGGTGTCGGTGCGATCGGGCGCCGCGCTCTCCATGCCCGGCATGATGGAGACCATCCTCAACCTCGGCCTCAACAACACGACGGTGGAAGGACTCGGCCGGATGAGCGGCAATGCCGGCTTCGCGTACGATTCGTACCGCCGCTTTGTGCAGATGTTCGGCGGGGTCGTCTTTGATGTTCCCAAACGGAAGTTCGAAGAACTGCTGGCTCGCGCCAAGAGGCAGGCGCGAGCCGAACGGGACATCGACCTTCCGGTCGAGGCCCTCCAGGCGCTGGTAGCCGAGTACCAGGCGCTGATCAAACGGGAAAGCGGGAAGACGTTCCCCGAGAATCCGGAAGACCAGCTCTGGGGCGCGATCGCAGCGGTATTCGAGAGCTGGAATACCCAGCGCGCCCGCGACTATCGCAAGCTTCACGATATCCCGGACCGGCTCGGCACCGCGGTCAATGTCGTCGCGATGGTGTTCGGGAACCTCGGCGAGGACTCGGGCACCGGGGTTGCCTTCACGCGCGACCCCTCCACCGGCGAGAAGACGCTCTACGGCGAGTACCTCCTCAATGCGCAGGGCGAGGACGTGGTCTCGGGGGCGCGCACACCGGAGCCGATCGCCAAGCTCACCGAGCGTTTGCCGGAGGCCTACGCCGAGCTCGAGCGAGTGGCGCGGACCCTGGAGCGGCACTTCCGTGACGTGCAGGACCTCGAGTTCACGATCGAGCGCGGGAAACTCTACATGCTGCAGACCCGCAGCGCGAAGCGGACCGCGCGCGCGGCGGTGCGCATCGCCGTCGAGATGGTCCGCGAGGGGATCATCGACAGGAAGGAAGCCGTGAAGCGGGTCGAGCCCGTCCACGTGGACCAGCTGCTGCTCCCGCGCTTCGACGAGAAGGCCGTCGAGAAGGCGCGCAAGGAAGGGCGCTACCTCGGCAAGGGCCTCAACGCGTCGCCGGGCGCGGCCACCGGCCGCGCGGGCTTCGAGGCCGCCCGCGCGGGCGAGCTCCGGGGCCAGGGGCAGCCGGTGCTCCTCGTGCGTCCGGAGACGTCGCCCGACGACTTCCACGGCATGGTCGCCGCCGCGGGGATCCTCACGTCGCGGGGCGGGTCGACGAGCCACGCCGCCGTCGTGGCGCGCGGCCTCGGCCTGCCGTGCGTCGTCGGCATGGGCGAGCTCAGCGTGGACATCGCCAAGCGGACGATGCAGGTCGGTGGCAAGACGCTGAAGGAAGGCGGGATGATCTCGATCGACGGGACGACCGGCGAGGTCTTCCTCGGCGAGCTCCCCACGATCGCCGCCGACTACGACAAGGAGAAGGACCTCCACCAGATCCTCGCGTGGGCCGACCAGATCCGCACGCTCGGGGTGTGGGTGAACGCGGACCCGCCGGACGAGTGCAGGCGCGCCCGCAGGTTCGGCGCGGAGGGCGTGGGCCTCGCGCGCACCGAGCACATGTTCCG
>JBQTHV010000143.1:0-17698 GCA_052389555.1 Gemmatimonadales bacterium | reverse complement strand
TCCGCGTAGGCCATCCCCCGCAGCCGGCTGATCCTAACCCGCATCGGCGGGTGGGACGCGAGCAGGTTCGCCGCGAACCCCTCCCGCTCCGTCAGCCGGGCGCCGGCCGGGTCTGCGATGCACATGTGCGCGCTGCCCTTGAGAATCCGGGTGGTCGGCGCGCCGTGGGCCTCGAGCTTTTCCAGCGCACTGGCCAGCGACATCGGATTCCGGGTGAGCTGGGCCCCGGTGGCGTCGGCCAGAAATTCCCGCTTGCGGCTCACCGCCATCGAGAGGAGCGAGGAGATGATCGGGGCGAGCACGACCGTGATCACCCAGGCGAAGAGGATGAGGAGGGCCAGCGGGTTCCCCTTGCCCTTGCCGCCGCGCCGGCCCAGCCCGCCGCGAAGGCCTCGCGACATCACGTTGGACATGAGGGCCAACGCCCCCACCATCGCCGCGAGCAAGGTCATCAGCCGGATGTCGTAGTTCCGGATGTGGGACATCTCGTGGGCAATCACCCCCTGCAGCTCGTCCCGGTCGAGCGCCTTGAGAAGCCCTTCGGTCACCGCGATATGCGCAGTGGCGGGATCCCGGCCGGTCGCGAACGCGTTGGGATCCGGGTCGGGAACAATCCAGATCTTCGGTTTGGGAATGCCGGCGGCGATCGCCATCTCCTCAACGACATTGTCGAGCCGCTTGAGCTCGGGTGTCGCCGGGGTCACCAGCTCCTGGGCGTCAGAGGCATCGAGGACCCGCCTGGCCCCGTTCACCCAGGCGTAGCGCGCCGTGCCGCCCGCGAAGGCCAGCGCCACGAGCCCGATGAAAGGCACCACATGATGGTAGCGCTCGGGCGGAAGGTCGCGGGTTAGGAGATAGAAACCCAGGTCGCCGCCGAAGCCGACCCAGGCGAAGAACAGCACGAACCCGATGACCAGCCAGGCCGACTTCTTCCGGTTGGCAGCCTGCTGCGAAAAAAGATTGGTATCGCTCACGCCGCCGGTTTCGGAGTGAACGAGAGATCCACCTTGGGTACCCCGCGCTCACCCGGCTCTTCGATCTCCCAGAGTTCGGCCGGGCTCGCCTTGGCCAGGCCGGCGACCAGGCTGGTCGGGAACTGGGCCTGGCGCGTGTTGTACTGGGTGGCCACGTCGTTGTACAGCTGCCGCGCGAACCCGATCTTGTTCTCGGTGCTGGTGAGCTCTTCCTGGAGCTGGAGCACGTTCTGCGAGCTCTTGAGCTCGGGGTAGTTCTCCGACAGCGCGAACAGTCGTCCCAGCGCCTGGCTCAGCTCCCCTTCGGCCCGCGCGGTGGCCGCCACCCCATGGGCCGCAACCGCCTTGTTGCGTGCCGAAATCACCGCCTCGAGCGTGGACTGCTCGAACTGCATGTAGCCCTTGACCGTGTTGACGAGGTTGGGGATCAGGTCGTGGCGGCGCTTGAGCTGCACGTCGATCTGCTTCCAGGCGTTGATGACCTGGTTCTTGAGCGAAATCAGACTGTTGTAGGCGCCAATGACCCAGAGCGCGATCAGGGCGACAATAACCAGGAGAATGATCGTACCCATTGAGAGCTCCCGAGTATGGGGAATGGGGAGCGGGAATTCCCTACTCCCCATTCCCCTGATTGCTGCCTACGGAAGGTGCCGGTAGGGAGTTTCGCGCGCAAGCGATCCGGTTCGCGTTTTTCGGATGATGTGGCAGCGGCCGAGCGGCGCTACCGTGGAGCATGCGCCGCGGGTACACCCTTCTCGAGCTCGTCGTCGTGCTGGCGGTGATCGCCCTGCTGGCCGCCATCCTGGTGCCGGGATCGGCGCGAGCGGCGGACCGGATCGCGGTGGAGCACCAGGCTACCCGCATCCTGCTGGCTTACCGGCTGGCGTGGAGCGCGGCCCGGGCTCACCAGGTACTGGCACTGCTCCGCGTCACTCCGGATTCCATCGCGATCCGAACCGTGCGCTCCGCCGGCGACCCCGACACCGTCCTGGTCTCCCTGAGCCCGGGGCCAACCGCCGCGGGGGTATCGCTCGCCAGCCCGGCCCACACGTTCGTCTTCGGCCCCGACGGCATCGGCCTCGGGGTCTCCAACACCACCCATCTGCTGGTCAGGGGGAACGCGAGCCGCAGAGTGATCGTCTCCCGGCTCGGCCGGGTCAGGATCGGTTAGCAAAGCGTGACATCAAAAGGTCACGTCGATATGGACCACAATGTTCGGATTCATCTTGAAGAGCAGAAAGCGGGTTAGGCCTCCGATCTGATAATCTTTGACGTTCAGGGGGAGCGTCGCGGTCACTCGGATCCGGTCGGCGGCCCGGTATACCGTCGCCGGGATCCGCTCGGCGCGGCTCACCCCGTGGATGTAGAACCGGCCCACCAGGGTCACCGCGGTGCTGTCTCCTCGCGGTTCGCCGGGCTCGACCCCTTCGAGCTGGAAGCGGATGGTGGGATAGATGTCGGCTTCCATGCTTTTGCGCAGGTCTTTGTCCCGAAGTCCGTTCCCGGTCTCCAAGGTTCGCACCGGAGCTTCGACCCAGCCCCGCACCTCGGTGAGCGACGCCGCCCCGACCATCTGGCCGCGCACCGAATCGGTCACCCCAGTGAAGTCGCCGAGGGTGGCTTTGGCATCGAAACTGAGACGGCCGGCCCGAACATCCCGGTCGGGCCAGGCAGACTGCGCGCCAGCCGGCGACGCTGCTGCCGCTGGCATCAGGAACAGGAGCAGGAGGGAATACAGCCGATTCAGGCGGTCAGGATCCGGTCTCGGCACTTTCCAGATGATAGCGCCGAATCTTGGCCAGCAAAGTGGAGCGGGCGAGTCCCAGGAGCTGGGCGGCCTTCCGGCGATTCCCACCGGTGTGCCGCAGCATCGCGGCGATCTGCCTGCGCTCAACGGCCTCGAGCGGCTCAGGAGGTGGCGCGGCCTCGCCAAGGGCTTCGCGCAGCTTCTGCAAGTCGAGCTCAGGGAGGGAAAGGTCGAGCACCAGGAGCCCCGGAGCCTCGCCCGGAACTCCCACGGTCGTAGCGGCTAGCGCAGCTGCTGCCGCGGCACCCCGGGTCTCGGTCTGAACACTGGTGCCCAGGTTCCGCAACGGTTCCGCGAGCTGCTCGGCCCTAGACCGGTCGCCGCTTACGATGAGAACAGGTCGAGCCTCAGTCAGTGTGGCCATGGTCTATACCCTATTTCGCGTCAGGTGGCGTCCGGGATCCATTCCCCTGACGTGGAGACGCACGGGAGGACGATAGGTGCACCGGTGGGGCTATTTGGTTGTAGGCTATTGGTGGACGAGAAGGTGAAGACCCCCAAAAATCGGAACGGCCGCGCAGCTTTCGCTGCCACGGCCGTCCCCGCGTGAACCAGCTGAAGTCGGAGCTTGCGCTGCCGTTCTTCTCTTCCCCGCTGCCGCTTGATTGATCACCTACGGCTTAACGGAGTCAGGCCTCAGTATTGATCCCCAAGCCGGATGGCCAACCCCACTTGGTTCGTTCACGCCAGCGCTGCGAGTCGGATCGGGTCGCGGACCGATCTTCCACACTGCACTCCGAGGCGCCAAGTCGGAGTGGACGGAGCACGCGACTGGCTCCATCAATCCGGGTCGATGTGATCACCAGGATCATCGATCCTGAGAACGAGCGAGCGCTCCCTTGATCTCCCCTGATACCTCGCCCGGACTAGTCGTTGGCCACCATGCTTCGTGAGAAGCTCGACGGTCAGCGACGCGATACCAAGATACGGACTCCGCAAAAACGCGCAAGTGCCTGTCTTTCTTCGGTTTACGGAATTTCAAGGTGGGTATCATGTGGACGCCCAACTTGCATCGCGACAGCGCGCCACAACACTTGGACACACGAAGTGGAAATGTGAATCAACATGTAAACAGGGATTAGAGACCAGGGGCCAGGGACCGGGGGCCAGAGAGTACGATAGACGAATCAGATCTCGAAGGCGCGCGGAGGTCCGCGCCGTGAAGACGAATGCTCAGCATTCGTCCCTGGCCCCTGGCCTCTGGTCCCTCGGCCGTATTGACAAATCACATCCCGCGCCGGACCTTCTCTCCGAGTATGGATCCGGGAGAGGGCAAGTGTCCCTCTTCACCCGGCCAGTTTCCGAGCCGCAGGCTCCCAGCCCACGAGGTAGTAGCGATGGCGAAGGGGACGGTGAAGTGGTTCAACGACGCGAAGGGGTTTGGCTTCATTGCGCAGGAAGGCGGCAAAGACGTGTTCGTCCATCACACCGCCATTGTCGCGGAAGGCTTCCGCTCTCTAAGCGAAGGCGATCAAGTCGAGTTTGAGATCGTGGATGGGCCGAAGGGTCTGCAGGCCTCGAATGTAAAGAAGATACCGGGCTAGTCCTTACCGCCGGACTGCCTTCTTCTTTGGCCGGCTGCTCCGGCTGGCAGGCTTTCGAGCGGTCTTAGCCTTGCCGGAGGCCCTGGCCTTTGGGCGCGAGGGTGACTTGGGTCGAGCCGCTGGCTTTTTCTCCACCGCCGGCCGCTCCGCGGCGCGCCGGGCGCCTTCCCGGACTTCGGCGAGCACGCGTTCGCTTTCCTCGGCGGTCAGAAGATTCCGGCGCACCCCATAGCGCAGCAGCTCTTCCGCATCGGCCAGATCGAACTCCCGGAGCCGCGCCGCGGCGCGGACCACGTTCACGATCGCATCCGCCACTGGGCTGCGAAGGACCTGAGCGATCCCCGGCAAGACCTCCATGAGTGAAGAGATCTGGGCGCCACCCAGCTCGGTCACGTGCCTCCTCCGAGGAAGATAAAGACGGGCAACCTTGCGGCCCGCCGCAACCTACAGAGTGGACGGGTGTATCGTCAAGAAACCCTACTGCCAATCGCCCCTGCGGAAATGGCAGCCTGCTGCTAGCACAATGTGGCGGAAAACGGACAGGCGGAGAGGTGAGAAGTGAGAGAGGTGAGAAGTGAGAGGGACGGATACCTCTTACCTCTCACCTTCTCACCCCTCACTCTGGGGTCGTAAATATCCTGCTCCACCGGATGTTGGTCACGAAAGGAAGCGGCTTGTAGGTGTTCCCGTCGAAGCTGTAATAGACGATCAAGGGGCGGCCGCGGACGTTCTCCCTGGGCAAGAAGCCCCAGTACCTACCGTCGTACGATCCGTCGCGGTTGTCCCCCATCATGAAGTATTGGCCTGCGGGGACCACGATGGGACCCCAGTTGTTCAGATCGGGGTGATAGGTTTCTTTCCGCACCCCCGAGACGAGATGCGCCAGCTGCCACCGCCGCATCCGCTCCCGCTGAAACGCATCGGCATTGGCAGTCGGGTCGGTATGGATGGCCCACGGCTCGACGGCCGGCTTCCCGTTGAGATAGAGCTTGCCGTTCTCCATGGACAGGGTGTCGCCCGGAAGTCCGACCAGGCGCTTCACCACTTTGATCGCTTCTTCGACCGAATCGAAGACCAGGATATCCCCCCGGCGGGGCTCCCTGATCGCGGGCAGCCGCTTGTTGAGGATGGGGACTTCTGCCCCGTAGAGCAGCTTGTTCACGAAGAGAAAGTCCCCCACGAGCAGCGTGTTCTCCATGCTGCCCGAAGGGATTCGGAAAGCCTCGATCAGAAAGGTCCGGAGAAAGAACCAGACCACGAGAGCCACCGCGATTGACTTAGTCCAATCCCAGACCCATTTCCCGAAACTTTTCATGCTTGCGCTCCGCCTGGCTATTGGCCATTGGCTATTGGCTATTGGTCAACGGCCCTCCGGATTAGAGCAGTCTCCAATAGCCGATAGCCAATAGCCAATAGCCTAGTTCACCCAGTCCGCTATAAAGATATTCGTCTCCCGCGGATCACGACCATTACGGTTGGAGACCCAGAGCAGTTTCCGGCCATCCGGGCTGAACATGGGGAAGCTGTCGAAGTCCGGGTGGGTGGTGACCCGTTCGAGGTCCGTCCCGTCGTCATTGATCAAATACAGATCGAACCGCCCGCTGCGGGGGTCCTGATAGTTGGACGAGAAGATGATTCGCTTCCCGTCGGGCGTGAAGAAAGGAGCAAAGTTCGCGCCGCCCAGACGGGTCACCTGCCGAGGGTTGCTCCCGTCCGCATCGGCGATCCAGATCTCGACTCGCGAAGGGCGCACCAATCGCTCCCCAAGCAGGCGCAGGTACTCGGCGGTGTCGGCCGCCGTCTGGGGATAGCCCGCCCGCCACACGATCCGCTTGCCGTCGGGTGAAAAGAACGCGCCCCCGTCATAACCGACCCGATGGGTGATGCGACGCACGTTGCTCCCGTCGGTGGACATGGTGTAGAGCTCGAGGTCGCCGTCGCGGGTGCTCGTGAAGATGATCGTTCTCCCGTCGGGCGACACGGTCGCCTCGGCGTTGTAGGCGCCATCGGTGTGGGTCAGCGCGCGGAGGTCGCTCCCGTCGGGCCGGGCCGAGTAGATCTCGAAGTGACCCAGCGGCCAGAGGTAGCCAAACCGCTGGTCCGGCCGGGACGGGCAGGCGGGATCATGGGCGAAGGTCGACGAATAGAGAATCCGGCGATCGTGGTCGTAGAAGTACCCGCAGGTGGTCCGGCCTAACCCGCTCGATACCCGCCGCAGGCCGGTGCCATCGGCGTTCATGAGGTACTCCTGGTCGCACCCTTCCTCGAGTCGCTCCTGCCGCTGGAAGATGATCTCTCGTCCAGACGCCGAGAAATAGGCCTCGGCGTTGTTACCGCCGAACGTGAGCTGGCGGATGTTGCGGAGCCGGGCTTCACCGGGCTCGGGGGCCAGCATCACCGGTTCTGGGCTGCTGCCCTGGGCGTCCGGTCGGGCCCGCCCCGCACAGGCCGCCACCAGCAGGACCAGCGGACCCAGTCGAGCGCCCCGCTTCATCGCAGCGCCTCCAGGACCTGGGCCGCATGGCCAAGGGGCGTGACCTTCTCGAACACGCGGCTGATCCGGCCGCCTTCATCGATCACGAACGTCGAGCGCAGGAGGCCCATCGCCTTCTTGCCGTAGCGAACCTTCTCGCCCCAGGCGCCGTACGCTTCGGCCACCCGATGGTCGGGATCGGCCAGGAGTGGAAACGGCAGGCGGTACTTCTGCTTGAACCGTTGGTGGGATTGGACGCTGTCGGGTGACACGCCGAACAGCGCGGCCCCGGTTCGCCGTACCTCCTCCCACTGATCCCGGAACTCACACGCCTCGGTCGTGCAGCCCGGTGTATCATCTTTGGGATAGAAATAGAGCACGACCTTGCGGCCCCGGAGGTCTTCGAGCCGAATGGTTTCGCCGGTATCGGATGCGAGCGCGAACTGGGGAGCAGCATCGCCTGAAGAGAGCATGGACGTGAGCGTGAAAAGTGAAAAGTGAAGGGTGAGGAGTGAAAGGTGAGCGGGAATCTTAATCAGGGCGATCAGGGCGTACAGGCGCTCGGGCGGTTGGGCGGACTACGGAATGAGCTGGCTCGGTATCGGGAGAGGCTGCCTAACCCGCAAGACCGGCGCATCCTGGCCCCGGCGCAGGTCCCGGTCGAGGAAGTTCCAGGTCACCAGCCCGTCCTCCGAGGCAGGCTCCAGCAGGTAGGCCGCGAAGACCCCCCGTAGCTGGTCGGTGCTGACCAGGAACCAGCCCGGGACGATGGCGACGTCGCGCGCCCGCCAGCTTCCCTCGACGCTCACGGGGCGATGACCTTCGAAGAGCGGCTCCACCCGCACACTGTCGACCCGAAACGCCTCGCCGGGACCCTGCCAGGACGCCGAGACCCGTCGCACCTCCACGCCCTGGGCTCGCAGCAGAGCGGCCAGATGCGCATGTTGAGGCGGTAGCAGATACGCCGCCGGCACTGCGTCCTGGCGGGACGCGGTGAATCGGTCATAGACCGGCATGCGGATGGTCCGGAACACTCCGGTCGGCCTCCGCCGCGCAAACGGACCACTCCCCTCGCCTGCCCGTTCGGTCAACTCGGCGATCACCTCCAGCTCGACCGGCGGAGCGAGCACCGATCGCAGGGCGACCGAATCGGGCCGCTGCCGCCCGGCCGCCAGGTTCAGCGACTTGATCCTAACCCGCTCCTCGGCGGCCAGCCGGAGGATCTCGAGCACGAAATTGTAGGTGGCCCGGACCCGGGTCTGGAAATCCGCGTGCGAGTACGCTTCGCTGAGGATCGCCATTCTCCCCCGGAGCCCCACCCAGTTGGTGCCGAAGCGGGGCCGCGCGTCGTAGGTCTCCCAGCCAAGCCGGAGCGAATCGGGATCGCCGTTGCGAAAGTTCCCGTAGGAGAACACTTCCTGATTGTGCCGGGCTCGCATGCGGGAGCGGACCTCGGGGAGGAATCGGTCCCGTACGTAGTCATTGGCGGCCGACGAGTTCGGATTGAGCCCCGGCGCGTAGGTCAGCACATAGCCGTGATAGCTGCCATCGGTGGTGTGGAGATCGATGAAGAGGTCGGGATCCCAGCGGGTCAGGAGCTCTGCGGCAGCCCGGCTCTCCGGCGCCTCCAGCTTGACATAGTCGCGATTGAGATCGAGCCCCTGGCCGTTGGCCCGGCGGCCGACCGAGGCCGGACCATCCTGGGCAGGACGGTTCCGTCCTCCCGGGCCGAAGGCATCGTTTCCATCGGCGTTGTAGATCGGGACCACGAGAACTACCACGCTGTCGAGCAGCGGGCGGAGCGGCCCGAGAGTGAGATCGCGGAGCAGCATGAGGGCCGCTTCCTTCCCCTCGACCTCGCCCCCGTGGATGTTACCCTGGAGGTAGATCACCGGCTTCCCACTGCGCTCCGCCTCAGCCGGCCCATCAACTAGCGGTCGCGAGGCAATCACGTAGGGAAGCGCGCGGCCTTCCGGGCTCGTGCCGAGCCGTCCGACCCGAATGCCGGCGCCCAGGCGCTGGAGCGAGTCGATAAACCCCACCACTTCCGCATGCGTCGCAGTAGCGGTGAAGCCGCTTCGCTCGGCGGCAGTCTGTTGGGCGGCCAGGTTGGTTGTGGTTAGCAGGCTGAGAAGGAGGACCCGACCGACCAGGGGCCAGAGGCCCGGGGCCCGGGGCCAGGGAGGATTGGACATGCAGTAAGGTAGTTCCCCGGTCCCTGATCCCTGGCCACTGGTCCCTAGAATCGGGACCACAGGAATTGATTGGTGACTTCATGATGGAACTGGATCTCCGGCACCTTGATCAGCGCACCGAGCAGCTTGGGGCAACGCTCCGCCTGGGCCAGCTTGAGGTCGGCGTAGCGCTTGTGCACCGGGTCGCCCAGAAGGTCCACCGTATACTTGCTTCCCTTAAACAGCCGGATCGCGTCGTAAATGTTGTCGGGCAGGAACCGGGTACGGTCGCGCCGCTTCTCTCCATTGTCCTTCTCGATCGGTCCCTCGAATCCGGTTCGGAACAGCGTGTACAGCGCGAGATAGGGGTTGGCGTCGGGCGCGATCGAGCGCATCTCGATCCGGGCCGACTTCTCGTTGCCGAGCGGAATGCGGACCATAGAGCCGCGGTCTACCGGTGAAGCCTTGATCTGATTGGGCGCCTCGAAGTGCGGATCCAGCCGGCGGTACGCATTCACGCTGCTGTTGAAGATGAGGCAGGTATCCTGGCCATTGCTCAGGATCCGGTCAATGAACTTCCAGCCCAGCTTGGAGAGCTTGTCCTGCCCTCTGGCGTCGTAGAAGAGGTTTTTGCCCTTCTGGCTCACCGACATGTTGGTGTGCATGCCGCTGCCGTTGATCCCGGTCGCCGGCTTGGGCAGGAAGCTCGCCGTCATATCGAGCTTGGCCGCCACCTGGCGGCAAATCAGCTTGTAGAGCAGCACCTGATCGGCCGCGATGCTCGCCTCGGTGTAGCCGTAGTTCATCTCGAACTGGGACGGTGCCACCTCGGGGTGATCCTTCTCGTTGGCGAACCCCATCGCCCGCTGGACCTCCGCCGCGGCATCGATGAAGAGCCGGAGCGCATCGCCGGGAAGCGAGTGATAGTAGCCGCCGGTGCTGGGAAACTCGAACGCCCCGTTCTCGTAATAGCGCCGCTCGGCGTCGCGGCTCCGGAAGAGGAACCCCTCGATCTCGTTGGCCGCATGGCAGACCAGACCATCCTTCTTGTGGAGGGTGTCGAGATAGTGCTTGAGCCGGGCCCGCAGGTCGGCCACGTAGGGCGTTCCGTCCTTCTCCAGCACGTCAGCAAACACCAGCACCTTGCCGGCCCCGAAGAGATCGGCGGGGAGCCAATAGAACGCGGGCCAGTCCACTGCAAGACGCAGGTCCGACTCGGCCTGCTGAGAGAAGCCCCGGATGCTCGACCCGTCGAAGGTCAAGTTATCGGCCGCCTTGAGCAGGAACTTCTTGTCATAGTCCAGCATGTGGAGCCGGCCCTCGAGATCGGCAAAGCACACGGTGACCGCCTTGATGCGCTTCTCGTCGGCGAGATAGCGCATTCGCTGGTCGGCGAGCTTGTCCCGGGAGGTGCGGGCGAGACGTTCGGCTTTGGCCTCGAGGTTCATCTCCTCGAGCTGATCGTAGGGGATTTCCAGAAAGTCGCGCAGTTGGTTGGGCATGGCCGACTCCACGGGGCGAGGGGTGACAGGAAAGGGCACACAGTACCGTGGCTATCCTAAAAAGTCAATAAATAATCTTTAGTCACACTATTTTTAGCTTAAATCATGCACAATTTAGGGTTCCTGGTTGTGGCTCGGCGCCCGGCTCTCGGCGGTGGGGGGCGGGTGGGGCCGAGGGCCGAGCCGCGAGTGCCGAGAACCGAGTCTCAGCGTTCTGGAATGGAATCGGTGGAGGGGGGGCGAAGCCGAGTGCCGGTGTCGGCAGGCTGGGTTCCGCGCGGATGTTCGGTGGCCTGGACCGGCGCACCGGGGAGGAGCCGCTCAGCACCACCTACCACCACCGGCTCCCCGACGGCGACGCCCTCGCGCACCTCGACCAGCCCGGGCATCCGGACGCCCAGGGTGACCTGGCGGCGCTCCGCCTTGCCTTCGGCCACCACCCAGACCCACATCGAGCCCTGCATCGGGCTCACCGCGTCTTCCGGGATGACCACGGCATGGGGCCGGACTTGGGTGACCAGCCGGGCCTCGATGAACATCCCGGCCTGGAGCACGCGCTGCGGGTTAGGGGCGAGCCCCTTGACCGTGATGGTGCGGCCGGGGAGCGCCACCACGGGATCCACGAAGTCGACCGTGGCAGGGAACTCCTTCTCGCCCAGGGCGGCGACCCGGAACATCACCTGCTGGCCCACTTTGAGCTCGGCGGCGTAGCGCTCCGGCACCTGGAAGACCGCCCGCTGCGGGTTGACGGTCTGGAGCGTGATCAATCTGGTGCTGGTGTTGACGTAGTCGCCCAGGCTGGCCAGCCGGCGGCCTGCCACGCCGGCGAACGGGGCCCGCACCACGGTTCGGTCGAGCCGGAGTGCGAGCAGATCCAGCGCCGCTTGGGTGCTCCGCATCTGGGCTTCGGCGCGCTCCACATCGGCCGGGGCAGCGGCCTGCTCGGCAAGGAGCTGGCGCGTGCGGGTTAGGGCCTGCTCGGCCAGATCGCGATCGGCCCGGGCCCGGGCCACCTGGGCCTTGAGCTCGGCGTCATCGACCTTGAAGAGCGGCGTGCCCCTCGAGACGTCGGCACCCTCCCGGACCAGGATCTCCACCAGCCGGCCATCAACCTCGGGCCGGAGCTCGATCGACTGCATCGCCTCGATTTGACCGGTCGCGGTGATCGCATCGACGACCGTGTCGGTGCGAGCCCGCACCACTTCCACCGGGACGGGACCGGATGGGCCGCGGCCGCGTCCCCCACTTCCCCCGGCCGCCGCTCCGGAGCCGCTGCAGGACAAGGCGGACAGGGCGGACAGAGCGGACAGGGCGCACAGGGCGAGCGGGGCGAACCGGACGGACGGCCCGACGGCTGGACGGCTGGACGGCAAGCTGAGGTGGCGCACGGTCAGTCCTTGTCCCCAAGGAGGCGGCGGCCGAGCATCGCCTCGAGTCCGGCGAGCGCGAGCCGCGCGGCATATCGCGCCTGGACCAGAGTGGCTTGTGCTTCGGTGAGGCCGGTCTGGGCATCGAGCAGATCGAGAATGGTGCTCGCTCCGGCTCGATAGCGAGCTTCCTGGACCCGATAGACCTCGCGGGCGACGGTGAGCCCATGCCCCGAAACCTCGGTCGTGGCGCGGGCGGTTTCGTATGCCTCGTAGGCGGCCGTCACATCCGCTTCCGCAGACCGCTCCAGCTCCTCCCGGGTCACCCGGGCGAGGTCGCGGGTAGTCCGGGTCCGGCTGGAGGCCAGCTCGCGCTGGGCATTATTCCAAATCGGAAAGCTGACGCTGAAGGTGAGTGTGCTGCGGGATAACCCTCGGGTGAACGGGTCATCGCCGAAACCGACCGTGTTCGCGGTTACCACCGCCAGGGGGAGATAGCTCCCCCGCTGGACTCTCAAGGCCGCCTCCGCCGCGCGTTCACTCGCGCGGGCAACCCGATAATCGGGTCCCTGCTCCAGGGCGAGCGCGATCGCTTCGGCAAGGCTCATCGGCAACCCGGCAGCCGGGAGAGTGTCGAGGGGCACCGCGTCCACCGGTCCCGGCAGGGCGACTCGTCCACCCAACCGGAGCCGCGCCACCCGAAGCCGGGACTCGGCGAGGAGCAGATCGATCCGGGCGCGGTCGAGCTCGAGGACGAGCTGGAGCGAGTCGGTCTGGACCGCGGCTCCGCTCACCACGCGCGCGCGGGCCACCGTGAACCCCTCCTGAGCTCGGTGGAGCCGGTCGCGGGCCACGTCAACCAGCTCGCGGTTACTCAGGACCGCGTAGTAATCGGCCTCGGTATCGAGGGCGGCGCGGAACTGCTGCACGAGCTCGTTCGCCTCGGCCCCTTCGTCCTCCGCCGCGGTACGGGCGAGCTCGGCGAGCTTTCGTCCCCCGGTAAAGATCTCGAAGCGGGCATCCAGCCGCATCGTGGCCAACGTCCGGGCGGGGGCCCCGGTTCCCACGTTGAACTGATCGATGGTGTAGGCGGTGTAATCGGTGCTGGCGGTGAGGGAGGGCAGGATCATGGCGCTGATCGCCGCCCGCCGCGCCCAGGCGGCGTTATCGACCGCTCCGACGGCCTGTACATAACCCGGGTCGAGCCGCACCGCCCGCTGCAGCGCTTCCGTCAGAGTGATCCGCGGGAGCGAGTCGTCGGGGGAGCCTAACCCGGCCTGGACCGCGAGCAGGAGCGCGATCACTTCACCTCCGCCGGGACCGGCTGGGCGGCGCGCTTCCGGCGCAGGCCGCGGACCCGGACCCGGACCCCTTCCACCAGCGAATACACGACCGGCACGAGGAAGAGCGTCAGCGCGGTGGAAAAGACCACCCCGCCCACGATCGCATACCCGAGCGGGCGGCGGCTGATCGAGCCGGCTCCCAGGGCCAGCGCGATCGGCACGGCGCCCATGACGATGGCCACGGACGTCATGAGGATGGGCCGGAGCCTAACCCGCCCAGCTTCGACCAGGGCCGCCGCGGTCTCCAGGCCGCGCGCCCGCAGCCGGTTGGTATAGTCCACCAGCAAGATCGAGTTCTTGGCCACCAGCCCGATCAGCAGGATCATCCCGATCTGGCTGTAGAGATTGATGCTCGACTTGGCGAGGAAGAGCGTGAAGATGGCGCCGGTGACGGCGAGCGGCACCGCGGTGAGCACCGTGAACGGATGGACCAGCGACTCGAACTGGGAGGCGAGCACCATGAACACGAAGATCAAGGCGAGCGCGAAGGCGAAGTACAGCGAGGTTCCGCTCTCGCGGAGCTCGCGCGACTCGCCGGCCAGCGCGGTAGTCGAGCCGGCGGGGAGCACTTCCCGCGCGATGGCCTCGAGCGAATCGAGCGCCTCGCCCAGGGTGAAGCCCGGCGCCAGGCCCCCCGAAATCTGGGCCGAGCGCACCCGCAGGTAGTGGCTCAAGGTGCGGGGCCCGACGCCCTCGCTCACTCGCGCAAGCTGGTCCAGTTTGATCGGCTCCCCGCCGCGGCCGCGCACCGAGAGCCCGCTCATGTCTGATGGGGTGGCCCGCTCCTCGGGCGCGAGCTGGACCATCACGTAATACAGCTTGTTGTTTCTCGAGAAGGTGCCGACCCGCTGGCCGCCCAGGAGCGCCTGCATGGTTCCCGCGACGTCGCGCACCGGCACGCCGAGGTCTTCGGCCCGGTCGCGGTCGTAGCTCACCGAGAGCTCGGGCTTGTTGATTCGCATGTCGGTATCGACGTTGGTGAGCCCGCGAATCTGGCGGGCCCGCGCGAGCATGGCCTGCACGCCGGCGTAGAGACTGTCGAAGTCGGGATTGCGGACGACGAACTGGACCGCGGAGCCGAAGCCACCGAACGCCGGCGGGTTATTCGCGAAGGCCTGCACACCCGGGATCCGAGCCAGTTTGGGCCGGAGCTCCTCGATGATCTCCTGGGCCGAGCGCACGCGCTGGGACCAGTCCACCAGCCGGACAAAGAGCTGGCCTCCGCTCACCGAGCCTCCGCCGAATCCCCCGCCGCCGATCGTACTGGTGTAGTTGTCGATCTCGGGAACATCGGCCAGGATACGCTCCACCTGGCGCTGGTACTCGTCGGTGAATGCCAGCGTAGCGCCTTCCGGGCCGGTCACCTGAATCTGGATCTGGCCGCGGTCCTCGGAGGGCACGAACTCGCGCTTGAGCTGCAGGAACACGAACACGGCGCCGCCGATCAGGGCCAGCGTCACGGTCACCACCGCGAAGCGATGCCGGAGAGCTGCTCCAAGGACCCGCTGGTAGCCGGTCGCGAGCGCACGGAATCCGCGATCGAAACTCTGATACAGCCGCCCGTGTCGCGAGGGGACCCGCAGAATCTTGGCGCAGAGCATCGGCGTCAGCGTCAGCGCGACAAATCCGGAAATGGCGACCGCCGCGGCCACCGCGATGCCGAACTCGTTGAAGAGCCGTCCGGTGTTGCCCTTGAGAAACGCCAGGGGCATGAAGACCGCGACCAGCGAGGCGGTCGTCGCGATCACCGCGAAGGCGATCTCCCGGGTACCCTGCGAAGCGGCCTGATCCGGGGTCTCGTGCAGCTCTTCCTGGTGCCGGTACGCGTTCTCCAGCACGATGATCGCGTCATCCACGACGATGCCGATCGCGAGAGTGAGCGCGAGCAGGGTGAGATTGTTGATCGAGAACCCCAGGGCATACATCACCGCGAACGTGGAGATGATCGACGCAGGGATGGCCAGCCCCGGGATGATGGTCGCGCGCAGATTGCGCAGGAAGATGAAAATGATGAGAACCACCAGGAGGCCGGCGATCACCAGGGTTTCCTTGGCCTCGGTGATCGACCGCTTCACGTACATCGACTGGTCGTAACCCAGACTCGCGGTGACACCCGGAGGGAGCGCGGCCTGCAGCTCGGGCAGCGCGGCGCGAATCCCGTCGGCCACTTCCACCAGGTTGGCCTTGGACTGCCGGACGATGGAGAGGCCCACGGCCGGCCGGCCGTTGAACCGGAAGATGGAGCGGTCGTCCTCGGGCCCCAGCTCGACCTTTGCCACGTCCCCCAGCTTGACGAGCTGCCCCCCCGTACTCGAGACCACGATGTTGGCGAACTCTTCCGGAGTCCGGAGCTCACCCAGCGAGCGCACCGAGAATTCCCGCCGCTCTGACTCGATCCGGCCGGCCGGGATCTCGATGTTGCGGGTCTGGATCGCGCTGGTGATGTCCTGCACCGTGAGTCCGTGGGCCGCGAGGGCCGATGCCCGGGGCCAGATCCGCATCGCATAGCGGCGCTCGCCCCGGATGTCGGCACGAGCCACGCCCGGGATAGTCTGGAGCCTCGGCTTCATCACCTGCTCGGCGACCTCCGAGAGCTGCATGAGATCGTAGATACTCGACTCGAGCCCGATGAACATCATCGGCCGCGCGTCGGCGTCCTGCTTGCTCACCACGGGGTCTTCGATCTGCTGAGGCAGCCGGCCCCGGACCCGCGCGACGATATCGCGCACGTCCTGCGCGGCGGCCTCGATCGGACGGTCGAGATTGAATTCGAGATTGATGTTCGAGCTCTGCTCGGAGCTGCGACTGGTCATGTTGCGCAGCCCTTCGAGCGAGGCGAGCTGGTCCTCCAGCACATCGGTAATCGCCGATTCGATGACGTGCGGATTGGCGCCGCGCAGCGTGACCGAAACCGAGACGTTCACCGGATCCACATCCGGGAATTCCCGCACCGAGAGCTGCCGGTAACCGATGGCGCCGAACAGCACCAATGCGGCGCTGGCCATGCTGGCGAAGACGGGGCGCTTGATGGCGATATCGGAAATCATGAAAGGCTCGGTAGCTCGTGGCTTGGCGCTCGGCGGCTCGGCCAGCGGCCGGGCAAGGATACTACGTGAAGGGGGGCCAAGCTGTTGAGCGGCAGGAGGTTTCGGCTAGCGCTTCCGGGCGAGAAACCGGTCCACCAGGGGCCCGGCCATGAGCGCTACCATGCTGTTGACCAGCCCGAACAGCAGGGCATTGAGGTAGACCAGCGCGAACAGGATCATCCCCGCGCCCAGGGTGGCAAAGACGATACCGAAGATCCTCATGCCCTTCCTCCGTAGCGAGGCTCTATCTTACCGCCGTTCGTAGGGAATCGGGAGTCGGGAATCGGGAATGGGGAGTGGGGAGTAGAAGATGCGGTCTTGATCCGCGTCCAAACCTCATCCCATAACCCGCTGGCCCGGCCCAGGTCCATCTGGATCTCGAGCCGCCCTCGCTCTTCCACGGACGGATAGGGCACCGGATTGCGAATCAGGGACAGGGCGGCTTGGTTGGGGCTGCCGTACCCGGTCGCATTCGAGATCGCGGCGCCGATCTCCGGACGCAGAATGAAGTTCATGAATTCGTGGGCCGCCCGAGGATGGGGGGCGGTAGCCGGAATCACCAGCGAATCGATCCAGAGATTGCTGCCTTCCCGGGGCAGGACCCAGGAGATGGCCGGCTCCTCGCGCGCTGCCTGGGCGGCGTCCCCGTTCCAGAGCTGGGCGATCCACACGTCGCTCGCGATGAGCTGGGCCTTGACCGGCGCCGAGAGATAGGCCTTGAGGTTGGCCTTGGCGGCCACCGCATCGCGGCGGGCCTGTTCGAGCTCGGCCGGATCAATCGAGTTGAGCGAGCGGCCGCGGTACCTGAGAAACCCGCCGATGACATCACGCGGGCCATCGAGCATGGTCATCTTGCCGCGATAACGCGGATCGAGGAACACCTCCCAGCTCGCGGGCGGCTCGGCAACCCGATCGGTCCGCCAGGCGATGCCCGTCATGCCCCATTGCCAGGGCACCGCAAAGCGGTCCTCCGGATCGTGGCCTAACCCGCGAAACAGCGAGGCCACATTGCTGAGATTGGGAAGGTAGCGGGTCGAGAGCGGCGCGATGATCCCACTCGCTCGAAACGCTTCGACCGTGTCGGTCGGCGGGACCACCAGATCGTAGCCGGTCGCGCCGGCCTGGAGCTTGGCCTGGAGCTCGAGCTGCATGGCTTTCCGGAGGGACAGGTCCAGCGCGCCGAGCGGCTCGTCGAGGAGAAGCAGGGCCGGCCGGGTGACCAGCGCACGGGCCAGCGCGGCGCGCTGGCGCTGGCCGCCGGAGAGCTCGGTCGGGCGCCGCCGGCCGAATGCATCCGGGTCGAGCTGAACCAGGGCCAGCGCTTGCCTAACCCGCGGGACCAGCTCGGCACGGGGGGTGCCGCGCCGCTCGAGCCCGTAGGCCACGTTGCGCTCGACGCTCAGATGGGGGAAGAGCGCGTAGTGCTGG
>JBQTHV010000142.1:0-3162 GCA_052389555.1 Gemmatimonadales bacterium | reverse complement strand
TACGCCGGCTCCCCACCGCCAATCGCGATCTCTACAGCTTCGTGCAGCTGTCTCCCCACGTTTCCACCACGCGAGGAGTATCCGGCGCCGGCGGCAACTTCCGGTTCGCGGGGTTTCGGGTGGACGGCGCGGTCGAGCAAGCGAGCTTCGGCCGCAATCCCTCCCCCACCGGAAAGCAGATTCCCATCGAGGCCGTGAAGGAGTACCAGGTTCTGGTGGCGCCATATGAGGTCTGGCACGGCGGCTTCTCCGGTGCGCTAGTCAACGCGGTCACCCGGAGTGGGGGCAACGCCCTGCACGGGAGCGTGTATGTGTTCGCGCGGAACGAGCAGCTTGCGCGGAACGTCCCGTCGCTCCGCGAGGCCCCCTACGAGCGGGTCCAATACGGGTTTTCGCTCGGCGGACCGGTGGTGCGGAACCGGGCCCATTTCTTCGTGGCGTCAGAGCTCCAGCACCATCGCTCACCGGCCGCGGGTCCCTATCTCGAACAGGACGCGGCAGCGACGCCCGACGTACCGGTGGACCGGGCAGCGATCGATCGCTTCACCCAGGTACTCGCTGGGTTTGGTCTGCAGGCCGGCTCGGCCGGCCTGGTGAGCAACGCGAACCCGCTCCGCAATCTCTTCGCCCGCCTGGACATCGCCCTGCCCGCCTGGAACGGGCGGCTAGTGTTCCGCCACAACTACGGGTGGAGTCGATCGGAGCGCTTTTCTCGCCCCATGGGGAGCGACCTCTTTCCGCTTTCTACGGTAGGCTCGGAGCAGCGGAGCACCTGGAACGCAACGGTGGCCCAGCTCCACACGTCGTTCCCCGGTGGAGCGGTGAATGAATTGCTCGTCGGTCGCTCCAGCGGTCCGGTAACGACCGAGCCCTTCGCGGCTCAGCCTCTGGTGAGCGTGTTCGTTCCCCGCGCGGGCAGTCCGGGGGCGGCGCGCCTGCAGGCGGGGAGTCCGGAGAGTTTGGCCGATGCCGTCACCCAGCGGGCCATCCAACTTACAGACCGCCTCACGCTTCCCGTGGGGCGGTCGCACCGGATCACCCTGGGGGCGGAGGCGGAGATCTACCGGGCGGGCCGGGAGGCCGTGCTAGGACGCTACGGGTTCTGGACCTTCTGGAGCCTCGATTCGCTGGAGCAGAGACAGGCCGCGAGCTTTCGGATTTCGACGGATTTCGGTGGGGGCACCGCTGCGGTGTCGGGCACCCGCCTGACCTCCTTTGTCGGCGATGCGTGGCAGGTGGACGCTCGTCTGTCGGTGCATGCTGGCCTGCGGGCGGAGCTGCCATTGGTCAACGGTCACCCTCCCTATGCTGCGGCGGTCGATTCGCTCTTCGGCCGGCGTACGGACCGGCTTCCGGCGGCGCGCATTGTCTGGTCGCCGCGAGTGGGTTTCACCTGGGAGCTTGGCCGTAGTAGAGATGACCGGGTTCGGGGAGGGCTCGGCCTCTTCACCAGCCCGTGGCCGCTCAATTGGTGGGTGAATGCCTTCGCCAACTATGGGGAAGGGATTCGGACGCTTCGGTGCGGGACGACGAAGAACGATCGCGGTGAGGCACCTTTGTTCGAGCCCGACTATCGCAACGCGCCGGCCGCCTGCGCCAAGGGGGAGAGCATCCTGGCCGACCAGGGAGGACCGGTGAATCTGCTGGACTCCAACCTGGCCCCGCCTCGGGCGCTGCGCGCCTCGCTCAGCTACGAGCGGGGCCTGCCCTGGGGGATCGTGGCGTCGGTCGAAGGGCTGCTCAGCTACCAGATCCGCGATGGTGCCTTTCTCAATCGCGCCCTGGCGCCACCGTCCGTCAGGGATCGCTCCGGCCGCACGCTCTACGGCGCCCTCGATATCCTGGGCAAGGCAACCCCGGACCTGGTGAGCCCGAGGTTTCCCGAAGTCATCGATCTCGCCAGCCACTCTCGGAACCGCTACGCCGATATCTCGGTTCAACTGGTCAAGCGGTTCAACAATGGGATCGAAGCCGTCGCTTCTTATACCTATTCGCAGGCCCGGGACATTCAGACGCCGACCTCGCCCGTCGCAGCGGACAACTGGCGCGCCTGGGTAATCTCGGATCGGCAGGAGGCGTTCCGGCTCACGCGGTCCGACCTCGATCAGCCGCACCGCGTTGTGGTCGCGGGCACCTACACCGCCCCATGGCGTCGCTGGCGCACCGATCTCTCGCTGCTCTACGTCGGGGCGGTGGGCACGCCGTTCACGTACCTCGCCGGCCCCGATGTCGGATCGGGAGACCTCAACGCGGACGGGGCCGTCAACGACCCTCTCTACGTGCCACGGGATGCGGGGGACGCGTCGGAGATCCGGTTCGCCGGGAGCGCCGCGGAGGTCGGCATTCAGCAACAAGCACTGAATCAGTTCATCGCAGGAACTCCCTGCCTTCGCAAGCAACGGGGTCGGATTCTGGAGCGGAACAGCTGCACGGGTCCTTGGGGACACACCTTGCACGTCTCGCTTCGCCAGGGGCTTCCGAGCCCACGCGGACACAGCCTTGCGCTCACGGTCGAGGTCTTCAATGCCCTGAACCTCATCGATCAGGACTGGGGCCTGGTGCGAACCCCCAATGTCGCGCTCCTCAGGCACGTCGGTCAGACAGGGGGGCCGCCGGCAACGTCGGAGCCAGTTTTCCGGTTCGATCCGGCATTCGTCGGATCCTCCTTGGCGAGCCCCGCGTCCTACTATCAGGTGCAGTTCGCCCTCCGGTACGGGTTCTAGCGACGGACGGGCGGGCCGGAAAAGAGGGCGGGCCGTGGCACTTTGCCGCGGCGCGACGTCGTCGGAAGGCTCGGCGCTGGGTGGGGTCGCGGTGGAGTGGCGCTGAGGGCTATTGATGAATCACCGGCAGCGCCATCGCGCGAGAGCCGGCTTCCTGATGGAACCGCTCGGCAATCTGGAGCAGGGCCTTGGCCGCCGCGCTCTCCGGCTCTGCTACCACGATCGGTAACCCGGCATCGGCCTGGTCGGCAACCCCGGGCTGGAGCGGCACCGAGCCGAGCAAGGGGGCGCCAACTTCCGCCGCCAGGCGAGCGCCGCCTCCCTCCGCGAAGAACGCATAGCGCACTCCGGTCGCCGGGTCGGTGTAGGGCCCCATGTTCTCGACGATGCCGACCACGGGTACACTAACCCGCTCGAACATGCGGGCGCCCTTGAGCGC
>JBQTHV010000141.1:0-8143 GCA_052389555.1 Gemmatimonadales bacterium | reverse complement strand
TAGCCAATAGCCCTCGTGCCCCTCCGCCGCGAGCTGGGCCTCCTCGATGCCACGATGATCAACGTTGGCACGATCATCGGGTCGTCCATCTTCATCGTGCCTGCCGCCATCGCGGCGGCGTTCACCTCGTCCTTTCCGACCATCCTGGTGTGGGTCGCGGGCGCGCTGGTCTCGCTGTGCGGGGCGCTCTGTATCGCCGAGCTGGGTGCCGCGATGCCGCAGGCCGGGGGGCAATTCGTGTATCTCGAGCGCGCCTACGGCCCCCTCTGGGGCTATCTCTACGGGTGGGGCAGCTCGGTCATCATCAATCCCGCTTCGATCGCCGCGGTCGCCGTCGGGTTCGCGACCTACCTCGGCTTCTTCGTCCCGCTCAGCGGGTTAGGAGTCAAGCTGGTCGCGGTGGGCTCGATCCTGGTCCTGACCGGCCTCAACTATTTCGGGCTGCGTACCGGGGCGTTCACCCAGAACCTGCTCACCATCCTCAAGATGGCCGTGGTCGTCGGGCTGATCGCGGCGGCGTTCCTCGTGCCGGGCGGGCGGGCCGCCAACTTCGCGCCCTTCTGGCCCACGGAGGAGATCGGGCGGCTGGTGGTGCCCTTCGGGGTGGCCATGCTCGGCGTCCTGTTCGCCTTCGACGGCTGGATCGAGATCACCTACGTGGGGAGCGAGCTCCGGCGGCCGGAGCGCGACATGCCCCGCTCGATCATCTTCTCGACCCTGATCGTGGGCCTGCTGTACGTCGGCGTGTCGGTCGCGATGGTCTATGTCCTGGGGCAGGCGGCGGCCGCCCAATCGAGTTTCGTGGCCGCGGACGCGATGCAGGTGGTGCTGGGGAGCGTCGGGGCAGGCCTCATTACCCTTGGCGTGCTGGTCTCGACCCTCGGAGCAAACAACGGGATCATCTTCACGGCCGCCCGGATCCCCTACGCGATGGCGATCGAAGGGAAATTCTTTCGGTGGGCCGCGCGGCTGCACCCCCGCTACGACGCCCCGAACCGGGTGCTGGTGGTCCAGGGCATCTGGGCCGCGCTGCTCGCCCTCTCGGGGACCTACCTGCAGCTCGCGGGTTATGTCGTGTTCGTGTCGTTCCTGTTCTATGCCCTGTCCTGCGCCGCGGTGATCCGGCTGCGCCGCCGCGAGCCAGTCCTGACCCGCCCCTACCGCGCGTGGGGATATCCGGTCACGCCCCTGGTGTTCATCCTGTTTTCGGGGTATCTCATTGGCAACACGATTCTCGCCGCTCCCCGGGATGCCGCGGTCGGCGCGGGGCTGCTGGTGCTCGGGCTACCCCTGTACTGGTATTTCGGGCGCCGTCGCGAGGAGGAACAGCGTCAACGGTCAACAGTCAACGGTCAACCGGACCAGCCTGGCAGTACCGACCTTCGGCCGTAGGCAGTTCCGGTTGACGGTTGACTGTTCACTGTTCACGCTTTTGTGGTCCCGGCCACTGTCCCTCACCCCGGACTCCGATGCCTGAACCTCCGGTCCAATCCTATCAGAACCACCGGCGATATCTCTTGCCGTGGCATTTCATCGTCATGCCGCTTCTGGGGGCCAACGCCGCGCTCCAGATCAAGCAGGCCGTGGAGGAGCCCGGCTTCTGGCCGATCTGGAACGCGGTGGTGGCGAGCGCCGTGGTGGTCGCGTTCATGTGCGCGCGCTGGATGGCCAAGCGGGTCCAGGACCGGGTGGTGCGGCTCGAGGAGACGCTCCGACTCGAGCGGCTCCTGCCAGGGCGCGGGTTCGACATCGAAAAGCTTACGGTCGATCAGCTCGTCGGGATCCGGTTTGCGTCCGACGGTGAGGTGCCTCACCTGGTCGATCGGATCCTCGCGGGCGAGCTGGTTAGCCGGGACGATGTGAAGAAGGCGGTGCAGCACTGGCGGTCGGACCACCTGCGCGTTTAGAGGTGAGTGGTGAGAAGTGAGGGGTGAGAGGGACACCGTTCCTGATCCGCGACCTCTCACCTCTTACCTCTTACCTCTCACCTCTCACCTCTCACCTTAGTATCCCCGCGTGAGGTCCACCGCCAGCGCCGGCCGCTGGCCCGCCTCGACTTCCGCGAGACAAGCGAGGAACCCATCTCCCGCGCCGGGAATGGTGGTGAGGCCCGAGATGTGGGGCGAGATGGTGACGGCGGGGTGATCCCACCAGGGCGAGTCCGGAGGAGGAGGTTCCCGTTCGAAGACGTCGAGCGCGCAGCCCGACAAGGCACCGCTCGCAAGGGCTTCGGGAAGCGCCGCTTCCTCCACCAGCGCCCCGCGCCCGACGTTGATCAGGTAGGTGCCGCGGCAGTCCCGCAGCCGCTCGCGGTCAATGAGATGGAAGGTTGCCTCGGTGAGCGGGCACGCCAGGATGAGCCAGCGTCCATCGGTGAGCGACGGTTCGAGCCGGTCGATCGGATAGACGGCTTCGAACGGTTCTCGGGGCGCGCCGGTTCGGGAGATGGCCTCGACGTGGACGCCGAGGCCCTGGAGTGCGCGGGCGATACCCCGGCCGACCGCGCCGGTGCCGATGACCAGCGCCCAGGTCCCCCGGAGCGGCGCCGGATGCTTCGGCCGCCAGACCCGGGCGCGCTGGTCGGCCTCGAATTGCCGGAGCTTCTGGGTGACGGCGAGGGTCCGGGCCGCGCAGTATTCCCCGATCATCGGCCCGAAATCTTCGGAGGTCCGGGTGAGCAGCGTGTTAGGGCCGAGACCGGTCCGGAACGCGAAGGCATCGACGCCCGCCCCGATCCCATGAATCCAGGTGAGCCCGCGCCAGGGCCCCGCCGGCGGGGGCCGGAACCCGACGAACACCTCGGCCCAGGTGACGTCCGCTGCGGTGATCTCGGCGGCGTCCCGCGCGCGGATCTCGAGGTCCGGGCGGCGCGCGGTGAGGTACTCGCCGAGCCCCTCATGCAGGGTGTGGGAGACCAGAATGCGTTTGGGAAACCAGGGAGCCGGCATGGCACGGGAAGATAGCGCCGCCGTTCTCCGGCGCGGCCGCCTGCGCGTCCTGCTCGGCGCCGCTTTCCTCATGGCGACTTCGGCCATCGGACCGGGGTTTCTTACCCAGACCGTGGTGTTTACCGGCGCGCTGGGCGCCAGCTTCGGGTTTGCCATCCTCATGTCGGTGCTGTTCGACCTGGGCGCCCAGCTCACCATCTGGCGGGTGATCATCGCCGCGCGCCGGCCGGCCCAGCCGCTGCTCGACCGGGTCCTTCCCGGGTTAGGCAAGGCCCTGGCGATCCTGGTGGCGGCCGGTGGGCTCGCGTTCAACATCGGCAACGTCGCGGGGGCCGGGTTAGGCCTCAATGCGCTCCTGGGGACCCCGCCTCCGCTCGGCGCGGTCGTTTCGGCGGGACTGGCGATCGCGCTGTTCCTCTCGCGGGAAGCTGGCCGGGCCATGGACCGGTTCGCCCAGGTCATGGGAATCGTCATGGTAGCGTTGACCGTCTATGTGGCGGTCACCGCGCATCCTCCGTTGGGGGAGGCGCTGGTTCGGACTGTCGCTCCGGTCCGCCTCGATGGGCTGAGCATTCTCACCATCGTTGGCGGCACGGTAGGCGGCTACATCACCTTCGCGGGGGCGCACCGTTTGCTCGACGCCGGCCTGAGCGGGCCCGCCGCGATCGGGCCGGCCACTCGCTCGGCGGTCACCGGCATCGGGGTTGCCACGGTGATGCGGGTTATGCTCTTCCTCGCCGCTCTGGGTGTGGTGAGTCAGGGCCTCGCGCTCGACCCGGCCAATCCGCCCGCCTCGGTCTTCCGGCTGGCCGCCGGTCCGGTGGGGTATCGCCTCTTCGGCGCGGTGATGTGGGCCGCCGCCATTACTTCGGTGGTGGGCTCGGCGTACACCTCGGTCACCTTCGTGCGTACCCTACGCCCCGGGTGGGAAGCGAAGACTACCCCGCTGATCATCGCATTCATTGCGATCTCGACGGCCATCTTTCTGGCGGTGGGCCGGCCGGTCGCCGTGTTGATCGCGGTGGGCGCCCTGAACGGGCTGATTCTTCCCTTCGGGTTAGGCGCCGTGCTGGTGGCCGCCTATCGCGCGGATCTCATGAACGGGTACCGCCACCCCAAACTGCTCGCGCTGGCGGGCGCCCTGGTGGCGCTGGCCATGGCCGCCATGGGGATCTATACCGGGTACGGGCTGATGAAGTGAAAGGTGAAAAGTGAAAGGTGAAAAGTGAAAAGGTACTTCACCTCCCGGGCCTTTCACTCCTCACCTTTCACTTTTCACGTTTCACTTTTCACTGCTCTTTGAGCGTCACCTCCTGCCCCCCGACCAGCCGGTCCTCGAACCGGATGATCTCGACCTTGTTCCAGTCCGCTCCGGCCAGCACGATGGTGTAGGCCCGGCCAGCCTCGAGCCGAGTGTCCTCCAGGCGGGCCAGCGGCGCGCCGTCCTTGATCTTGAAGATCAGGGTCCCTGTCATGGGCTCGATTTCCCGGTAGCCTGCCTCGAGCCCCGGATCGATGTCCCCGAACATCGGATCATCCTGTCCCATCACCAACACCTGCAGATCGCTCGCGCCGGTGACCGCATTGATCACCCGGATCTTGGTCCTGTGGTTCGGGGCGGTGAGCTCGTCGCGTAACACGCGGAGCTTGGTCTCGCCCGCCATGGGGTGCAGCGCGACGATCGTATAGCGGGCGCCGTCGCCCATGGCCTCGCGGTTAGTCGCCAGCGCACTATCCTGGCCGGTGTACCGCACCGTGAACTGCGCCACGTTGTCGCGGAACTCCTGGAACGCCGTGACCTCCTCGTAGCCGATGTCGCGGAACAGCAGAACCTGGCCGGCCGCGATATCGATGCTGGCGTCCGGCATCGCGTTCACTACGCGAATGAGCGTGGCGCCGCGCTGGTTGGCGGCCAGCACCGAAGGCGATGTGCTCCGGCCGTCCTCGGTTGTGGTTTCCAGCTGTTCTCGCGAGCGGGATGGCGCGCAGGCCAGGGCGATCCCCATGAGCACCAGCGCGCTGCCTCGAATCGAGTCTCGCATTGCCTGTCCTCCTTTCTTCCCCTGTCATGCCGGTTTCCGGCACGGGGAGCGACCCCTCCCTTGATGGGCGACGAGAGGTCCGCCCCGGCGGGCACGTCCGGGCTTCAGTCCTGCCGCCTTTTCGTCCTCTGGAGAGGAGGTTATGGTATCCGGTGCCTCCGGATAGGCCGGCGGCACCAGGCTGAGGAGGGGGGAGCTGCTCATGCCGCGATTTCTGATCGAAGTTCCTCACCAGGCCAGCAAGGCCGGCTGTCTCCGGGCCATCGAGGTCTTCCTGCGAACCGGTTCGCATTTCCTGACTCACGCCGACTGGGGTTGCGCCGACGGCGAGCATAAGGCCTGGATCATCCTCGACGTGGAGAACAAGGAAGCCGCCCGCAACGTGGTTCCTCCCGAATTCCGGCGGGAGGCCAAGATCGTCGGCCTCAACACGTTCACCCAGGAGCAACTCGATGTGATGAAGCACCACCCGGCGTGACGGCGGAGCCTGCCGCCGTTCCTGCCGCGCCGGTTCCCAAGACCCCGCCGGTCACCCGCCGGGAGATCTTCGGATGGGCGATGTTCGATTTCGCCAACTCGAGCTACACCACCGTCGTCATCACCGTGCTGTACTCGAAGTTCTTCGTCGAGTACATCGTGCCGGCCGGGTCCGCGGTGCGGAACTCCTACTGGTCGCTCGCGATCATCATCTCCACGATGCTGGCGCTGGTGCTCTCGCCGATGGTGGGCGCGATCTGCGACTACAGCGGGCGGAAGAAGCGCTATCTCTTTTTCGCCGCGGCCACCTGCGCGCTCGCCACCGCGGCGCTCGCGCTGGTCCAGCCGGGCCAGGTGGGAGCCGCGATCGCGCTGGTCGCGCTCAGCAACGCGGGCTTCATGCTGAGCGAGACCTTCTGCGGCAGCTTCCTCCCGGACATCTCCACGCCGCAGAACATGGGAAAGATCTCCGGGTTAGGCTGGGGGATCGGGTACTTCGGCGGGCTCGCCAGTATCTTCGTGGCGATCACCTTCATCGTCACCGCCGATCCCGCCGCGGAGCCGTGGCGCTACGTGCGCGAGAACCAGCTTGCCATGGTCGCGATCGGGGCGTTCTTCCTGCTCACCGCCCTGCCGACCTTTCTGCTGGTCCGGAACCGGAGCCGCCCGATGCCGGGGTATGAGCGTGCCGGCCTGGGCCGGCTCTTCCGGGCGGGACTCTCGGAGTTCCGGCAAACCGCCCGCACCGCGCAGCAGAACCCGGTCCTGTTCCGGTTCCTGCTCGCGTTCATGGTGTATATGGCGGGGATCGACGCGATCGTGAAGTTCGTCTCCATCTATGCGAGCCGGGAGGTGGGCTACCGCGATGCCGAGCTCCGGACCCTCTTCATCGGGCTGCAATTGAGCGCCGCGGCGGGCGCGTTCCTGTTCGGCTGGCTGGAGAGCCGGATCGGGCCCAAGCGCACGGTCATGGCCACCCTGGTGTGGTGGATCGCCGGCGTGTTAGGGATCTACTTCCTGGGCCAGCTCAGCGGGCTGACCGGCGCAGGCCCCAAGCAGGTCTTCCAGGTCCTCGGCCTGATCGCCGGCTCGGCTATCGGCGCTACCCAGGCCAGCAGCCGGACCGTGGTGGGCCTCCTGGCGCCTCGCGACAAGGTGTCCCAGATGTTCGGGTTCTGGGGGACCTTCTCCCGGTTGGGCACCGTACTCGCGATGTCCTTTGGCTTCGTGGCCGATGGGTTCGGCGCGCGGATGGCCGTGCTGCTGGTGGTGCTGTTCTTCGGGGCCGGTCTGATCCTGCTCTCGCGGGTGGATATTGCCCGCGGCATGCGGCAAGTCGGCAATCTCGCGTGATCAGCGTCTCGGCACTCTCCAAGCACTTCCACGGGCGGGTCGCGGTCGAGCGGATTTCCTTCGAGGTCCCCGCCGGCCGGGTCTGCGTGCTGCTCGGCCCCAACGGGGCGGGGAAAACCACCACGATGCGCATGCTCCTTGGCCTGCTGACCCCGACCGAGGGCTCGGCGGTCGTCGCGGGCGTGCGGTTACCGGCGGCGCGGGACGCGGCTACTGCGTTGCGCCGCCGGGCGGGCCTGCTTACCGAGACGCCCGGCTTCTACGACCGGCAGACCGGCGCCGAAAATCTGGACTTCTTCGGCCGGCTGTACGGGCTGGACCACACGGTGCGGGCGAGAAGCATCGAGCGCTGGCTCCGCCAGCTCGAGCTCTGGGACGCGCGGGACCGCCCCTTCGGCGAATACTCCAAGGGCATGAAGCAACGGCTCGCGCTGATCCGGGCCGTGCTGCACGAGCCAGACGTGATCTTCCTGGACGAGCCGACGGCGGGGCTCGATCCGGCCGCGGCGCGCGACGTTCGTGACCTCATCGGCGAGCTGCGGCGCCAGGGACGAACGGTGCTGCTCTCCACCCACCACCTCGGCGAAGCGCAAACCCTGGCCGATCTCATCGGGATCCTCCAAGGCCGGCTGCTCGCGTTCGGTACGCTGGATGAGCTCGCGGGTTATGCAGCCGCCCTCGAGGTCCGGCTGGCGGATGAAGCCGAGCGACTGGCGGCCGTGGCACGCGCCGTACCCGGGGTGAGTCAGGTCAGCCAGACCGGATTGCTCCTGCGAGTCGAGACCGCCGATCTGGAGGACACCACCCCCCGGCTCGTGGCGGCGCTGGTAGCTGGGGGTGCGGCGATCAGGGAGGTGCGCCCGGTGCGGGCCTCGCTCGAGGAGATCTATCTCCGCGCCATCGAGACCGAGCCATGAGTGCTCGCCTGCTGTTCCTGTTCTGCCGGAAAGAGCTCCGCGACCTGCGCGGGAATCGTCAGGTCTGGCCGGGCTACGTCCTGCTGCCGATCGTGGGCGTGCTGCTCCCCGTCCTGCTGGTCGGTCTCGTTCCCATCTTAATGGGTGACGTCCGCACCGCGTCCGATCCGGGGCTTCGGAGCCTGGTGGGAATCGTGCAGCAGGATCCTTCGCTCGTCGGGGTGACCCTGAACGAGAAACTGACCCGGCTGATCCTCCGTGACTTCGGGATCTGGTACCTGCTGATGCCTATCGCGCTGGCCAGCGGGCCGGCCGGGCTCTCGATCGTGCGAGAGAAAGAGCAACGCACGCTGGAGCCGATTCTCGCGACGCCGATCGGGGACCGGGAGCTCGTGCTGGCCAAGCT
>JBQTHV010000140.1:0-3715 GCA_052389555.1 Gemmatimonadales bacterium | reverse complement strand
CTCGAGCGACGACTATCGCCTCGAGCGCGGGCGCGCGGTGCGCCGGCGCCGGGCGCCACTGACTCGGGGCTTGAACCCGAATCACAATCGGGTGGTGAAGGACGTGTTCAAGGGAGCCGCCACGGCGTGCACCGCACGCTCAAGGCGGGCGCCTGTCGGCCCCCGCGCGCGAACCTCGCGGCCCAGCAACGGGCCTTCAATCGCTTCAGCACCCTCTACAACGACGAACGGCCACACGAGTATCTCAGCGGTCGGACCCCCAGCTCCTCCTACACCGCGTCCCCGCGCCCGTATCCCGCCCGGCTCCCCCCGCTCGAGTATCCCGGACACTTCATCGTGAAGCGCGTCACCAACGCCGGCACCTTTCGGCTCCAACACAAGCTGCTCTTCATCGCCAATGCGCTCAAACGGCATCACATCGGCTTGGAAGAAACCGACGACGGGATCTGGTCCCTCGACTTCGGCACGGTCCTGCTCGGGAAAGTCGACGAACGCGACATGATCATCCGGGACTGAACGCTTACTGCCCCTCCCCAACCCCAAGGAGGTGTTACCCATCCTCCCGGTCTACCGTGTTACCTATCTTCCCGGTTGCTCACGTCTGGGAGTCACGAGGCTGGTCTGCTGCTATTCCAGATGTCGCGATGCAACCGCCAGCCCGCGCTTGCGCGCTTCCACCAGACGATGTACTTCCCCTCGTCAATCGTATCTCCGGCGGAGCTCGACAGCCGGTATCGTCCGACCTCAACCGCCAAGCTGTCGGTACCCACTGCCTCCTCGACCGTCAGCGCCGCACCAGCCACTCCAGCGTCCATCACCCCCTGCCAGAACGTCTGAATCGCGGTTCGTCCAACGACGAAGTCGCTGTTAGGTGGTAGCACTTTGGCGTCCTCGGTGTAGAGTCCCGCCAGCGCCTGAGCATCGTGCGCAGTAAAGGCCGCGGTGAATTGGCCGTTGGCGGCCCGCATCTCGGCCGTCACGTCGATCGGCGGCTGCGGAGCCTGGCAGCCCCATGCGAATGCTCCCGCGAGCAAGATCAGATTAGGTCGGGGCCACATCATACCCTCCTTGAGAAGTGTCGGTCACCGGGGAGGATCATCACCTCTGCGATGGAAGCGCGGTGCTGCCTACCGGACTGCGTTTCAGCTGTCGGGCCCTGCTGAGGCCGCCGCCGATCCAAGTCCATAACATATCCGGGGGCGGCCGAAGCGCCTAGGGCCCGATCAGCTGCAAACGCGGGTTATGCCGTCCTTGTGCCAGTCCCGGCTCTTGACCGCCTAGCCCCGCGATCATCGTCCAGGCGGCTAGCGTGGCGAGCTTTTCGTCAGCGCGCCAAGGCGAGCCAGCTACTGTCCGCAACGCGGCGACTCTCGCAGCAGCATGAGGGCCCAGCGCCTTCTGAACCAACACTGGCAAATCGCGTTCCCGAATGACGGAATATTCGAGGCCTAGCCTTGCCGTGGCGCGCTCAAGTGCAGACCGGAAGAGCTGGGCTTCGTAAGCGTGCGCCCGCATGTGCTCATTGGTGATCTTCGTCGGCTCGATTGTGCTCCCAACAACAAGCGCCACTGCCGCAGGTGCGTAACCTAGAGCTCGGCATTCCTCGATCAGAGTAGACAAGGATCGATCCGTGGTAGCGTTAACAGTACCGGTCAGGCGATCAAGAACCGCGGCATTCTTCTGTAACCGACCAAACCCTCGATGATATGGCTGTGAGGACTGCGGCACCTTTGGATCGGCGAGTTGCACCCGACACCGATACAGGAACCTCGGGCCTTGCCGATCGGTGGTGAGCAAGATGGCAGATGCCCAGCCAGACCTGATACGCATGCCGAGAATGCTCGGAGTCATTGGTCCACCGTGCCCTGGTACGTCCTTATTGGCATAACGCTCGGCATTTCAGCTGCGAGCGCCTGCCGAAGCCGCCGCGCGACCAAGCCTCAGGAATATACCGCGCGGCGGCCGAGGCGTTCAGGGGCTCGTCTGCTGCAAGCGCGGGTTATGCCGCAAATCCCCCTCGCCGGTCACTGCTCCATCACGGCTGCCTCGTTGATGGCCGTGCAGTGCAGCCGGCAGCGTCCGACGCAGCGTTGTCCGATACGTGTGCTCAGCCACCCAAGGCCGTAGGGCATTGGCATGCATCCCTTCTGTGCCGCGTCGCTAGGCCAGGGCCGCGGTTAGGCGCTCAGCAAGCGCCCGCAGTGCGCCTGCTCGGGGGGAACGGCGGTCCAACTCCCCCCGCTCCAAGCGTTCGACCATGCTCAAACAGACCTCCGCAGCCCGCTGCAGCCAGAAGTCCTGGACCCAGGTCGGGTCTGCGTCTTTGGCGGCGTTCATCGAGGCCCAGAGGCGCAAGCGGGTTTCGTCGACTGCTCGCTTAAGATCTGCCACGTGCTCGACCGGAAGCTGACCCCGGGCGATCGCCTTCCTGATCTCGTCGCAGAGCGCGTGCATCGTACGGACGGTGTCATTAGGTGTCGTGGACATCGGGACCTCCGTCGGGCCGGATCCTCGCAATGGCCCGAGGTCGATTGCGGTCTAACGCCTTGCGCTTCAGCAGGGAGCCCTGCTGGGGCCGCCGCGCAACCTTGAACCAATAAGATATCGCGCGGCGGCCGAAGCGTTGAGGGCTCGTCTGCTGCAAGCGCTGGTTAGGCAGCGCGGATTCATAACTTAAGTGCAACAAGTTCCCTAACGCGAAAGGTGACCTGGAGATACCGTAGTCTTCTGTTCTCCGCCAAGAGAAGGAAGCCTACGATGCCGTATCGCCAGATCACCTTTGCGGAAAGATACACTTTGGGCCTGCTGCGGCAGTGCGGGCTCTCGCCGGCCGCGATCGCCCGGGTCCTGGGGCGGCACCGCAGCACGATCGGGCGCGAGGTCCGCCGGAACCGCTCGCACAGCGATGGGCGGTCCTACCGCCCGCAGCTCGCGGACTGGTATGCGCGGAGCCGTCGGTCTCGCTCGCGCCGAAATGCGCGGTTTACCCCGGCCGACTGGGCCCGCATCGAGGCGCTGGTTCGCGAAGACTGGAGCCCCGAGCAAATCGCGGGGTGGCTGAGCCGACACCGAATCCTCGTGATCAGCCACGAGACGATCTACCGGTACCTCTGGGCCGACAAGCGCGCGGGAGGACGGCTCTACCTCCACCTGCGAGGGGCCCGGAAGAAATGCCGCAAGCGCTATGGAGCCTACGACAGCCGTGGGCGGCTCGCCGGGAAGCGGCCGATCACGGCGCGGCCCGCCGGCGCGGAGAACCGCTCCCGCTTCGGGCACTGGGAAGGGGACACGATGCTGGGGGCTGGCCAGGCCGGCCCGTGCGTCCTGACGTTGGTCGAGCGCAAGTCCGGCTTTGTCGCCGTCGGGAAGGTGGCGCGGCGGACCGGAGCCCACGTGAACCACCGGGCCCACCGGCTGATCCGCACCCAGCCCCGGCAGGTGCGGACTCTCACTGTGGACAATGGCACCGAGTTCCACAGCTACGCGACCCTCGAGCGCCGGATCGCCTCGCGCTTCTACTTCGCGACGCCGCACCACGCTTGGGAACGGGGGACCAGCGAGAACACGAACGGCCTGCTCCGGCAGTACCTCCCGAAAGGAGCCAGCATGGCTCACCTCACCCAGCACGACTGTAACCGAATCGCTACCAAGCTGAACCGCCGACCCCGCAAACGCCTGGGCTATCGCACCCCGGAGGAATGCTATGTCCCTTGAC
>JBQTHV010000139.1:0-2761 GCA_052389555.1 Gemmatimonadales bacterium | reverse complement strand
GGAAGCGTCACGTTCCGCGCGTCGGCCTTGCTGCTCGCCACCACGAACGGCGCGGTCGGCACGCCGTAGTAGGAGAGGATCTCCTTTGCCCGGCCCTTGTGAAGGGTGAGACCGAGGGTGAGGGGATCGCTCGCGTGGTAGGGGATCCCCAGAAACTCGCAGATCGCGGGGACGTGGCTCTCGCGATTCACCCCGTGCAGCCCCTCAGCCGTATTGAACACGAAGTCGGGCCGCGCCTCCATGAGATGCCGCGGGAAATCACCGCCTGCTTCGAGCCGGATGACCTCGCCTACGCCGGAGAGTGCGGTGGCGATCGCCTCGATCGTGTCGGGCTCATCCCATTCGGCATAGAGATCGGGCTGGGGAAGATCGGAGCGCAGCGCTCGGCTCGGGGGAACTGATTCGGGAGGAGCGGCGGGGGATTGAGACTTGCGGGCCGAAGTCGGCGCCGGGACTGGAGGCTTCTGGTTGTAGGCGAATCCTATTCGAACCGCCAACGGACCTCCTTGAAGGAGAACATGTACTGCGATTGGTCTAAGCTAAGGAAAAAACGGAGACTGCACAATAGGTTTTACGGCCGAATCCGCCGATAACGGCGAAAGGAGAACGGATAGGCGTGCCGTTCGTCGGCCGGATGGTGCTCCTCTTCCTCCAGCGCCCACACTGCCTGATCGAGCGGCGGGAAGAAGGTGTCACCCGAAACATCGGCATGGACGAAGGTGAGATAGAGCCGATCGGCCCGTGGCAGCGCGAGACGAAAGATCTCTCCACCCCCAATGACGAATACCTCCTTCTCGGTAGCGCCGAGGGCGAGGGCTTCGTCGAGGGAAGGAACCACCGTCACACTGCGCGGATGGAAGTCGGGGTCGCGCGAGATCACCACATTGCGCCGGTTGGCCAGGGGATGCTTGAGCTCCTGGAAGGTCTTGCGGCCCATGATAACGGTGTGATCCACCGTCAGCTTCTTGAAGTACTGCATGTCCAGCGGGAGATGCCAGGGGAGGGTACCGCCTGTGCCGATCACCCGGTTCTCCGCCATCGCGGCAACCAGCGATACGATCACACCGCCACCGGCGCGCGGATGGGAGGATGGGGATCGTACCGGTCCAGGGTGACGTCCTCGTAGCGGAAGTCGTCGATCTCACGGACGGCCGGATTGAGCCGGACGGTGGGTAACGGACGCGGCTCCCGGGTGAGCTGCTCCCGGGCCTGGTCCAGATGGTTGGTGTACAGGTGGACGTCGCCGAAGGTATGGACGAACTCGCCCGGCCCGAGCCCGGTGACCTGGGCCACCATGAGCACGAGCAAGGCATACGATGCGATGTTGAAGGGAACTCCCAGGAACACATCGGCACTTCGCTGATAGAGCTGGCAGGAGAGGCGGCCATCCACCGCGTAGAACTGGAACAGCGTGTGGCACGGCAGGAGCGCCATTTGGTCGAGATCACCGACGTTCCACGCGCTCACGATCATGCGCCGCGAGTGTGGCGTCGTGCGCAATTGCCGGATCACCTCGGCGATCTGATCGATGTGGCGGCCACCCGCGGCGGGCCAGGACCGCCACTGATATCCATATATAGGTCCGAGATCGCCGGTGGGTCCCGCCCATTCGTCCCAGATCGAAACTCCCGCTTCCTTGAGCGACCTCACGTTGGTTTCACCCCGCAGAAACCAGAGTAGCTCATGCACGACCGACTTCCAGTGAATGCGCTTGGTCGTGAGGAGGGGGAAGCCGTCTGAGAGGCTGATGCGCAGCTGATACCCGAAACAGCTGAGCGTGCCGGTGCCGGTGCGGTCGTCCTTCGGACGCCCGGTGGTCAGTACATGCCGGAGGAGATCCAGATACGAGCGCATGGGGCAATAATAGCAGTCCTGCTTGACAGCGCTCCAACCGGGAGCGAAGATCTCCGCCCCGGTCTTCGCGTCCTTCGCGACGGCCTGACCCACGAGGGACCCTAGATCGCCGAACTGCCGCGAGCAGGTCGGCGTTTGTCTTTTTCAGGAGGTTGCTCATGAGGCGACCCGCGCGGTGTCCTCCCTTGGTAGTAGCTCTCCTGGTGGTGGCCGGCTGGGTGCTGGCCTGCCAGGCGCCCGAGCCGCAGACCGGCCCTCAGAGTGGATCGCCCCGTCGTCTCGGGACCGAGGTGGTCTCAGTCAACGGGCTCACGAGCCTCGAGTTCTTCCAACTCGACATCACCCTCGATGACGAGCTGCACCCGCTCTCCCAGTGGGGGTCGGTGAACATCCAGTTTGTCGGCGAGGAGCAGGTCTTGTATTTCAACCTCGCGGTGGATGGGAACTGGCGAGTCAGGAACATGCCGGTCCTGAGCCGCGAGGGCACCGGAGTACTCCAATCCACCACCTTCAATTTCGATCTCGGAGTCGCCGAAGGAACCGCCGTCGCAGAGCTCGACTATGCAGCGTCGCTCACCAACGCGCCACTCAATGCCAAGCCGGCCGGATCTCAGGCGGCCGCGGTGGCGCCCCGCGACTACGAAATCTTCACGGGCCTCCAGGGCGGACTGATCCCCTTCAGTCCTCCCAGTCCCACTCTCATGGGCTCAGCCGCCGCCGGACCGAAGAAGGCGCACCAAGGCTTTCCCAACCAGGAAGCCGGCAAGAATGAGTGCGGACCGGCGGCCGCCTCCAATAGTCTCCAGTGGCTCAAGAAGAAGCATGGACTCGCAATTGCCGATGCCGCTATTACGATCGCGGCGATGAAGGCCGCGCTCCGCTGGAACCGCGACATCGGCGTTGACAA
>JBQTHV010000138.1:0-5807 GCA_052389555.1 Gemmatimonadales bacterium | reverse complement strand
ATCCCAAGCTCAAGCTCCAGGACGCCGGCGACCGGTTGGTCGTCGAGTACCTCGGCACCCGTCAATTCGTCTTCCCCCGCTCGAACTGCGCCCTGCTTCCGGTCACCAACACGACCGCCGAGCGGATTGCGGAGTACCTCGCAGGCCGAATCCGGCGGGACCTGGCCGGGCAGAACCTCCGCCTCGACGCCATCGAAGTCGAGATCGAGGAAAGCCCCGGGCAGTCAGGGTACTGCAGGGTGGAGGGGCCAGGGGCCAGGGACTAGGGACCAGGCAGTCGAGAGGTCACCTTCCCGGTCTCGTCCAGGAACTCCAGTCGAGCAATCCCCAGCGAATCGACGATCAGACGCAACCGCGGACGCCCGTTGGGATCGGAGAGACTCACGACCGCCGATCGTCTGCGATCGCGTCCTACCCAAACCCGCTCGGCGAACAACGGTACTCCATTTCGGGGGGCGCGCAGGCGGCCCAGCGCCGCCGCGCGCTCCGTGCTGTCGGCGATCTTCATGATCGAATCGCGCTCCGCCACCCAGTCGAAGATGTTGACCTCGGCCCGGTCGGAGAACTGAAGCCCCATCTGCCTGCTGCCGTTGTTGTCGAGGTAGTTCAGGACCACCACCTGGTCCTGGTCGAACTGGTCGAAGGAGAGATGGTGTGTCGCCGTGAACTTTCCATCGGGCCCGCGGCTGCCGGAGAAGGTAAGCCCGCCGTTCTCGCTCCCTTCGTCGTTGAAGAAGATGATGCCGGGCCGGTCGCCGCCCGGACGGGCGAAGGGCTTGCCCTGGTAGATCGGCCCGATCGAGTGCGGGCGGTTCGCCATCACCATGCGGAGCTTGCCGTCCGGCTCCACGATGTTGATCCGCTCGACGTCGATCTCGGCGAAGCGCGCCTTGGGCGGGTCCGGGCGGAAGGCCGCGAGCGCGAGCAGAACCAGGACTGGGGTGCTGATCAGGGCATGGGCGCGAAGCCAGCGGAGCTCGCGCGGGTTAGGATTAGTCATCGGTTGCCTCGTGAGCGAGTCAGGTCCCCTCAATGATCCGTAGATACGCTCTCCACGGACCGACGGCATCGTCGTATTGCTTCGCCATCACCCGCACGATCTGCATGATGTGGTCGAGATCGTGGGCCACCCAGGTAGCCAGGTGCTGCCGAAGCGTGACCCGGCCGAACTCGGGGTGCCGGCCGGTTCGTTCGAGGTCTGCCAGCGTAAGCTGGAACGCCTCCAGACGGACCAGATTCTGCGCTCGGAGGTCGGCGAAGGTGTCGAGGAGGCTTCCCAGCGTCTTCCCGCGCGAGGCTTCGAACTGGGCGAATCGGTCGAAGGGCGGAAATGGCTCACGCTCCCCCTTCGCAAGCAGATGTTCTACGCGGGGGATCCAGTCGGTCCGTTCCCCGTGGATGAGATGCCCGACGACGTCAAACGGACTCCAAGTGCCCGGCCCCTCGTTCGGTGCGGTCCATTCGGGTGCTAGGTCGCGCAGGAGGGCGGACAGCACCGGGGGCGTCCGGGCCAGGACGGCACGCGCGGTATCGAGGTGGAACTCCACCGGGCAGCGCCTTTCAGTCCTTTACGAAAGGCTTGGCGGGACCTTTGAGGCTCGACCCGGCCTGAGGCTTCCAGGTTACCTGCGCCTCGATCAGCTTCGCGACTTCGAAGTCCTTCTCGGTGATGCCGCCCGCGCTGTGGGTCGAGAGCGCGACTTCAACCTTGGGCCAGGTGACGGTGAGATCGGCATGATGGTCCGCCGCCTCGCAGATGAATGCGATCGCGTTGGCCACCAGCATCGAGCCGCGCCAGCCGTCGGTCTGGTAGGTCCGACGCAGCGCGCCGGCCTCGTGGGACCAGCCCGCTCCCAGATTCCGAAGCCGGTCGCCTATCTGCTCGCCAGTTAGCGGTCGCTCTCCTGTTGCCATTGCAGCCCTCCCTCGCTCCGTTCCTAATCCCCCAACGAGATCCCCAGGTTCCTCGCCGTCATAATCACCCCGCTATCCAGCGGTACCGTCTTGGTCTTGCCTACGATCTGGGCGAGCGGGACCCGGCTCACGGTAGGCGGGGCGTAAACCACCACGCACCCGAACTCGCCGTCGCCGATCGCGCGCACCGCGGCCGATCCGAACCGGAGCGCGAGCAGCCGGTCGAACGTGACCGGTGAGCCGCCACGCTGCAGGTGGCCGAGCACCAGGCTTCGGGTCTCTTTCCCGGTGTGCGCCGCGATCGCTCGGGCCACCTCTTCCGCAATTCCGCCGAGCCGTTCGCGCTTGCCGGGGCCTGCGGTTTCCCGATACACCATCGCGCCGCCGCGCGGCCGGGCGCCTTCGGCGGCGACCACGATGCTGAACCGCCGCCCGCGCCGCTCCCGCTCCATGATCTTGTCGCAGACCCGCTCGATCTCGAAGGGGATCTCGGGAATCAGGATCACATCGGCGCTGCCCGCGAGCCCGCTGTGCAGGGCGATCCATCCCGAGTAGCGTCCCATCAGCTCGATCACGAACACCCGATCATGGCTCTCCGCGGTGCTATGCACTTTGTCGAGCGCATCCGTGGCGGTGGCCACCGCGGTTTCGAAGCCGAGGCTCGACTCGGTGCTCACCACGTCGTTATCGATCGTCTTGGGCACCCCCACGACCGGGAGTCCCTTCGTGTAGAGATCGCAGGCGATGCTCAGACTGCCGTCGCCACCGATCGCGACCAGTGCATCGAGCTGGAGCCGGCGGAATGCCTCGACGACTTCGTCGGAGCGGTCCTCGACGACGACGGCCCCGTCGGTGAGTCGGGTGGCCCACTGAAACGGATTGCCCTGGGTGGTGGTGCCGAGGATGGTGCCGCCGAGGTGGGTGATCCCCCGCACTTCCGCCGGCCCCAGCGCGATCAGTCCGCGCGGCACATCACTTTGCCGTCGCTCGAGACCCACCGCCGCCTCCCGCGCGAGCAGCCCTTCATAGCCGCGCGAGATGCCAAAGGCTTCCCACCCCCGCTGCACCGCCGAGAGCACCACCGCGCGAATCACCGCGTTGAGCCCCGGCGCGTCGCCGCCGCCCGTCGAAATGGCAATTCTCAATAGAGTCTTCACGCACTCCGCTCCTTGAGGATCCCGACCACCTCTCCCGGCTGCGCGTGTCGCCCGAGCTTCTTCTTTGAAAACACCAATGCCCCATCCACGGTGACGTCAAAGATCCCGCCCGATCCCGGAATCAGTTTGACGTCCACGCCGGGGAACTCCTCCCGCAGCTCCGCCGCCAGACCGGCAGCGCGAGGCTCGTAGTTTCAGACCAGGCAGTAGGTAATGGTCACTCGCATTCGAAGCCTCCTTTCTTTGATTCGGTTCCATGCCTTCCAACCATCATCGGTCCAATCCGCTCAATCCGCTTAATCTGCGGGTGTTCACATCCGCCTATTCCGCGTCAGCCATGGATCCGGTCCTCGCGAAAGATGGACCGAGCGCGCGCGTTAGCAAAGGACTCCATTAATATGGAGACGATGGCTCGGCACCGGCGTTCTGTTGCGGCGTTGACGCTGCTTGCCGCCGCACTCCCAGGAGTGACCGGTGCTCAGCCCGCTGCGTCTCCCGCCGCCGATACGGCCGGTGAGTGGCGGTCACCGGGACGCGATCCTGGCCTGACCCGCTACAGCCCGCTCGATCAGATCAACTCGCGGAACGTCGCCGGACTCAGGGCGACATGGAGCTTCGCCACCGGATCGCTCCGGGGTCACGAAGGAAACCCGCTGGTCGTGGGCGCGACGCTGTACGTGCACACCCCGTATCCCAATCAAGTGTTCGCGCTCGATCTCCTGAGACCGGGCGCCCCGATCAAGTGGCGCTACGCGGCGCCCCCGCCTCCGGGTACCCGCACCCCGCCAGCGATTCCGCTCGGCTGCTGCGATCTCGGAAGCCGGGGCCTCGGGTATCACGAGAGCGGCAAGCTCTACGTGCCGCTCCTCACCGGCGAGCTGGCCGCGCTCGACGCCGCGACCGGCCGCGAGATCTGGCGGGTTAGGAACTCCGACTTTCGCGCGGGAGCGACCCTCCCCGGGGCGCCTCTGGTCGCCCGGGACCTCGTGATCGTCGGCGGGTCCGGCGCGGAGCAGGGCGTTCGCGGCCAGCTCACCGCCTACGACGCGCTCACCGGCAGGCAGGTCTGGCGGGGCTGGAGCACGGGGCCCGACACCGACCTGCTGCTCGACGGCCCGGCCAACCCCGCCTACCCATCGCACCAGGCCCGCGACCTCGGCGTGACCTCGTGGTTGGGCCAGCAGTGGCGCACCGGCGGGGGGACTGCGTCGGGGTGGCTCTCCTATGATCCGGCGCTGGACCTGGTGTTCTACGGCACCGACCAACCGGCGCCGCCTAACCCGCAAGCCCGCCCCGGCGACAACAAGTGGACCGCGAGCCTCATGGCCCGGAGCCGGGCGACCGGGAAGGTGCGCTGGGCCCTCCAGCTCACGCCCCACGACCAGTGGGGGTACGGCGCGGCCAACGAGAACATCCTGGTGGACCTCACCGTGCGCGGGAACCCGGTGAAAGCGCTGGTTCACTTCGACCGGAACGGATTCGCCTACACCATCGACCGGGCCAGCGGCCGGGTGCTGCTCGCCGAGAAGTACGGACCCGCCAACTGGGCCAGCCGGGTCGACCCCGGCTCGGCGCTGCCGGTCCTCGATCCGAAGTACGGCGGGTTAGGTACCGACATTTGCCCCGGCGGGATCGGGATGAAATTCCTCCAGCCCGCCGCGTTCTCCCCGCTCACCAACCTCTTTTACGTCCCACTCAACAACCTTTGCATGGACCTCGAAGTCCGGCCGGGGGCCGCCGCGCCGGTCCCCCGGATGAAGCCCGGCCCGGGACGGAACCGGGGCCGCTTCATCGCCTGGGACGCCGCCACCGCGACGATCGCCTGGGAGATTCGGGAGCCGCTGGCCGTCGCGAGCGGCGCGCTGGCCACCGCGGGGGGGCTCGTGTTCTACGGCACCCTCGACGGCTGGCTCAAGGCGCTCGATCAGCGCACCGGGCAGGAACTCTGGAAGTACAAGACCCCCTCCGGCATTCTCGGCAGTCCGATCGCATTTCTGGGTCCCGACGGCAAGCAGTACCTCGCGGTCCTCTCGGGAGGGGGCGGCTGGTGGGGACTGGGCGGCCAGGGAGCGTTCACCGATCTCGCCTCGATGGTGAATCCCGGGGGCACCCTGACGGTGTTCGGGCTATGAGGCACCGGATGATCCTAACCCGCTGGTGGGCGATCGTGCCGCTCCTCAGCGGGTTAGGCCTGCTCCTCGACCGGCCCCGACCGGTCCCCCGGCACCGGGCCGAGTGGCTCGCCGTGGATGGGGTGCGGCTGCGAACGGTGCGGGCGGGAACTGGCGATACCACCCTGGTGCTCCTCCACGGCTACGGCGAGTCGCTCACCACCTGGCGGGCGGTCTTCGACCGGCTCGCTGAGCGGCATCGGGTGGTCGCGCTGGATCTGCCGGGCTTCGGCGAGAGCGACAAGCCCGATAGCTCGTATGCGCTCCCGGCGATAACGCAACGGCTTGGGCGCTTTCTCGATCGGTGGACCGAGGGGCCGGTGGTGCTGGTGGGCCACTCGATGGGGGGCGAGCTTGCGGCCCAGCTCGCGCTCGACCGGCCCGACCGGGTCAGGCTACTCGTGCTGATCGCACCCGCCGGATACCGGGTCGGGCTCGGCGGGATCGCCGATGAGATGTCGGTCACCAAGGCGCAGCGGATCGGGAAGTACCTGGCCCTTCGGTCGTTCGTTACCCCGATCCACGATCCGGGCTGGCTCGGGGAGCCCGATTCGGCTGCGGGTTA
>JBQTHV010000137.1:0-1985 GCA_052389555.1 Gemmatimonadales bacterium | reverse complement strand
TCTGCGACAGACGATCGCAGACGCCGACGGAGATGTTCTTCCGAATTCCGGACCATGCTGGGACCGCGGTGAAGCTGCCGCTGAACGTGGCGGACACCTGGTAGGTCTGGCCGGGCTGTACTTCTTGCGGGACATTGAAGCTCAACGTGCCCGTTCCGGTCCCCGTCTGGTCCGACCACATGCCCGAGGAGTTGCCGGTGATGCCGTCCAGCTTCCAGGTGGTGGGCGCTTGACACGCCGCGGCAGGCTCGAAGAATCCCGGCGCCGCAGGAGGGCAAGGGGGTGTAAAGCTCACCGTGAGGTCGATCCCGTTCCAGATCACGGTGACGTTGGTCGTCTCATCGGGCGAGACTGGTACGTCCTGGAAGGTTCCTGCGCCGCGATGGTCGTCCGTTGGGGGTACCGTGACCACGAGCGACGTGGTCGTCGGCGCCAGAATCTCTGCTACGGTGATCCCCCCGACGGTGCCCCCCTGGGGCACCGAACCCGTCTCTTGGCGGGGGGTCTCGTCCGTATAGTAGATGAACTCCGCGAAACCGGGGCCTTGATTAATGAAGGTCCACTTGATCGTGTACACCCCTCCAACCACGTCGATCGGCGAACCGCACTGGGAGACAGCCAGAGCGAGCACGCCGCATGCGATCCAGCGCGACCCGCGAGCGAACGTCGCCGGGAGCTTCGCGGTGAGAAAGCGCCTGCGAGACATGAAATTCCCTCCGGAAGTGGGGCGTACCCCTGCCCATTCAGGAAACCCCAAATCGGCCGGTTCGGGCCGATGGCCCAATTTTTGGGCTATTATCTGAAGAGCCATGCCGAAGCCCGACCCCACGACTCTGCTCACCGAGTGGCGCAACGGCAACCGCGCCGCCCTCGACGAGCTGTTTCCGCTGGTCTATGAAGACCTCCGGCGCCGGGCGCGCAACTGTCTCCGCGGCCAGGCAGCGGGCCACACTCTCACCACGACCGCCCTGGTGCACGAGACCTACCTCAAGCTCATTGCGGTCGAGCAGGTACACTGGGAGGACCGGGCGCACTTCCTGGCGCTGGCCGCGACCGCGATGCGGCATGTGCTGATGAACTACGCGCGCCGAAACCGCACGGCGAAGCGGGGCGGCCCGGGACGCACGCAATTGAGCCTGGATGAGGCGCCGATCCTCACCGACACCGGAGCGGATCAGCTCCTCGCCTTGGACGAGGCACTCGAGCGGCTCGCCGCACTCAACGAGCGGCTCAGCCGCACCGTCGAGCTCCGCTTCTTCGGAGGTCTTACGGTCGAAGAGACCGCCGAATCGCTTGGGCTGGCCCAGAGCACCGTCAAGCTCGACTGGCAGAAAGCGAAGGCCTGGCTCTACCGCGAGCTGGCGGAGGTTTGAGAATGCCGGTCGACCGGGAGCGGTGGAAGGCGATCGAGGCCGCGCTCGACGCGGCGCTCCAGGTCGAGCCGGAAGCGCTCGAGGGCTTCCTCCAGCGCGTTTGCGACGCCGACCCCGAGCTCCAGCGCGAAGTCCGCTCCCTGCTCTCGGCGCATCGTGCGGCCGGAGACTTTCTCGAAGCCTCGGCCAGCACCTTCGCCTCGGCCCACTTGCTCGAAGCGCGGGAATCCGCCGAGCTCGCCGGCACCGTCATCGGCCGCTACCGGCTGATCGAGGAACTGGGCCGCGGCGGCATGGGGACGGTATGGCTCGCCGAGCGCGCGGACGGCCAGTTCGAGCAGCGCGTCGCCCTCAAGCTCCTCAAGCGCGGCATGGACTCGGACGAGATCCTCGGCCGCTTTCTGCGGGAGCGGCAGATCCTGGCGCGGCTCGAGCACCCCAACATCGCCCGGCTGCTGGACGGCGGCGTGAGCGACGAAGGGCGCCCCTACTTCGTGATGGAGTACGTGCCCGGGATTCCCATTACCCGGTACTGCACCGAGCGCCAGCTCTCCAGGGATGCCCGACTCCGGCTGTTCGCGCGGGTCTGCCGCGCCGTGCAGTACGCGCACC
>JBQTHV010000136.1:0-1766 GCA_052389555.1 Gemmatimonadales bacterium | reverse complement strand
ATCGTCCAGGAGCGGATCTTCCTCCCCCAGGAGGCCTTTCCGTCCTGGACGGACGGCGCGCTGCTCTTCTCCGACCGGATCCTGGACCCCGCACCATTCGTCTTCGGCGGCACCGCCGTCGAAGGCTGCCTAACCCGCGTCAGCTCGGCGGCACTGGTGAACGTCACCGCGGGCGGTGGGACCACAGTGCCGACGTTCGTCGTCGAATCACGCGAGCGGTGAGCGCGTGAAGCCCCCCAGCTTGACGATCGGGATCGAGGAAGAGTACCAGATTATCGATCCGGCCACCCGGGAGCTCCGGTCCTCCATCACCGAGATCCTCAAGGACGACTCGCTGGTGCTGGGCGAGATCAAGCCCGAGCTCCACCAGTCCATGGTCGAGGTCGGGACCAAGGTCTGCCGGAATCCCTCGGAAGTGCGGGCCGAGCTGGTGCGGCTCCGGCGGATGGTGATGGAGCTCGCGGCGAAGGAGGGACTCAAGGTCGCGGCGGCCGGCAGTCATCCGTTCTCGTCGTGGACCGACCAGGAGATCACCCCGCTCGATCGCTACCTGGGCGTGAAGGAGGATTTGCAGGACCTCGCCCAGGCGCTCCTCATCTTCGGCACCCACGTGCACATCGGGATCGAGGATAGGGAGTTCCTGATCGACGCAATGAACGTGGCGCGCTACTTCCTGCCCCATGTGCTCTGCCTCTCGACCAGCTCGCCGTTCTGGGTAGGCCGGCGTACCGGGCTTAAGTCCTACCGCAGCGTGGTGTTTCGTACCTTCCCGCGCACCGGCATCCCGCGGAGCCTGGCTTCGTGGAGCGAGTTCGAGGACACGGTGAATGTGCTGGTGGCCACCGGCTCGATCCCCAACGCCAGCAAGATCTGGTGGGACGTGAGGCCCAACTGGAGCTATCCCACACTGGAGTTCCGGATCTGCGACGTATGCACCCGAGTGGAAGAGGCGGTGTGCATCGGGGCGATCTTCCAGGCGCTGATCGCCAAGCTGTGGAAGCTCCGCCGCGACAACCTGTCGTTTCGCCAGTATCCGGCGGTGTTCATCGAAGAGAACAAGTGGCGGGCGCTTCGCTATGGCCTCGACGGGAAGCTGCTCGACCTCGGGAAGCAGAAGGAGCTCCCGGCCCGGGACTTGATTCGGGAGATGCTCGAGTGGTTCCTTGATGATGTCGTGGATGAATTGGGAAGTCGCGAAGAGGTCGAGTACGCCTATGCGATTCTCGAGCACGGCACCAGCGCCGATCGTCAGCTCGCGACCTACGAGCGTACCGGCGATCTCAAGGCCGTGGTGGACCAATTGATCCGCGAGACCGCGGAGGGAGTGATGGATTGAGCAGGCCCCTGATCGGCATACCGGCGCAGACGCTCCAGGCAATCGACGGAATTCCGGAGAATCTCCCCCATTCCTGGGCGATGAATTCGCGTTACTACACGGCGATCGCCCACTCGGGCGGCGCGCCGGTGATGGTGCCGCTGCTCGACCGCGACCTCGACGCGTTGCGAGCCGTCTATGAGCAGCTCGATGGAATCCTGCTGGCGGGCGGGGTGGACATGGATCCCTGCACCTTCGGCGAATCGCCCCACCCGCAACTCGGCCGAGTCGATCCGGCGCGGGATGCGGTGGAGATTCAACTCACCCGGTGGGCGGTCGAGGACCGGAAGCCCGTGCTAGGACTCTGCCGGGGCCATCAGGTGCTCAACGTGGCGCTCGGAGGCACGCTGTGGCAGGACATCGCCGCTCAGGTGCCCAGCGCGATCAAACA
>JBQTHV010000135.1:0-9946 GCA_052389555.1 Gemmatimonadales bacterium | reverse complement strand
CATCCTGGTGTGCGAAGGCGCCGAGGCAGGTCGCCCGCACCCGCGAGACCAGCTCGGCGAACGTGGGGTCGCCGTCGAGCGCGGTGCGCAGCACCAGCACGTTGGGGAAGTAACCGATCAGCGGCTCCAGCTCTTCCCGGCTGCGGCTGGTAATCGGCGCGCCGACCACGATGTCCTGCTGCCCGGAGTACCGGTACAGGATCGCCTTGAAGCTGGCGAGCAGCGTCATGAACAGCGTGGAATCGTGCGCGGCGGCCAGCGCCCGCAACTGCTCGAGCAGGGATGCCGAGAAGACGTAGCGGCGTCGGGCGCCCTCGAAGCGCGGGGTAACCGGTCGCTGATCGGTGGTCGGGAGCTCCAGGGCGGGAACGTCGCGGAGCCGCTCGCGCCAGTACTCGAGCTGGCGGACCAGCGCGCCTCGCTCGGCCGATTCGCGTTGCCACGCGGCGTACTCGGCGAAGCGAACCGGAAGCGGCGGCAGCGTAACTTCGCGGCCCTGGCGGGCTGCGTCGTAGAGCGCCACGAGCTCGTGGTTGAGGAGATGACTCGAGAACTCGTCGAATGCGATGTGATGGGTGACGAGCAGCAGGCACTGCTCCTGCGGGGCGAGATCGAAGACGGTCGCCCGCAGCAGCATGTCCCGGGTTAGGTCAAAGGGCGTCCGGGTCGCCTCGCGGATGAGCCGTACCAGCGTGTCCTCGCGGGCAGCCGGGTTGAGCGTCTGGAGATCCACCTGCTCGACGGGAATGTCGCGGGCGGGCTGGATCACCTGGCGCGGCGCACCCTCCGGCCCGTCCGCGACGAAGACGGTGCGCAGCGGCTCATGGTGGGCGATGAGCTGGCCCAGCGCATGGGTGAGGGCTGCGAGGTCGATCGCCCCGGTCACCCGGTAGGCCATCGGCACGTTGTACGCGTTCAACCCCGGGGTAGCCCGGTCGAGGAGCCAGAGCAGCTCCTGGGCGAAAGAGAGCGCCGCCGCCGCATCCGCCGGGAGAGCCGGGATCCGCTCGTCGAGGGCGGCCGCGCTGTCGGCCAGTAGCGTCCTGACCCGCGTGCCGAGGGCGCGGACGCTCGGCGCCTCGAACAGCATCGACCAGGTGAGCCGCGCATCGAAGGCCCGGCTGAGCCGCGCCATCAGCCGCATGGCCGCGAGTGAGGTCCCCCCCCATGCGAAGAAGTCGTCGGTAGCTCCAACCCGCGGGAGACCTAATACGCTGGCCATGACGGCCGCGATCGTTTCCTCCAGCGCGCCCTCCGGCGCCACGAAGGTTGCCGCGGCGGACTCGGAGCTCGGCCGGGGGAGCCTCTGGCGGTCCACTTTCCCGTTCGGCGTCAGCGGCAGCGCCTCGAGGACGACGATCTCCGCCGGCACCATGTACGCCGGCAGACGCTGGGGGAGCGCGCCGCGGATTTCCTCTATCGTGGTGGGCGGGCGGGTACCGTCGCGCAGGGTCACGTACGCCACCAGCCGCACGTCCCCTCGGGTGTCCTCGCGGGTGATCGCCGCGGCCTCACGCACGGCCGGCTGCTGCCGGAGCGCGGCCTCCACCTCTCCGAGCTCGATGCGGTAGCCGCGCACCTTCACCTGGTTGTCGATCCGGCCGAGGAACTCGAGCTCGCCCTTGGGCAGCCACCGCACCCGGTCGCCGGTGCGATACATCCGCGCCCCTTCGGCGCCGGCGAATGGGTCCGGAACGAAACGCTCAGCAGTCAGCTCGTCGCGGTTCAGGTATCCCCGCGCGACGACCGCACCGCCCACCCACAACTCGCCGGGAACCCCGATCGGGGTCGGCTGGCCGTTCGGGTCGAGTACGTAGAGCCGCGCGTTAGGTATTGCGCTGCCGATCGTGACCGGGCGTAAGGGTTCGTTTGGCCTAATGCCGAAGACGGTGCACCAGACACTCGTCTCGGTCAGCCCGTACTCGTTGTAGAAGGCTGCCTGCGGAGCGCGCCCGCGGTGCCGTTGGAGGATCGACGGCGAGCACGGCTCCGCCGCCACGATCGCCGCTCGCAGCGAGGCGAGCTGCGGGTCGGCTGCCTCGTCCAGCAACACCTGATACAGCGACGGTAGTGCAAGCAGGTGGGTAACCCCTTCGGCGCCGAGCAGCTCGCAGAGCGCCGGCGCGTCGAGCTCGGTCCCCTCGGCCGGGATCACGAGCTTTCCCCCCTGGACCAGGGTCCAGTACAGCCCGGCCACCGAGCTGTCAAACGCGAACGACGAGAGCAAGAGGAAGCAGCCGACCGGTTCACGATAGTAGTGAACCCGGGCCCAGGTCGAGGCAACGATGTTGTCGTGGGTTACCAGGACGCCCTTCGGCGTGCCGGTCGAGCCGGAGGTGTAGATGGCGTAGATCAGGTCCCCGCCGGTGACGTCCGGAAGCGACCCGGCATCGGGCGGCAGCTCCTCGCTCCGGGGTGGCGGCAGGACGGTCAGCCCGTCGAGATCGGAGAGCGGTGCGAGCGTTTCGGGGCGACCGACCACCACCCGCAACGCCGCGTCGCGCGCCACCAACCGAAGCCGGTCTGCAGGGTAGGCCGGGTCGAGCGGCAGGTAGGCCGCCCCCGCCTTGAGCACGCCGAGGAAGCTCACGACCGTGTCGGCGGCGCGCTCCGCGCCGACGCCCACGAGCGACCCGCGCCCTACTCCTAACCCGCGCAGTCGATGCGCGAGCGCGGTCGCGCGCGCCTCCAGCTCGCGGTAGCTGAGCCGCACCTCCCCGCACACGACCGCGGTCGCGTCGGGCGCCCGAGCGGCTTGCTCGGCCACCAGCTGGTGGATGGGGCACCCCGAAGGAATGGGCCGGCGGGTGTCGTTCCACGCCTGGAGCACGAGCCCGCGCTCGGCGGCATCGGCGAGCGGCAGCTCCGCGATGCGGGTCTCGGGGGCGCGCACCGCAGCGGTCACCAGCGTGAGGAGATGCGCAAGCATGCGCTCCGCGGTCGAACCCTCCCACAGGTCGGTGCGGTACTGGATCGCCATCCGCATTCCGGCGGGCGACTGGCGCACGACCAGGGTGACATCGGTCGCGACCGCTTCGAGCTCATGCGGCAGCAGCTCGACGGCCGCATCCCCGAACCGCGGGACGGAACCTTCCTCGTGCTCGAGCACCATCATGGCCTGGAAGAGAGGGGCCTGCGGTGGCCGGCCGTCCTGCTGCAGGGCGCGGGTCAATGGCTCGAGCGGCATCTCAGGATGCTCGTATACCTCGTAGCATACTTCTGCGACCCGCTCGACCAGCTGCGCGAAGGTTGGATTCCCCGCGACCGACACGCGGAACGGCAGCACCGTTGCGAAGAATCCCACGAGCCCATCGGTCTGTTCGTCGCGTCCCGACATCGGACACCCGACCACGATGTCGTCCTGCCCGGTGTAGCGCTGGAGCAGGGCCTGGAACGCCGCCAGCATCACCATGTGCAGCGTGACGCCCAATCGCTGAGCGGCCGCGGCGAGGTCGGACGCGAGCGGGTTAGGCACTTCGACCGAGTGCTGTGCCCCGGAGAACGCCAGCTCCGCCGGGCGCGGCCGGTCCGTCGGCAGCTCCAGGGCGGCGGGCGCGCCCGCGAGCCGGGTCCGCCAGTGCGCCACCACCGCCTCGAGCGCGGCGTCCCGGAGCCGTTCCCGCTGCGCCCGCGCGAAATCCAGGTACTGGATCGGCAGGGCGGGGAGCTTGGGATCCTCGCCCCGGCAGAAGGCCGAATAGCTCTCGGCCAGTTCGCGGAAGAGAATCTCCCGCGACCCGCCATCGGAAACGATATGGTGGGTGAGGAGCGAGAGGACGTGCTGGTCGGGCCCGAGCCTGAGCAGCGTCGCCGAGAGCAGCGGGTCACGCGCGAGGTCGAGCTTGCGCCGCGCGAGCTGCCCGAGCCGCGCGCGCAGGGCATCGGCCCGCTCTGTCTCCGGTACGCCGGAGAGGTCCTCCACCGCCACCGGGACGGGGGCCGCGGGCACGACGACCTGCACCGGCTCCCCGCGCGGGCCGGTGCGAAACGTGGTGCGCAAGGCCGCCTGACGCTCGACGACGTGGGTCAGGGCGCGCTCGAGCGCCGCGATGTCGAGGGGACCCCTAACCCGCAAGGCCCGGGGGACGTTGTACGCCACGAGCCCGGGCGTCGCGCTATCCAGGAGCCAGAGCCACTCCTGCTCGAAGGAGAGCGGTCCGGTGTGGTCCATCGGCTCCAACCCCGAGTCTCTGGGCTGGCTAGATGACCCGCAGCCGATGATCAACGTGCTCGCGCATCAGCCAGGGGTCGGAGATGACGAACATGCGCTGAAGCCACCGGTCCTTCCCGTCGTAGTACGGAGTAAACACGGTACGGGAATGCCCAATCTTGCGATTGGCCAGGACCAGCGCCTCGCCCGCCTGCAGGTCGGCGTAGTACACGACGCGGGGCTCCGCCATCACGTCCTGGATAGCGGCGAATGCCTCGGCGGCCTGGTCGGTCAGGCACTCCGTGAACTCCGGCAGATCGAGCCGAAGCTCCGGGTACTGCTCCGGCCCCATGAAGATCGGCGTCGGCTCCGAGTACGCCGGTACGCCGGCCGTCACGAACGAGTCCGGTGCCCGGATCCGGAACTCCGGACGGCGCGCGGCGGCGAGGTGCTTCGGACTGAGCCGGCTCGCGATCGCTTGGCAGGAGGCGATCCCCGTCTTCGCCCGGTGGTCGCGATCCCCCCGGACGCACGACAAGAGCAGGTAGTGAGGGCGGAACTCGGAGAAGGAGTCTTCCACGTGCATCACCAGGTGGGCCTTCGAACCCTCGTTGCCGAGCATGCTCTCGGAACCCCGCACCGGGCACACCTGCTGGACCACCTTCCCCTTCTTCTCCTCGCGGAAGGCGTAGGGGTGACCGAGCGTGCGGCCAATCGCCATGAGCACACCCTCGGTCACGAATGTCGTCTTCGCGGTCATGGTCTGCCCGTCCGGCGGCGTGTCAGGCAATACCGGATCGATCGGGAGACCGGTGATCCGCAGCGCGCTGGGTGCCCCCGGATCGAGGAGGAAGCGGTCGATCGCCCCGAAGAAGTCGTGGTTCACCACGCGGTAAAAGGCGCGGAACGCCTGCGGGATCGCCTGATTCGGATCTTCGTAAGGCGACGCCGTGACCGCTTGCAGGATTTCCCGGCCCAGCGCCTCGGACGTCGGCGCGTCGAGCCCGACCTCCAGCACCTCCGTGTTGACTGCGGGGCCGGTCCGCCCACCAATTGCGCCAGGGGGCTGGGTCGGATCGGACTTGGTCTGGACCTTGTTCCGGATGGGCTGAGCCATGGTGAGTGTTCCTTTTGTTGGGATGGTATCCGCCCTCCATCCCCTCCGTGAAGCGCGTTGCCTGACAACCGTTAAGGAACACCCAGGAGAGCAGAATGCGGACCAGTATCCACCGCCCGGGAGTCGCGCGAACTTATGAATCTACGAGTCTTGTGATCTGTCCGCCGGGCCCCCGTTGCACTGCGGCCACATGGTGTTGCAAGCGTGCGGCAGGCTCGAGATCTCGCATGCTCCAACGGCTTCTACGATACCAGCTTGACCCCAGGCCATGAGCGACTCCAGGCACCAGGCGCAATTCCGGGAGGGCTACGAGATCGTGATGCAGAACCGGCTGCTCATGCACCAGCAGTCGGTCACCTTCTCGGAACGGCTCGCGCGCCTGAAGCGGCGGGTGCGGTATCAATTCCTATCGCACTATTTCTCGCGGCCGCCCCGGTGGCGCCTGTACCTGCGCAGGTTCGGCGGCGAAAGGGTGTATCCGAACTTCGCCTCCGTCGGCCCCCTCAAGAGTGGAACCAGCGATCTCGCGAACTACCTGTTCCAACATCCCTCCATCCTGCCGCCGCTGGCGAAAGAGATCCCCAGCGCGAAGAGCGCGGACTGGCTGCCGTACTATCCCACCCGAGCCGAGTTTGACGCGGTCGCCCGCGCCCAGGGCACTGCCCTGACCGGCTTCTTCTACCCCTGGCTGCACAAAGTCGCGCTGATCGACGAGCTCGGCAGCGTCGCCCCGCAGGCGAAGATCATCCTGCTGCTGCGCGATCCGGTCGAGCGGGCATATTCGCACTACAAGTGGGACCTGTTCCTCGGCGGCCCCGGGCTCAGGCAGATGGCGTACTTCGCGACCTTCCTCGACAATGTGCGAACCGCGGTCGAGTTGTTCCCGGCGATCACGATGCCCAGTGCCTGCGGCCATCCGATGCTTGCCAGCGGGATCTACCATCGGGCGGTCGAGCTCTGGATGCGCAAGTTCGGTCGGGAGAATGTGCTGATCGTGACCTCGGAGGAATTCTTCCGAGACCCAGGAAAGGTCGTGGCTGCATGCCTCGACTTCCTGGGCGTGCCTCCCATCACGGTGGAGCCGGTCGAGGTCGTGAACCCGAACCCGATGGCGGCGCCTCCGTTCGATCCCGAATCGCGGCGGCTATTGACGGAGTTCTACCGTCCGTTCAACCAGCAACTCTACGTGTTGATCAACCGGGATCTCGGCTGGTAGCGCCTGACCTCAAGATGGTGCCGGTGAAGCAGCCGTTTGCCCGCCGGTGCGGCTCTGTTCGATCAATTGGGCGAGTTGCTCTATGGTGGGAGCATCGAACAGCGCCCGGAGCGGCAACCGCACCCCCATAACCCGGCTGATCTTGCCCAGGATCCGGATTGCCATCAGGGAGTGTCCCCCGAGGGCCAGGAAGTTGTCAGTGACGCCTACGCGATCGCGCTTCAGGACTTCCGCCCAGATCTGCGCCAGCGATGCCTCGGTGTCATTGCGGGGGGCAACTTGATCGTCTGCGGCGGCGGGACTCTCGGGCGCGCGGAGCAGAGCCCGGTCCACCTTACCGCTCGCCGTGAGCGGGAAGCTGTCGAGGATCACGAACTGGCTCGGAACCATGTAAGCAGGCAATCTCGCCTGGGCCCACCCGGCGAGTGACTCCGGGGTGGCTCTCTCTCCGTGGGCCGCCGCATATCCCCCGCTCCGGGGAACCACAAAGCCGACCAGCCGCTGTTCTCCCGAGTCATCAGCCTGGAGAACGACGGCGCTTTGGGCGACGGCGGGGTGCTCGCCGAGAACAAGCTCGATCTCCTCCAGCTCGACCCGGAACCCCCGCAGCTTGATCTGTTGATCGGTGCGCCCCAGAAACTCCAGCCGACCCGAGGCAAGCCATCGCACTCGATCTCCGGTCCGATAGGCGCGACCCAGGCCGGGCGCTTCTCCGAATCGTTCTTCGGTCAAGTCGGCTCGACCCACGTAGCCGCGCGCCACGCCGCCGCCTGCGATGAAGAGCTCACCGGGAACTCCAACGGGCGAGAGTTGGTGATGTACATCGAGGACCCCGAGCTTGACTCCAGCAAGCGGGCTCCCGATCGGGGCCGTCTGGGCCCCGGCTCCTTCGGCCCGGGCCAGGGTTTCGCGGGTGCATTCGAAACACGTGGCGCCGACCGTTGTCTCAGTCGGCCCGTAGTGGTTGAGCAGCCGGCACGGTCCTGCTGTTGCGAGGCGAGCCGCGAATGGTAGCGGCAGCGGCTCTCCTCCAAGGATCAGCCAACGATCTGGGAGCGAGCGGGCGAGCTCCGGCCCGCTCTTTTCTCCGACCAGGGCGCGCAAGTGACTCGGCGTGAGTTTGAGGACATCTATTGCATGGCTTCCCAGATACTCAGCGAACCGGGCCGGCTCGGTGGCCACCGCTTCCGAGAGAACGTGGAGCGTTCCTCCGGCGCAGAGCGGCGGGAACAGAGCGGTATTCCCAAGGTCCGCGGTAAGCGGATTGGCCAGGCCGAAGGTCCAGTCGCTGAGCAACGGGACCTCGCCCGGGCTCAAGACCCGGGTTATGGCCCGGACATAGTGGACCAGGTTCGCGTGGGTAACGCCCACCCCCTTCGGCACCCCGGTCGATCCGGAAGTGTACAGGATGTACGCGAGCGTTTCGGGTGTCGCCGGACTCGGAATCCGCTGGGAAGATTCGGCCGCCAGCGCATCCTGGTCTCCTTCGAGGCGAACGCAGGTCACATTCGAGGGCAGCGGTGGAAAAAACTCGCTGCGGGTGATGACGACCTTCACCCCACTCTCGCCGATCACCGCCCCGACTCGTGCCGCCGGCCAGGCGGGATCCAGCGGCACGTAGGCCCCACCGGCCTTCCAGATACCGATCATGGCCACGATCGCTTCGACCGACCGGTCGAGCGCGAGACCCACCGGAGATTCCGTTTGAACGCCCAAAGCCCGCAGCCGATGAGCCAACTGGTTGGCGCGCGCCTCGAGCTCCGCATACGACAGCGAACCCGCCTCTCCGATCAGAGCAACGCTCCCGGGGTGCTGGTCCACCGCAAGCTCGATCAGAGCGATCATGCTCGACTTGGAGGGTGACCGCAGGTCTCCACTCCAGCATTGCAGATCGGCCCGTTCCGGAGCGGTGAGTATCGGCAGCCGGTGGATCGGGACTTCGGGAGCGTCGATGACCGCTTCCAGGAGCGTAGCCAGGTGACCCAGCAGACGCTCCGCGTCGGCCTGCTCGAACAGATCGGAGCGGAACCACAACAGGAGCTCCAGCCCATCGTCGCGTTCCGATGGCAGCAGCGTGAGCTCGAACTTGGTAGTACCGCTCTCGATCTCAATCGGAGCGGCCTGCACTCCTTCGAGCGTGAGCTGGACGGCCCGTTCGTCCTGCATGGTCAGCACGGCCTGAAACAGCGGCGCGGCCTGCCTTCCTTCGCTCCCGCTGAGTTCCTGAGCCAGCGCCTCGATCGGCACATCCTGATACTCCAGCACGCCTAACACGGTGCCCCGGATCCGTCGTAGCAGCGAGCGGAACGTGTCGTTCGGGAAAAACCGGGTGCGGAGCGGCAGCGCCGGGGAGAAATAGCCGATCATGCCTTCGGTTTCCGCCCGGGAGCGGCCTCCGATCGCCGAACCGGTGATGAGATCATCCTGCCCGCTCCAGCGATGCAGCACGGTCTGGAAGGCGGCCAGGAGGACCATGTAGAGCGTTGCCTCCTCCCCGGCGGCGAGAGCCCTGATTCGGTCGAGGAGAGGCCGCGGCAGGAGCAGCGAGGCGCGGCCCCCTTCGAAGCTGGCCGCGCCCCGGCGGGGACGATCCGCCGGCACTTCTAACGGTTGCGGTAGGGGAACCAGGACGCCCCGCCAGTGGGTCAGCAGATTGGCCAGGCGCTCGCCGACGAGGTGGTTTCGCTCCCAGGTGGCATAGTCACCGAACTGAACCGATGGCGCCGGCAATCCTGCATCTCGCCCCGCCCGGACCGCGGCGTACCAGGCCGATAGCTCCCGCACCATGATCCCGTATGACCAGGCATCCGAAACGATGTGATGGGTAAGGAGCAGCAGCAATGCGTCGTCATCGGAGAGCCGGATCACCGCCGCGCGGAACAAATGTTCCCGGGTCAGGTCAAAGTGGTATCGCGCGTGGGCCCGAAGCCGCCGCTTTGCCTCCGCCTCGCGTTCCGCCAAAGGAATGCTTCGGAGGTCCTCCACCAGCAGGTCCACCGATCCCGGGGGATCCACGATTTGGACGGGCTGCTCCTCCAGCTGGCCAATGCGGGTGCGGAGCGACTCGTGCCTCGCAACCAGGGCATCGAGCGCCCCCTGCAAGACAGTCAGGTCGAGGGCTCCCTTGAGTCGAAATCCCAGCGCCGAGTTGTACGCGATGAGGTCCGGCGTGGCCCGATCCAGGAGCCACAAGACCTCCTGGGCATGGGAGAGTGGTACTGGGGCGCCGGCCGGGCGCCGCCGGATCTCGCCGGGTCCAACCAATCCCTCCTGCGCCAGCAGGCGATCCAGCAGCTCGCGCTTCGCTTTGCGCAAGTCAGCCGGGGAAGGGGAACCGCCCCGTTCCGGTTCACTCATGGACAGAAGCCTCCCGCAGTTCTTCCACGCTCATCTCTTCTACCCGGCGGGCGATGGCTGCAATCCGGGCGACTTGTCCGGGTGCCGGTTCTCGCCGGATCAGGGC
>JBQTHV010000134.1:0-3463 GCA_052389555.1 Gemmatimonadales bacterium | reverse complement strand
GCGGCGCCAGGAACGGCAGGCCTTCTCCCAGCAGGATGGGCACGAGGCCCACTTCGACCGCATCCACGACTCCCGCCTGAAGCAGGCTCTGGAACAACACTCCACCGCCCATGAGCCAGATGTCCTTCCCCGGCTCTTGCTTGAGGCGGCGCACCAGCGTCGCAGGGTCCTTGCTCACGATGGTCACCTTGGGATGATCGGCGGGCTTCAAGGTCCGGGAGAAAACGAAGCTCCGCATGCCGGTGTCCGGTCCCCCGCCCTGCGCCATCGCGACCTCATAGGTCTTGCGGCCCAGGAGAACGGTATCGAACCGGGCCATGAACGCGTTCCAGTCCATGGCGGGATCCATGGGAATCCAGTCGAATTCGCCCTGGGGGCCAGCGATCATGCCGTCCAGGCTCATGGCTGCACTGTAGAGTACCCGCCGCATCAGGCCGCTCCTTTCCGCTGGAGAGCCTGGCCCAGGGCCTCCAAGCGCTCTGTCCAGAACTCCTTCATCCGCGCGCTGGTGGCCTGATCAGGGAGCTTGCGATGGGCGATCGCGACCTGGCTCCTGCCGGCGCCCTTCCCGGTGAAGAGCACCTCCACCGAGCCGCCGTCAGGCCAGGTGATCCGCATCGACTTGTTCTGGCTGGCCGTGCGAACCGTGGGCTCCACCCCGGGAAGCCATTTCGCCCTAACCCGCGCGTCGTCGAACGCGCGATAGAGCTCGCCGACCGGCACCGGGAAGGTCTTGCTCTTGTTGGCTTCGTAGCTTCCGTCCCGTCGCTGGCCGATCGCGCGCAGGCCCTTGATGCGCTCGTAGCCCACGGTCACGGTCTGGCTCCACCAGCCGCCCACCTTGTACTTCTGATGCACGTACTCGGCGATCTTCCGGTGGGGCCAGTCGTAGGCCCTGGCGTAATCGAGCGCCGCCACCCAGCGGGTCCAGGTGCACCCGGTCTTGTTCTTGATCGCCTCGTCGCTCATTCCGGCGAGCCGGGCAAACTCCTCCGGCCGGATCGCGGAGGCGGCTCGTGGCTCGGCGCTCGGCACTCGGCGCTCGGCCGGACTGCGTGGCTCGGCGCTCGGCACTCGGCGCTCGGCAATGGAAGCCGATGGCGGGTTAGGCGCCGCACGAAGGGGACGGGGTCGCTTGAGGAGATTGGCGCGGGCGGTGGTATAGGCTTCGCCCGTCTTGTGCATGCGCCGGCGAACCAGGCGCTTGAAGTCTCTGTTGGTCGGCATCGTGTGGTCCTTTGGTCGGGCCGCAGAGGCACGCTCCCCAGCAGCGACGCCTCGCGGCGACGCCAAAGTCCGTGATGCCGATCCGGGAGTCTGCCCCCCTTTGCCTCGCCAGGGCCCCCGCTGGGGGAGGGCCTCAGAGGTTGGGCGGGGATCTCCCGCCGGGTTCTATGATGGCAAATGGACCGGAAACGCGCAAGAGGGGGCCGAGCTATCAGCTAACAGCTATCAGCCAAGCTGGCGGTTTGGCTATTCAGCTGATAGCTGATAGCTGATAGCTGATAGCTCAAGACCCAAACCTCATCCTCCTCACCAGCTCCTCAAATCGCGGCTTCCCCCGCAGCGGATCCACCATGGGGTTCACCTGGAAATACACCAGCCAGCCGCGCCGCTCCTGGCAGGCCCGCTCGGCCCAGTCCAGCGCGGCGTCCAGGTTGCCGAGCCCGAGATGGAGGATGCCGAAGGCGACCGGCGACACATACTCCCCTCGGGCCTGGCCCTCGAGCTGCGAGAGAATGGCCTCGGCCTCGGAGCGCTTGCCCCCGCGGGCCAGGACGTAGCCCAGGGTCGCGCGGGTTAGGGTTCCTGGTTCCAGGAAGCTCATCCCCTCCCGGATCACCCGTTCCGCTTCCGTCCACTGGCCGAGCTGGGCCAGGATTTGGCCCAGGATCCAGTAGTTCTCCTCTTGGGTCGGGGTCATCGCGATCGCGCGGGTCATGTGGTGCCGAGCCGGCTCGAAGCGGCGGGCGTAGTAATAGGCCCATCCCACCGAACGGCGGATCGAGACCGAGGCCGGATCGAGCTCCAGCGCGGTGTGCGCCTCGACCAGCGCCTCCTCAAACCGGCGATGCGCCACCAGCCAGAAGGCGTACCACTGGTGCGCCGTGGCATAACCCGGGTCGAGCTCGATCGCCCGGACGAACTCGCGGCGCGATCCCTCCCAGTCCCACTGATGGATGAAGAGACCCCAGGCCAAGGAGGCATGCGCTTCGGCCAGGGAGTCATCGAGCGCCAGGGCTCGCCGCGCATACTCCATCGCGCGGGCGAAGCCCTCGGCTACCGGCACGCTCCGGTAGTCGAGCTGGAGCGAATAGGAATCCGCCAGCCCGGTGTACGCCAGGGCGTACTCGGGATCCTCCGCGATGGCTTGCTCGAAGCAGCGAATGGCCTCCGAGATCCCTTCGGGTGTCCGCAGGTTCCAGGCATAGCGGCCCTTGAGATACAGCCCGTACGCCTTGATGCTGCGAGGATGCCGCTTGGGGGCAGGAATGGCCAGCTCGGCGAACGAGGTGGCGCGCAGCGTGTTCACGATCGTCTGAGCGATCTCCTCCTGAATCGCGAACACGTCCTCGAAGGTGCGGTCATAGCGGCCGGACCAGAGCAGCCGGCCATCCTCGGTCGACGTGAGCTGGGCCGTAATACGGAGCCGGTCGTCCGCTCGCCGCACGGTCCCTTCCAGCACCCAGGCGGCGCCGAGCAGCATACCGATCACCCGGACGTCCTGGGGTTTGCCCTTGAGAGCGAAGACCGAGGTGCGCGACGCAACCCGAAGTCCTTCGACCTGGGCCAGCGCGTTGATCAGCTCGTCCGTGATCCCGTCGCTCAGGTATTCGTTCCCCGGATCGGGGCTCGCGTTGACGAAGGGCAGCACCGCGATCGCGCGGCCCAGTGCCTTGGGCATCGGAGCCGCGGGCTCGGTTTCGAGCGACCCGACGAGGTCCGCCGCAGTAGGAAACCGATCGCCGGGCTCCTTGGCCAGCGCCCGGGTTAGCACGCGCTCGACTCGAGCCGGCAGCTCGGGCCTCATCAGCCGGATCGAGGGAGGATCCTGGGTGACCTGCTTGGCCATCGTGCTCCGCGTGCCGGCGCCCCGGAGCGGCGGCTCTCCGGCGAGCATCTCATATACCACACAGGCCAGCCCATAGAGATCGCTCGCGGCACCCAGCTCCTGCTCACCAGCGGCCTGCTCGGGACTCATGTACTCCGCGGTCCCGACTACCATGCCGCGATCCGTCAGACCGGCAGGTTCGGCATCGGTGACCGCACAAGCTCGCGCAATGCCAAAGTCGGCGAGCAGCGCGTGGCCATCGGCGAACAGAATGTTCTCCGGCTTGATGTCGCGGTGAATGAAGCCCTGCCGGTGAGCGTAGTCGAGCGCCGCGCCGATATCCCGGGCGATCCGAATCGCCTCGGCGAGCCCGAGACGGCCTTCCGCCTGGAGGCGGTCTCGAAGCGACCC
>JBQTHV010000133.1:0-1608 GCA_052389555.1 Gemmatimonadales bacterium | reverse complement strand
GAGCGCGTTGGTCCGGGGGGAGGACACCCTCGGCGTCGAGACCGCCATCTCTCGACTGCCTCGGCCGGTGCAGGAGCGCGTCGTGGCGGTACTGGAGCTGGTTCGAGGACGGCCCGATTCGGCCGAGAGAATGGCGGAACGGCTCCGCACCGATCCGGCCCAGCGCGACAGCATTTCCGACAGTCACCTTCAGCTCGCGGCCCTGCTCGATGCCTGGAGTGCCTCGGTTCGCCGAGACGCGTCCCTAACCGGCAAGCTGGCGGTCGCGGATTCACTGAGCCGGGGAAGAACCACCTTGGATCAGATGATCTCGCTCGCCCTGACCCGGCTCCACGAAAACGCCGGCGATCCCACCCGGGCGGTGATCGCGCTGCGACGGGTCCAGTTGTTCCTGGGAAGCCCGCCGGCGGATGGCATCGCGTTGAGACTCCGACTGGAAGGCAAACTCGCCGCGCGGACCGGGGAGCGTGAAGCGGCGATCAAAGCTTATCGAGCGTATCTCTGGTATCGCTCGGACCCGGAGCCCAGGTTCATCCCCCAACGCGACAGCGTTCGCGCCGAGTTAGCGGCTCTCGAGCGGCGCTCCTAGTCCTGGCTCCCTGGTCCCCCGGGCCCTGGCCCCCTGCATTGCGTCTAACCCCGCTTGGCGACTAGCTTTAAGGGTTATGGCCTTGCCGAACGAGTCGCTCGCTCGGAGCCCGATGCTGCTGCTCTCCGGCACGGCCAACCGGCCGCTCGCGGAAGAGGTCGCCGAAGAGCTCAACGCGACCCTCTGCAAGGCGACGCTCCGGCGGTTCAGCGACGGGGAGATCTTCGTCAAGATCGACGAGAATGTCAGGGGCCGCGATGTCTACATCATCCAGCCCACCAATCCCCCCGCGGAAAACCTGATCGAGCTGCTCTTGCTGATCGACGCCGCGCGCCGGGCCAGCGCGGCTCGGGTCACCCCGGTGATTCCCTATTTCGGCTACGCCCGGCAGGACCGAAAGGATCAGCCACGGGTGCCCATCAGCGCCAAGCTGATGGCCAACATGATTTCGGGCGCGGGGGCGGACCGGGTGCTGGCTATGGATCTCCATCAGCACCAGCTCCAGGGATTTTTCGACCTGCCGGTGGATCACCTGTACGCCGCGCCGGTCTTCACCAATCACTACCGGCAGAAGGGCCTCAAGAACCTCACGGTCGTAGCACCGGATGTTGGGGGCGCCAAGATGGCGCGCGGTTACGCGAAGCGACTCGATGCAACCATCGCCATCATCGACAAGCGGCGCACCAGCCCGAACGTGGCCGAGGTGTTCAACGTGGTAGGCGAGGTGGAAGGCCGGGATTGCCTTCTCCCGGACGACATGATCGACACCGGCGGCACCATGGTCGAGGCGGCCGCCGCGCTGAAGCGGCTCGGCGCCGGGGACATCTATCTGTGCGCAACCCACGCGGTGTTCTCCGGACCTGCCGTGGATCGCCTCAGCGAAGCCCCGGTAGTCGAGGTAGCGGTCACCAATACGATCCAGATTCCCCCGGAGAAGCAGTTCGACAAGCTCAGGATTCTCTCGATCGCCGGGCTCCTGGCCAAGGCGATCGGCTTTACCCATAGCGACCAGTCGGTCA
>JBQTHV010000132.1:0-30733 GCA_052389555.1 Gemmatimonadales bacterium | reverse complement strand
CCGACCAGCCGGCTCCGCTCGAGATGAAGCTTGCTCGACTCCAGGGCGGTACGGACCCGGTCGCCCAGTTGGTCGAGCTGTTCGTTGAGGCGATCAAGCAAGCCGGGCATAGGCTCCCTCACTTGGTGACGTCATTCACGACGGGTGGTGGGCTGGGTTGGTTTCAGGGTAGAGAGTAGGGAGTAGGGAATAGGGAGTCGGAGCCTGAAGCGAATCGGGGTGCCCCCCTGGGGAACACCCCTTGCGACAGTCATCCCTATTCCTTTTTCCCTACTCCCGATTCCCTGCCCCTATGCCAGTTCCGCCTTCGGATACACCGAAATCTGCTTCCGGTCGCGATCCTTCCACTCGAAGGTCACTACTCCGTCGATGAGCGCGAACAACGTGTCGTCGTTAGCCCGGCGGACGTTGCGCCCCGCGTGCCACTTGGTCCCTCGTTGGCGGGCGATGATGTTGCCGGCCACCACCCGCTCACCCCCGGACTTCTTCAGGCCGAGGTACTTCGGGTTGCTGGTGCGCCCGTTCCTCGAAGAGCCGACCCCTTTCTTGTGAGCCATCTCAACCTTCCTTTGCTTTGGCCACCTTCGATTCGGTCTTGATCCCCGTGATCCGCACCTCGGTGAATCGGGACCGGTGACCGGTCTTCCGCCGCACGTTCTTCCGGCGCTTGAACCGGAAGACGTAGATCTTCTCGCCTTTCACTTCGCCGACGACTTCGGCGGTGACCGCGGCACCCTTCACAGTCGGGGTACCGGCCGTGATCTTGTCGCCATCGGCAGTGAGCAGAACTTCGTCGAAGGTGACCTTCGACCCCGGCTTGGCGTCCATTCTGGGCAGCCGCAGGGTAGCACCTTTTTCCGCCTTGAACTGGTGCCCGCCCGCCTTGAAAATCACGTACATATAGGTATCCGACGAAGTAGCCGACCGATTGTTCCGTAGCATTGAAAGCTAGTCAGCGCAGGCACTTAGGACAAGTTCAACACCCCGGGACCGGCCCAGGGTTCACCCAGTTCCATCCGGTCTTGCCGGCAACCGCGGAAAACGGAACCAACTCGCGTTAGAAGGATGACACACACCGAGCCCTCACGCGTGAGATTAGGGCGCGGTTCGAAAGCACGGGCGGGCTCTCATCACGAATTGCCAGTGGCCGCCGACTCGACTGGGGTTGCCGGCGTGGCGGAACTGGCAGACGTGGCACGTTCGCATCGTGCTGGGCATTACGCCCGTGTGGGTTCGAGTCCCACCGCCGGCAGCCACCGCCCTTGACGCTGTGCGCCGCCTTTCCCATATTCGCCATACGGTGCGAACGTGCCGCGAGCGGAGGTGCTGAAAGGCGCCTCCGTTTGCCATCAGGACTATCCTTGACTCGCGTGTGGCTAGTTCTCAGATTAGGAGCACGGTATCAGCGTGTCGCGAGCGGAGGTGCTGAGGAGCGCCTCCGTTTGCTTTTTCCGGCTATTGGCTGCCGCCGAGGTAGTTCGCGACCGCAGTCCGATCGAGATAATCCGAGTGGGCCAGGAAGTACGGATCGGGATACCAGACGAACAGCACCGCTCCTCCTTCCAACAACTTCACCAGAGGTCGGGCGCTCTCGATCGGAACGGCCGGACAGCCTTCCGTTCTGCCGACCGTCCCTAGAGCCGCACGCGCAGCACTCACATTCGGCGTCCCGTGGAAGACGATCCCGCGAGCCTGGGCCCGATCGTTAATCCCCGGCTCCAATCCGCGGAGCCGCAACGAGAGTCCCCGCACCCCGAAGAACGCCTCCGCGGTGAGGAACGTGCCGAGGCTCGACTCCTTGCTGCCCATCTGGTTCGAGAAGGAGATCGCCCAGGTGCCACCTGACCCCCAGCCGTGCGCAACATACTCCTGCGCGATGACCTCATGAGTCTCGAGATCGATCACCCAGAGCCGCGGCTCGTTGGACGGCAGCGAGAAATCGATGATCGCGAGGACCGACCGGGGGGCATGGCCGGCGATCCTAACCCGCTCGTGGGCGGCATGGGCGTGGATCCACGCCCCGGGCGACATGCCATCGGGTGCCGGCGGGAGCCGGTCCGGCCAAGGGGCGTGAACCGGCCGGGGCGGAGCGCACGCGGCAACGGCCACCCCGAGCGCAATGGTGATCCGGGCCAAACGGAACATGGCCCGCCTCCGGGGCAAGCCACGTGCCCTCCCGACTGCTCAAGCCATCACCCGCAAGGCTCTGATCGGCAACAGGTTCTGGGCGATTGCCTAGGCGCCATTCCGGACGCGCAAACGGTTGCAGGGCGAGATGAGAGGCGCCTTACGCGACCGCATACTGTTCGGTCACGTCCCGGCCCGACGGCTGGCTCATCAGCCGGAACTCGTCGAGGTGCATCATGGGGTCGTCCCGGGTCTCCAGATCCACTTTGATACTCTTGCCCAGCGTGCTCAGGAGTTTGGGCTCCTCCTCGAGGAGGTACAGGGCCACCTCGGGATGAAGCCGCACGCTCAGGGCTTTCTCGCGACGTTCGTGGCCCACTCTCCGAAGGGAGCGCTCGAGCCGCCGCGCCACGACCTCGGGACGAAACACCCGGCCCGTTCCGCTGCAGGTTGGACATTCGGTCGTCATCGATGCGTGCAGCGAGGGACGAATCCGCTGGCGGGTCATCTCGACCAGGCCAAGCTCCGACAGGGCCATCGCCTTAGTGCGGGCCCGGTCGCGGCCCAGGTGGTTGCGCAACTCCTGCAGCACCCGCTCGCGGTTGGTCCTCGACTCCATGTCGATGAAGTCGCACACGATGATCCCGCCGAGGTCACGCAGCCGGAGCTGCCGGGCGATCTCCCGCGCGGCTTCGAGATTGGTCCGCAGAATGGTCTTCTCGGGATCCTTGCGCCCGGTGTACCGGCCGGTATTCACGTCGATCGAGACCAGCGCCTCGGTGGGCTGGATCACCAGGGAACCGCCGGTGGGAAGATCGACCCGGGGCTTGAACAGGTTCTTGATCTCGGTCTCGAGGTCGTACTTGTCGAATAGCGGCATGGCACCGCGGTAGAAGTGCACCCGGGACTTGAGGTCCGGATCCACTTCGTCCAGGTACTCGAGGATCTCCTCGTGAATCTCCTTGCTGTCTACCGACAAGGCATCGACCTTGTCGCTGAACACGTCCCGAATGAGAGTCCGGGTTAGGGACGCCTCTCGCTGCAGCAGGGCCGGCGCCTTGCGCACATACAGCTGCTTGCGCTTGATCTTCCGCCACTGGTGGAGCAGCGCATCGATTTCCCGCTTGAAGTTCTCTTCGGTGACTCCTTCCGCGACGGTCCGCACGATGACCCCGCCGGCGGCTTCCGGCAGCAGCCGGGTGACCGTATCCCGGAGCCGGGCCCGCTGCTCGCGGTTATCGATTTTCCGGCTGATGCCTACCCGGGAGGCGTACGGCATATAGACGAGAAACCGTCCGGGAAGCGAGATCTGCGCGGTGACCCGGCTCCCCTTGGTGCCGATCGGTTCCTTGGTGACCTGGACCGGAAGGGTCTGGCCCTTCTTCAGGATCTCTCCGATATCGGGGAGTTTCTGGCGGGAGGAGACTTCGCGAAGCCGGAACTCGCCGGATGGGCGCCCGTCGCCGTTGGGCCGGCGACTCGCCTGGGCGGCTGGACGGCTGGGCGGCTGGACTGGTGGTTCCGCGGCCGGGCCGGCGTCGGCGGCGTCGCCGGTGGGCGGGCTGTCGGGCTGCTCGCCGGCCTCGTCGGTTTCCCCTGGTTCTTCGTCCTCTTCCGGCTCGAGCAGATCAGACGCGTGCAGGAACGCGCTCTTCTCGTGGCCGATGTCCACGAACGCGGCCTGAATGCCGGGAAGTACAGCTTCTACCCTGCCGAGATAGATGTCACCGACCGTCCTGCGCTGGTCGGCGCGGTCAACTAGGAGTTCGACGAGCCGGTCGTCCTCGAGGATCGCGACCCGGGTTTCCCGAGGGCCGCCATTGATGAGAATCTCGCGCTTCACAAAACCATTCCCTGACCGAGCCGCCGCTCTTCATCCCGAATCGGGGCGAGGCTGGCGGACCGGATCGCATAAGGGGAGCGGATCGCGGCGGTCGCGCCCTGGCGGTCACGGCCTCCAGGCCGGGTGCCGCCGAACCAGAACTCTCGACTCGGGCAGGGGCCGGCCCAGGTTGGCCGGGTCCTGCCGGAGACTTGGAGGATGAAAGGGGCGAAATCCGAACCGGTCCGGACAAAGTCGGACCCACTAACGCGATGCGTCTCTCACCCAGAAGCCATAGCGAGGCTCTGGACGTCATGGGTCCCGGGGTTAGCATGACTCAAATGTAGTCGAGTGCCGCACCGGGATGGAGTTCTCGCGCGCGGCTCTCGACGGTTCGGCGGTTTACGGATTGCTAGCTTGGAAGCGCTTGAGCCACTCTAGTGCGAGGAGCTTGCCGCGGTTCATCTGCGTGGCGGAAATCCGAGCCTCCAACCGGGCTAGCCGGTCCTGATAGTCCTTGTTCTGGGGAGCTCCGCCGCCTTGAGGTACCACTCGCGGGCCTGCACGTTATCGCTCCGTACTCCCGCGCCAACCCGATAGGTCTCGCCCATTCGGTATGCGCCTCGGCGTCACCTTGCTCCGCCTTCGCGCGAACCTCGGGTGGCTGGGCGATGGCAGCGGTCGTTCCAGTGATGCTCGCGAGAACGATCACGGAGAGGGGGCTCGCGGTTTTACGATACCGGTTGGAATGGAGCTAGGAGTTATCATGTCCGACGCAATGCGGACCTTTCGTATTGATGTCGAGATCGAGAACCCGGCTCGGCCTGGTCCACGTCGTTTGGTAAGAGCGGTCCTGGTTGACACTGGCGCCGAGCTGTCATGGATCCCAGGTGAAATCCTCGAGGCGCTAGGTATCGAGCGGTTTAACCAATGGCGATTCCGCCAGGCCGACGGGACGATCCTGGAGCGGTGGTCTGGGGCGGCATTGATCCACGTGGCTGGAAGACGGGCGGCCGATGAGGTGGTCTTCGGAGAGCCGGGAGACCTCGTACTGCTGGGGTCCCGCTCCCTGAAAGGTCTGAACTTGCGAGTCGAGCCGGCAACCAAGCAGCTGGTCGATGCCGGTCCCGCGCCAGCGGCCGTGGCGGCCTAGTCGCCGGGACGATAGACCCGCTCGGTCCTGCCCTGGAGCTGATTGGGGTAGAAATACACTTCGCGCAGGTAGCCCTTGGCGTACCGGCCGGCCTGGTCGTTGAAATGGGAAGACAGCGGATTTCCGCTCACCCCGCCGGCGGTGACCGCAATCGCCCTAACCCGCGGGCCGAACTCGACCACGGCCACAAAGCTGTTGCCGCTGGTCCCGTACCATTTCTTGGTCCCCGGATACGCCCGCGCCCCGAACGAAGCCAGCGATCCCCACCGGGCCGAGGTGAATCCCACGGGGATACTCAATGCGCGGTCGTCGAACCGGGGGGTGATTTCGGGGCTGATCCGCTGGAACCGGTTGATCTCGCTCCACGGCGTGCGCCAGGACCCGAAATCCGCGGCGAGCCGGTCGGAAGCCGCGGCCAGCGCACCCAACAGCTGCACCGGCATTGCCCCGGTCGTGACATAAGCTTCGACCGATCTCCCCGCCCGGCGGGCATCGGCCGCCACTCGCCGCGTGACCTCTTCGCCCCAGAACACGGCCAGCGACGTGGCTACTGAGTTCTCCGCCCAGCGATAGTCCCAACCCCGCAGGACGTCGATCTGCTCGGCCACCCGGATCTTGAGCGAATCACCTGCCGGCACTCCATCCCACGCCGATAGCAGCGGGGGCAGAAGTCTCTCGAATGCGGGCAGGTAGCTGTCGTAAGCGGCATCCCGTAACGACTCGACGGTAAAGTCCTGGCGACCCTCGAGAACCCGGATGGCGTGGACCCCTCGCGCGGTTTCCTCGCGGCCGCCTTCCACATAGGGCGGGAAGTCCTCCCGCCGGGGACTCGAAGAACCCGCCGCGGACCAGGGCCAGTTGTTGGCGTTGTAGAGCCACCCGCTCGCCGGGTTGAGAAGGTGCGGCGTCTGGTCGATCGAGAGCAAGCCCTGCCACTCCGTTGCGGGATCGCTTCCATCCACCGGCTGGGTCCAGTCGAACCGGGGATCCCGCCGCGGAATGAAGTTGGAATGGAAGTAGGCGATGTCCCCTTCGGCGTCCGCGAAGATCGTGTTGTTGGACGAGTTGGTGTAAAGCTCCATCGTCTGCCGGAACTCGGCGTAGTCCTTGGTCTTGGTGCGGCTGTAGGACTGGGTCAGGGCCTTGATCGGCTCCTGCATCAGGCGGACGCTGACCCACTTCCCGTCGAGCTTCCGCACCACCGGGCCGTGATGGGTCCGATAGACCGTGAAGCGCCGCCACCCTAACCTGCCCGCCGTTCGGTACGGAATCGTGACGGTCTCGGTAACGACCGGCCGCTCCTCGGGTCCGTACCGATAGAGGAAGCGGCCATCGCGCTCCACGACCATCTCCAGATACTCGTCGATATTGTCCACGCCGCTGGACGTGTGCATCCAGCCGGCCTGCTCGTTGAAGCCCTGGTAGACGAAGAACTGGCCCCAGGTCACCGCGCCATAGGCGTTGAGGCCTTCGTCGCTGGTCATCTGCAGCTCGTCCCGGAAGTAGAACGAGGTATGCGGGTTGATGAGCAGGAGCGCGTGGCCCCGCGAGGTATTGGCCGGCGCGATCGCGATCCCGTTCGACCCACGGGGCTCCTCGTCGAGCGCCTCCTCCGGTGGCTCGGCGTCTCGGCGGATCGACGGCTCGGCGGTCGAGTCATAGAACGCGCGGAGCTGTGCTAGGTTGATCCGCTCGATGTCGCCGCCGATACTGCCTTCGGTGAAGCTGAGCGACATCCAGGGCTCGAACCGGGTCAGGACTCGCGGCTTCACGGCGGGATGTTTGTGGAGAAAGAAGTTGAGCCCATCGGCCCAGGCATCCATCAGCCGCCGGAGCCACTCGGGACTCCCGGCGTACCATGCCTGGAGGCTGTCCGTCCGAATGAAGAGCTTCATCCGCAGGTCACGCCAGATCTCCGCATCGCCCTCCGCCTCGGCCAGGCGGCCCATCGCATGCAGATAGTTGGTCTCGACCCGGTTGAAATCGTCTTCGGCCTGCGCGTAGATCATCCCGAATACCGCGTCCGCGTCGGTCCTGCCCCGGATGTGCGCGATGCCCCAATGGTCGCGGGTTATGGTGATGTTCCGTGCCTGTGCCTCCCATCGCGCGATGTCCGCGCCCGTGGGCGGCTGCGCCCGCGCGAGGATGGGGAGCGAAGCAGATGCCGCGGCGAGGAAGAAGAGGATTCGTGGCATGGGCAGTGGGACGGTCAAGTGTTCACCGGGGGATTCACAAGCGGCCGCGGTTATCGGAGCCAGAAGGGGTACTGCCAGCTCGCGGCGATCATCGCCCACACAAAAATCACCGCACTCGCGAGACCGCCGAGCAAGCGGGTTCGAAGCGACAGCCGTCGAATTGGTTGAAAGGCGTTAGGGAGCCACATCCAGACCAGCACCAGTCCCAGGGAATTGCCCAACGGCGTCACCGCCCAGCGCGGCAGGAGTTCGGCAGTCGATATCGCAAATGCCGCCCCGATACCGAGCAATATGCTGAGCACCACCAGGGGAACGATGCGCCCCCAACGGGCGCGGTCTCGGGCGCGGTCGTAAAGAAACATGTGGAGCTATCTAGGCTCGGCAGCCAGCTCCTGCACGACGCCGGTGAGCAGGCGGACCTTGGCATGATCCGTGGTGGTGGCTTGATCGAGCGAGCTGGCGAGCCGAACCAGTGCTTCTCTCCGCTCCGCACCCGCCATGCGCTCGGCTCCTGCAAGCTCGTTTCTGACTCGGGTCAGGAGCGTGGGCGGCAAAGCGTTCGTCCGCGCAAGCTGATCGAGGTACGCTCGAGCAACCGGGAACGCCGCCGGCCAGACAATCTTGGGCTGGCCCTGCACATTGAGGTACTCGAACCGTACCAGCTTGGCTGCGTCGATCTCATTCTGGGTGAGATACGCGCTGGGAACCAGGTCAAAGACGTCGAGACCGCGTGAGATCTCCGAGCTGTAGATTGCGCCGTTGTACCAGTACGCCGACCAGGAGCCCGCGCTGATCAGCCGGGTCGAATCCATCGGCCCCCGGTCATGGTAGGCGATCTCCACCGGCCGGGCCGGATTGGTCCAGTCGAACACCGAGATGCCGCCTTGATACCAGCCCTGCACCATGATGTCGCGCCCTGGCACCGGGATCAGCGATCCATTGTGCGCGACGCAATTCTCGAACGAGGTCTGGGGAGCCGGGATCTTGTAATAGCTCTGGAACTCCATGGTGTTGCCACGTAGAGTAAAGATCGCGTTCGCGCCCCACTCCGGCTTATCCGTCGCGCGGCACCGCGGGGCTCGGCCCCCGCCCCATTCATCAGTGAACAGGATCTTGCTTCCGTCGTTGCTGAAGGTCGCCGAGTGCCAGAACGCGAAGTTGGAATCGGCCACGGCGCCGATTCGCTTTGGGTTGGCTGGGTCCCCAATGTCGAGCAGCAGCCCGTAGCCTCCGCAAGCCCCTCCGGCCAACCCGATGGCGGGATACACGGTGATATCATGGCACTGCGTCGGACCGGTGCGGGGCCTGCCTCCTCCCGGACCACCTGGGCCACCTGGGCCACCGGGCGCATTCCCGGCCGCGGCGAGGCGAGCCTGGCGCGCCAGCGCAGCCGAGTCCACCGGATCTGCATGCCGGGGTGGAGCGGTAAGCCCGGTAAAGATCCGGGGCGAGCTCACTATCGCGGCTCGTTCCGGCTGAGCCACCGGCACCCGGATAACCTCGATCCGAAAGAGCGCCGAGCTGGGGTCTTCCTCGAGAGGGCGGTTTGAGCACCCCGGTAGTTCGGTCGGTGAACGGATCGGCGCGGAACCAGAGACGTAGATGTACACGTTGGCGGGATCGTTCGGATCCTCGACGACGGTGTGGGTATGCGAACCGCGGCAGGTCTGCACGTTCCCGATGTACCTCGGCCTGGTGATGTCGCTGATGTCGAAGATCCGGATTCCCCGAAGCCGGTCGTGACTCACCGAGTCCTGAATGCCCTGCAGGCCGCAATCGAGCCGGCCACCCAGTTCTTCTCCCGAGACGAACAAGAGATGCCGGTACACCGAGACATCACTCTGGGAGCCGCGGCATACGTAGGCGATCTTCAGGGTGGGCTTGGCTGGGCTCGAGATATCCCAGATCTGCCAGCCGCTGTAGTTCGCCTGGATCACGTAGTTCCCGACGAACGTGAGGTCGGAGTTGGTAAGCCGGTTATCGCCGGGAGTGCTCGGGTTGATGAACCCCTCCGACGGTGGCTGCTTCGCCAGAATCCGAAGATTCCAGATCGCCTCGCCCGCATTCATCCAACCGGCTCTGAGCCCAACCCGAGGGTCGGGACTTGGAGCTGTTGGAGACAGGCTGAGCGATGTGCCCGGCGACTGCGACAAGGAGCTGGCACACCCTAGAGCGAATAGGGCGAACGGGGCGAACGGGGCGAACCAGGCGATCCTGGCTGCTCGGCGGATCGGCGGCTCGGCGGCTCGGCGAATCGGTTGCCGGCTGATCATCGATTGCGGTTTCCTTGCGTCGGAGAGAGGGCGGCAAGCATAAGGTACATGCGGTCGATTTCGGCGGTTTGGTCGGCGCTGATGTCGGCGGCGAGTTTGAACACCGAGTCATCCTGCGCGGCCGCGGCCGAGCCAATGAGCTGCTCGACCATCGTGAGGGCTCCCTCGTGGTGCTGGATCATGAACGCGAGGAACAGCCGGTCGAACTCGGCACCCCGAGCCCGACCGAGTGAATCCATCTGCGCCGGGGAGAGCATGCCCGGCATCAGCACGTGATGATCCATTCCGGGCATCCGGTGACCGCGGGGATCGGGGTCGGGCACCGGAAGGCTGCGATCCTTGAGCCACTGCTGCATGAGCGCGATCTCGTCGCGCTGAGCCACCACGATCCGCTCGCACAGCGCGCGCACTGAGGGACCCGCGCTGCGAGAGGGAGCCCAGCTTGCCATCCGCACGGCCTGGGCATGGTGGGCGATCATGCCCGACATGAAATGCACGTCAGCCTCGGTGTACGGCGGCCGGCCGCTATCGGCACGAACGACCTCGGCCGGTGTGAGTGGCCTGGCCTGGGCTCCCGCGCTCCCGGCCGCGCAGGCCAGCAGGGTGACCAAAATCGGGATGGAAAAACGGCTCATGGCGAGGCCTGGGATATTAGGCACTACGGGCGAGCGGCGGTAGGTGTTGGAGCGGTGGGCTAGGTCTTGGCAATGTCACCCAGTATCTGGCGGGCGATGACGATGCGCTGAATCTCGCTGGTCCCTTCGCCGATCTCGCACACCTTGGCGTCGCGCATCATACGCTCGACCGGATACTCGGCCGTGTAGCCATAGCCCCCGAAGATCTGCACGGCCTTGGTCGTCGCGCGCATGGCCAGCTCCGAGCAGAAAAGCTTGGCCATGGCGGCTTCCTGCTTGTGCGGTTTCCCGGCTTGCTTGAGGAGCACGGCATGCCAGAGCAGGTGTGCGCCGGCCTCGATCTCCGTCGCCATGTCGGCCAGCTGAAACGAGACGCCCTGAAAGCTTCCGATGAACCTTCCGAACTGCTTGCGGGTGCTCGCGTACTGCCGCGCAGCCTCGAATGCCCCTTCCGCAATGCCCAGCGAGAGTGCCGCAATCCCGATCCGCCCCGCGTCGAGGGTCTTGAGAAAGTTCACGAAGCCGGCACCTCGCTGGCCCAGCATGTTCTCCTTGGGCACCATCGCGTCGCGGAAGTGAAGCTCCCGCGTGTCGCTTGCCCGCCAGCCCATCTTCTCTTCTTTCCGGCCTGCGGACACCCCGGCGATCTTCGGCAACTCCTCGACATGCCCGACCCCAAGCTGCCGGCACAGCTCGAGATCCACCGTGTCCTTGGTCACGATGAAACTGGTGATCCCGCGATGACCGGGACCGGGATCGGTGCGCGCGGTCACTGAGAAGATCTCCCCTACGCCGGCGTGGGTGATCAGGGTCTTGGATCCGTTCAGGACGAAATGATCCCCCTTATCCACCGCGGTCGAGGCGGTTCCGCCGGCGTCGCTCCCCGCGCCCGGCTCGGTGAGTCCAAATCCGCCCAGTACCTGTCCGGTGGCCAGGAACGGCACATAGCAGCGCCGCTGCTCCGCGGTGCCGAATTCGAAGATCGGGGAAGTGCCCAGATTGGTGTGCGCACTGATCGTGAGCGCATGCGAGGCATCCGCCTTCGCCATCTCGTGAATGACGATGTAGTAGCTCAGCTGATCCATGCCGGCGCCGCCGTATTCCTCGGGCCAGGGCACCCCGAGCAGTCCCAGCTCGCCCATTCGCTTGATGTTTTCCCAGGGAAACCGGCTCTCGCGGTCGATCTCACGCGCGATCGGCACAACGTGTTCCCCGGCAAATGCGCGGACCATCTCGCGCACTTCGTGATGATGGGCGCTGAAATAGGCGGTATCGTCCATCGGCGGAATATAGGTATTGGGGAATGGGGAATGGGAAATCGGGAATGGGGAATGGTCGGTCGGGACTCGGGACTCGGGACTCGGGGGCGACGCTAGCTGCGGAGAGCCGTCAGGATGGTACGGCTGTACCGCTGGGCGATGACCGGTCCGACTCCGTCGACGGCGGCAAGCTCGCCTTCGGAGCGCGGGGGGCTGTCCGCAAGCAGACGCAGGGTAGCCGGCTCGAGGAGACAGCCTCCCCAGGGGGTGCCGTGGGAACCGAGGGCCAGGCGCAAGCGGGTTAGGCGGCGGTCGGTGTCCTGCCGTCCCAAGGGCCGGAGCGGCTGCCGGCCGCACCGATCACAGCCCGTGCAGCGGGGAAGCCGCTCACCGAAGTAGCGAAGGAGCGCCTTCCGGCGGCAGCCGGCTTCCCTGGCATACCGCTCCATAATCGTAATGCGTCCCTCCGCCTCGCGCCGGCGCCGCCGTACCGCGCTCCAGTTCACCGGACGACGGTCGGGGGCCAGCTCCCGGCGAAGCCGCTCGATCGACGTCCGCACGTTCGCGGGCACTCGTCCCGGGGCGAGCTCGCCCTTCCACACCCGCTCGGCCAGCGTTTCGTCAGGAAAGGTGACCGCGAGCTGGCGCCGGGGGACGGCCGCATCCCCTTCGCAATAGAGGAGCAGGCATCGGGCGAACCGCCCATCCCGGCCAGCCCGGCCTGCTTCCTGATAGTAGGCCTCGGGCGTCGGCGGCAGGGTCCAGTGCACCACCAGCCGCACATTCGGCTTGTCGATCCCCATCCCAAACGCGCAGGTCGCCACGATGATGCTCAGCTCGTCGGCCAGGAAGCGGCGCAGCACCTCGCGGCGGGTCGTGGCGCTCAGTCCGGCGTGATACGGAGCAGTCCGAAAGCCCCCGTTGCCGAGCACGCGGGCAAGCTCTTCCACCAGATTCCGGGTGGGGGCGTACACGATCGCGAGTGACTGCTGGAGGGTGAGCGCGGTGACGAGCGCCCGAAGCCGCTCCCGCTCCGACCTAACCCGCGCCACGCCGAACCAGAGATTGCGCCGGTCGAACGAGCCCAGGATCAGCCGGCGGCCATGCGCACCGCCCAGGCCCAGCGCCCGGATGATGTCCTGGCGCACGGCGGGCGTGGCACTGCCGGTCAGGGCGATCGTCTGGGGCCAGCCAAGACCTACCCGCAACCGGCGCAGCGCGCGATAGGCCGGACGGAAATCGGGTCCCCACTCGCTGATGCAATGGGCCTCGTCCACGGCGAGCAGGGCGGGCGCGATGCGGCGCTCGGCCAGTTCCCGGGTGAGCCGAGGCAATCGTTCCGGCGACGTGTAGAGCAGCCGCACCCTGCCTCGAGCGGCCTCATCCATCACCGCGACTTGTTCCGAAGGAGAGAGCGAGCTGTTGAGCGTTGCGGCAGCTACGCCGCGCGCGCTGGCAGCAGCAACCTGGTCCTGCATGAGCGAGATGAGCGGCGACACCACGATCGTGAGGCGCTCGCGCTGGAGTGCCGGGATCTGAAAGCACACCGACTTCCCTGCCCCGGTCGGCAGCACGGCGAGGACGTCCCGTCCCTCCTCGACGGCAGCAATGACCCGGCTCTGGAGCGGGCGAAACTCGCGGTAGCCGAAATGATGCCACAGGAGCGCCTGGGCGGATTCGGCCTGCATACCGGATGGTGGCATGCGCCGGGACCCACGCGGTAACCCAAAAACTGCGAGGACGAGGGAGCTGGGAGCTAGGGAAGCGGAAGTTGCCAGGTCCAGGCCGACCCTTCGCTCTCCACCGCGAGGAGGAGGAGTGGCCGGGATCCGGGCGGCGAAGTTCGAGCGCCGCCGCTGGCGGCGTGGAACCGGGTCGAACCTCCGGGGGACAGCTGGAAAGCATCGCCCTCGCGCGCGGCCAGGATTTCCGGGGACCCGATCCAGCGAATCCTAACCCGCGCCGTCCAGCGCCGGGCGGGCTGAGCGTCGGCAAATCCGGGCGCCAGGACCAATCGGACCAGCGCATCGGCGGGTTCCACTCGTCCCTCGGGAAGCTCGACCGCGAGGCGGGTCCGGGCGTAGTTGGCGGGCTCCTTCTCCAGAATGCGGCCGGCCTCATCGAGTGCCGCAAACCCGAAGTCGGTAAACCGAGGCCACTGGGCGGGATCCATCGCCAGGTCGGCCACGACTTCCCGGGCCCATCCCGGCACCCGCAACGGAATCGCGATCTCGTCGCTGCCCGCCGTGTCAATGGTGACGACCTGCTCCGCACCCAGCAAACCGAAGCGCAGGCGTCCCGACACCGGCGCGGAGTCACTCATCGAAGCAAGATTCACAACCACGCTATCGGACCGCGCGGGAGCGAGGGTCAGCCGAACCGGCGCATGGCGGACCGAAATCGTCGCATTGACAGGCCCGTCCGCTGGGGCCACGGCCACCGCCTCGTAGAATCCGGCCCGCGCATCGGCGCCATCCACGTCGATGCCGGCTGCCAGCGTGTCGGGGCCTGCCGGAAGGCCGTTTCCGTCGGGAACCGGCTGGCCTCCGGGCTGATGGAGGGCGGCGATCAGCCGCTCGGTTCGGCCGCCGCTCTCGATGCGCACGCTGAACGGCCGGCCGGAGTCGGCCGCGAACGTAACCCGCTGCTGCCCGCCTGGCGGAATCCGGGCCATAACCCGCACCGGGGTGGCCGTGCGGGTTTCGGGAACCACGACCGTGCTGGTCATCGCGAACGCCCATTCACCCGAACCCTTGACCCGCGCGCGCACGGTTCCGGTGTAGGTTCCCGGCCGACCCGGCGGCCGCTGCGTGAGGGTGAGGATGAGGCCGGCTCGCCCCGCGGTAACGGGACCCGGTGCCTCGAGCCAGGGTGCGTCGCTCGTGAAAGAGAGCTCCACCGGCGCCTGCCCGCGCGTGCGGGTTATGCGAAACCGCACCACCGTGTCGACCTTGCCGACCGACAGCACGGCGGTCCCCCCGGGCCGGTCTGCCGCCTCGACCTCGAACTCGGCCGAGGGCGGCGGTCCTGAGAGGATCGTCCACGCGGCGGTGACGTCTGGCTGGCCGGCTCCGACATCGAGCACGCTCTGTCCCGGCAGGACCCGGGCGCTGCCCACCAGCGCTCGTCGCAAGTCGCTGGCGCTCACGGATCGCCCCTGCTCGGTCGCTGCCGAAAGCAGCAGCGCGGCCAGTCCGGAAAGGTGGGGGGCCGCCATACTGGTTCCCGACTTGAACTCTTCGCCCTGATTCCAGAGTGGTACCGTCGAATACGCCATGCCCGGGACCACGAGGTCGGGCTTGGCCAGCTCGCCCCCGCGAGAGCTGAAGTAGATGACCGGATCGCTCACCTGGGACCGGGGCGGCAAGAACGCGCTGGGTTGCGACGCTCCGGCGGTGATCGCCCGCCTGGCACTTCCGGGGAACCCAACCGTCGAAAGCCCCGGGCCATCGTTGCCCACCGAGGTGACGAATACCACCTCGGGGTGGGCCATGAGAATCGAGTCGAGGACCTGGTCGAGCCGGGCGGCTCCTTCACGCTCGTTGCCGACCCCGAAGCTCAGGTTGATTACCAGCGGGAGACGACGCTCGGCAGCAAACCGGATTGCGTAGTCCATGGCCGCCCGCACGCTCCCCGAGGTCGTCACCCCGCCGAGATCGTTGCGAGAGATCTTGAGGCCGACGAGCTGCCCGCCCGGCGCGACGCCGTGGAACCCCGCCGCCCCTCCGATGTCGTGGCCGGCAGCGATCCCTGCCACATGGGTGCCGTGGGCTTCGGTGTCGAAGACGAGATGGAGTTCGGGTGGCCCGGCGGCTCGGCGGCTCGGTGGCTCGGCGGGTTGCTCGGAGAAATTGACCGCGATGGTGAGCGGCGAAGGCTCCCCGGGGCGGTGCCAGCCGAATGTCTCCCGGGCGTGCAGAAAGTCGCGCACCGGCCGCTCCTGGGCCAGCGAACCATCGCCGTCGGTATCGGCCAGGAGCACCCATCCCTCGGCGGTCCGGCCCACCACCACCAGGAGCGAGTCGCCGTCCTGTCCGTTGTCGTTCAGGTCGGCGGCCGGAGCTTGCCCCAGGCGCCGTTCCCGGACAACGCCGGCAAACCACGGCAGGGCCCCTAACCCGCGGAGCCGACTGGCTCCCCCCAGGACCTGGCCGGCCAGCCGGATGCTGTCGCCGGTGACGGCGGCAGGCTGGAGGGCTATTCTGCCCTCGCCGGAGAAATCCCGAAGGTCGAGCACCTTGGCCTGGCCGTCGGCGGTCGTGCCTAACCCGGGGGCCGCAGGATCGATGCCGGTATCGAGAATCGCGATCAGCACGCCCCGGCCGTCCCAGGTCGGATGCGCCGAGAGGAATGCCGGCACCCCGGTCGTCGCGAGCGGCATCCAGCCCCGCTCCCGGGCCAGCCCGGCCGGCGCCGCCGGCGGTTGCCGGATCGCTCTCGAGGTATCAGCGGGGGCGCCCTGGGCGTGCGCTCGGCCAGCGAGGATCACCCCAAGGACTAGCAGGGTGATTCGGCACTCGACCCTTGGCGCCAGAGGGATCCGGCGCGGGTTAGGACGGCTCATGCGATCGGCGGCAGCACGAAGGGTCCCAGATGGGGACCGGCGTAGCGGGAGGTAACCCGGAGCAGAAAGGCGAGTACGGGACGGGTTTCCTCGGGCGTCACGATCAGATCGACGTGCCCCCGGGCCGCCGCGTGCTTGGCGTCCAGGTCGCGCTCGTAGTCGGCCCGCATGCCCGCGATCGCGGCGGCGGTTTCCGGCGACGGAGCGCGACCCTCCTGTTTGGCTGCCTCCAGTTCCCGGCCATGCACCGCCATGACGGCCGAGTCCCCTTCCATCACGCCCATCCGGCCGGTTGGCCAGCTCAGAATGAAGTCGGGATCGAAGCCCTGCCCCGCCATGGCGTAGTAGCCGGCGCCCGAAGCGTGATTGACGGTGAGCACCAGCTTGGGCACCGGAGCCGCGGCCATCGCCTCGACGAAACGGGCACCCGCCCGAATGATCCCCGACTGCTCGGCTTCCGGACCGACCATGAAACCGCTGACATCCTGGACGAACAGCAGAGGCACTCTCTCCCGACTCGCCGTGTCGATGAAGAACGCGGCCTTCTCGGCCGATTCGGTATAGAGGATTCCTCCGACCCGGGGAGCCACTGCGCCCTCGGTCGGTTTGCCCTTTACCAGGCCACGCTGGTTGGCTAACACGGCAACGGCCTGTCCTTCGATCCTGCCATGCCCGCAGATCAGCTCGCGCGCGAGCTCGGGCTGGAATTCCACCAACTCGCCGCCGTCGAGCAGACACCCCAGGACCCGGTGCATGTCATAGGAGAGGCGGTGATCGTGAGGAAGGAGGTCGTATAGATCAGTGGCCGGACGGCCGGGCGGCTGGACGGCAGGCTCGGCGGCTCGGCGGCTCGGCAGCTCGGCGGCTGGAAGGAGGGCCACGTACTCGCGGATGCGCTTCAGACACTCCGCGTCGTTGCTGGCGCGATAGTGCGCCACGCCGCTGACGGTGGTATGCGTGACCGCCCCACCCAGCGTTTCGGCATCCACTTTCTGTCCGGTGGCACCGGCCACCAGATTGGGACCACCGAGGCCCATGAAGCTGGTCCCTTCGACCATGAAGATCACGTCCGACAGCGCCGGCAGATAGGCCCCACCCGCCACACAGCTCCCCATGACGGCGGCGATCTGCGGGACGCGGAGATAGCGTCGCATGATGACGTTGTAGTAGAACAGCCGCGCCGCGCCGTATTGGCCCGGGAAGACGCCGCCCTGATAGGGAAGGTTCACCCCGGCGCTATCCACGAGATAGATGATCGGGATGCGCTGGCGCATCGCGATCTCCTGAGCCCGGAGCATCTTCCCGATGGTTTCGGGCCACCACGCGCCGGCTTTCACGGTGGCATCGTTGGCGACAACCACGACGTCCCGCCCTTCGACCACCCCGAGGCCGGTGATAACGCCGGCGGCAGGCGCCTGCCCGTCATAGCGATCGTACCCGACCAGCAAGCCGATTTCGACCCAGGGAGCGCCGGGATCCAGCAGGCGCATAACCCGCTCTCTGGGCGGCAACTTGCCTTGCTGCCGCATTCGCTCGGCCCGGTCCTTGCCCCCGCCTTCGCGCAAGCGAGTCGCCAGCGCGAGATACTCCGCCGCCAGCTCCCGGAGCCGGGACGGCTGGACCCGTCGAGTCGTGCCGCTTTCAGGAGTCAAGGTGAAGCGCTGCCCAGGACTTGATGTACTCGATCAGCTCGCCGGTGGGCGTGCCGGGTCCGAACAGGCGCCCGGTGCCGCGCTGCTCCAGCGCCGTGATGTCCTCGGGAGGAATGATGCCGCCGCCGGTGAGCAGGATGTCTTTGCGGCCCTGCTCATCGAGCAACTGCAGCACCCGGGGGAACAGGGTCATGTGGGCACCGCTCAGGATCGAGAGGCCAACGACATCGACGTCCTCCTGGACGGCCGCCCGCGCGATCATCTCCGGGGTCTGGTGGAGTCCGGTGTAGATGACCTCCATGCCAGCATCGCGAAGCGCGGCCGCAACGACCTTGGCGCCCCGGTCGTGGCCGTCCAGGCCGGGCTTGGCGATCAGAACACGGATTGGGCGAGGAATGGGCATACGTGTTAGGGGCCAGCGCGCCCGTGGCCGCGCATCACGGACAAGCCAGATCGCGGGTTATGGGATCACCCGCGTCCCTGGCCCCCGGCCCCTGGCCCCTCTCACCTGAACCGCAGCAGTGCAGCCAGCCCGTTGATCGTCTCCGCCGCATCCGGCTCGAACACCACATCCAGATCGATCCGTTGGCGGAGCGCTTCCTCGATAGCGTCGTCGATGACATCGGGCACCGGGATCGCATTGCCCAGGCCGCGGCAATCCCGGGGACTCAAGGTCAGGCGCCCAGTCGCGGCACAGCGAAATCCCGGGACGCTCGCATCGGCCCTGACCAGCAAGGTTCTGACCTGGCCCCGGCTCAGCGCGTCCAGGGTGGGTGCGATCCCATTCACGGCCCACCCGGATCCTTGCCCCAGCAGCATCTCGGCTACCTGGTGCCGCTCCAGCTTGCGCTCGTACGCTTCCCGCGCTTCCAGCACGAGGGCGTGGACCGCAGCGGGTCCCAGGTCCCGCCGGTTGGCACGAACGGTTCCCATGACCTTGCCGCCCAGATACGGATGGAGGAACATCCGGAGGGATTCCGCCTCGTTGCCCACCGAGCCGAGCACCAGCCCGCGCACCGGCTCGCGGCGGTCCAGATCGAAGACCCGATTGGCCGCCTCGGCCAAGAGCTGCTCCCGCTCGTGCCGCAGCCGATTGTGATACCGGTGTTCGCCCACGCCCGGCGCATCGCGACGGTCCGAGTGAAAGCGCCGGCCTCGCGCAGTCGCCGCGGGAATGACCTCCAGCGGACGTGCTGCAAACGCGGTGATCTCATACAGCGTGGCCCCGCTCTTGTCGAGCACCGCCGCGATCAATCGACCGACTTCGTCCTCCCAGGCGGCCAGCTCCCGCACCAGGGGAGTCCGGGCCACCAGCAGCCGCGACCGATAGACTCTGGGTAGCGGAATCGCCTCGAACAGGTTGAGGGCCTGGCAAGCAAAGATCGCGAGACCCTGGGTCGAGGGGAGCGCGTCCGGCTGGCGGAGCAAGTCCTGGATCCGGTGGAGGTCGCTGGTCACTTCTTCCATCTCGCTCCGGGTTAGGCCTTCCGCCGGCAGCGCCTCGATGACCTCCCGCATGCGGTTCTTGAGCTTGATCAAGAACTTCCCACGGGTACGGTCCCGGGGTTCGAGCTTGATGTAGCAGCTCACGATCCAGTGCTTGCCGGCTTGCAGCCGGGCCAGCCGCTCGAGCTGGCGGTGAATCTCCCCGGCGGGGCGGGTCCGGCTCCGGGGGAACCGGCTCGCGGCCTGGCGCGGTCGGGTGCGGGCGATCGCCATCTCAGAAGAATACCGGCTCGTGGTACGATCCATAGACACGCTCCAGGATTTCCCGGATCTCGTACAGGGTGCAGTAGGCCCGGGCGCAGTCGAGCATGGGAGGAATGACGTTTCGGTCCGCCCGGGCGGCCTCGCGCAGGGCGTCTAGGGCGCGTTCGACCTGGCCGGCGTCGCGCCGGGCGCGCAGCCGGGCGAGCCTAACCCGCTGGACCTGATCGGCCTCGTCGCCGATCCGGAGGATTTCCACCGGCACATCGTCGGGTTCGATGAACTCGTTCCCCCCCACGATGATCCGCCGGCCGCCCTCCACCTCGTCCTGAAACCGCGCGGCGCTCTGGGCGATCTGCCGCTGGAACCATCCCGACTCGATCGCGGCCACCACCCCGCCCTGAGCCTGGATTTCCGCGAACAGCGCCTCAGCCTCTTGGTCCATCCGGTCGGTGAGCGCTTCGACGTAATACGAACCGCCCAGGGGGTCGGCCACATTGGCGACCCCGGTCTCGTGGGCCAGAATCTGCTGGGTCCGAAGCGCGATCCGCACCGACTCCTCGGTGGGGAGCGCCAGCGTCTCGTCGAGCGCGTTGGTGTGGAGCGACTGGGTGCCGCCTAACACGGCGGCGAGGGCCTGGTAGGCGACCCGGACGATGTTGTTGTGGGGCTGCTGCGCCGTGAGGGTAACGCCGGCAGTCTGGCAGTGGAACCGCATCTTCCAGCTTCGCTCGTCCCGGGCGCCGTATCGCCCCCGCAGGTGGCGGGCCCAGATCCGCCGCGCGGCGCGCAATTTGGCAATTTCCTCGAAGAAGTCGTTGTGGATATCCCAGAAGAAGGAGAGCCGCGGCGCGAACCGATCGACGTCCAGCCCGCGGGCGATCCCGTGCTCCACGTAGCTGAAGCCGTTGGCCAACGTGAAGGCGAGCTCCTGCACCGCGGTGGCCCCGGCCTCCCGAATATGGTACCCCGAGATCGAGATCGTGTTCCATTTCGGAGTGTGCTCCGCGGCCCACTCGAACAGGTCGACGATGATCTTGAGCGCCGGTTCGGGCGGGTAGATCCAGGCATGCTGGGCGACGAACTCCTTGAGGATGTCGTTCTGCACGGTCCCCTGGAGCTTCCCGATATCGACGCCCTGGCGCTCGGCTGCCGCGACGTAGAAACAGAACAGCATCGCGGCCGGACCGTTGATCGTCATCGAGGTCGACACCTGGTCGAGCGGAATGCCGTCGAAGAGGTCCTCCATGTCCGTGAGGCTGGAGATCGCCACCCCGCACTTCCCTACCTCGCCTTCCGCTCTCGGATGGTCGGAGTCGTACCCCATCAACGTGGGGAAATCGAAGGCGACCGAGAGGCCGGTTTGGCCTCGTTGGAGCAGGAACTTGTAGCGCCGGTTGGTATCCTCTGCGGTCCCGAACCCGGAGAATTGCCGCATGGTCCACAGCCGGCCCCGGTACATGTCGGCGTGAATACCCCGGGTGAACGGATGCACCCCCGGGCGCTCGGCTTCACGATCGGGACTCTGCTTGACATCGTCCGGACCATAGACCGGGTTCACCTCGCGACCCGACACCGTGGTAAAGTTGCGCCGCGTCATACCCGTTCGGTCTCCGTCAGGCCGGCGACGATTTCCCCGGCCAGATCGTAGGGACTCAGCCGGCCGGACGCCAGCTCATCGAGCCGCTCCTGGAGATGCGCTTCGGCGCGGGTGTCGTGCCAGATGTAACGGTGCATCTCGCGATCGACGACTTCCCGAGTGCGCGCTGCCAGCCGGCGCCGGCGACGGGTCGCCAGCTCGCCCGAAGTCACCAGCGATTCGTGATGCCGGTTGAGCGCGGCCGCGAGCTCGGGGACGCCGTTCGCGGTTGTGGCGGTGGTCAGCAGAACTGGTGGCATCCACGCGGTTGGGCGGTCGGGCCCAACCGCCCCGTGGTGTCCCCGCCATCCGCGATACGCCTTCCCCTGGCGGATTCCGATGCTCGCCTCGATTTCGCGGGCCAGATTCGTGGCCCCGGGGCGATCCGCTTTGTTGATCACGTACAGATCCGCGATCTCCATGACCCCCGACTTGAGCGCCTGAATCCCATCGCCGGATTCCGGCACCAGCACCAGGACGGTGGTGTCGGCCATCGTGGTCACGGCCAGCTCGGATTGCCCGACTCCCACGGTCTCGATGAGAACGCGGTCGAACCCGGCCGCATCCAGCACATCGCACACTTCCCGCGTGCTCGTGGCAAGACCACCCAGAGATCCTCGCGTCGCCATCGACCGGATATACACTCCCTGATCGAGCGCGACCGGCTCCATGCGAATGCGATCGCCCAGCAGGGCGCCGCCCGAGAAGGGACTGGTGGGATCCACCGCAACGACCGCGACGGTTGTGCCGTCGCGACGGAGCTGGTGGACCAGTTGCTGGGTGAGGGTTGACTTGCCGGAGCCCGGCGGTCCCGTCATGCCGATCCGTCGCGCCCGTCCGACTCGAGGATGGAGAGCCGCCAACAACTGCTCGAACCCGGGCCGCGCGTTCTCGACCATCGAGATGGCCCGCGCTAGTGATGCAGTGCGGCCGGCTTCGAGGTCGGCAAGCAGCGTGGCAATCTCCATAGCGTGCAAGGTAACACCGGACGGGGTCGCAGGCGTCGCGGTTCCAGGGCTCATCCGGTTCCGGTCGAAGGCGGCACGATGGCATTGCGATCGAGGACGGTGGACCGCGGAGTGCCGCGCCGCACCAGGAGGCGCTCCACCCGCGTCGGAGTCGCCTGAAGCACGTCGATTTCAAGTCCCCGAATCAGGAACCTCTCTCCGTTCGCCGGAAATCGTTTCGCCAGCTCGACCAACCGCCCCCCGATGGTGGCGGCCTGGCCGGGCGGGAACGTCACGCCAAACCGCGCTTCGATCTCCGCCAGCGGCGTTGATCCCTCGGTCTCAATCAGCTCAGGCGAGTCGGTCGGCTCGGCTCGCGGAGGGCCGCCGGCTCGGGTGTCCTCATCCACGATCTCACCGACCAGCGCTTCGAGCAGGTCCTCCATGGTCACGATGCCCAGGGTTCCGCCGAATTCGTCCAGCACCACCGCCAGGTGCCTCCGCTCTCGTTGCATTTCGACGAGGAGATCGCCGCATGGTCGTGAAGCGGGCACGTTGGCCACCGGCCGCACCGGGACCGGTGCGCCGGGGCGAAGCAGAAACAGATCGAAGGCGTGCACCATGCCGACGATCTCGTCGAGGGTCCCCCGATAGATCGGGAGCCGGCTGTAGCCGCTCTGCACGAACGCCTGGCGCATTTCCTCCACGGATGCTTCCTCGGGAATCGCGACCAGGTCGGTGCGCGCCGTCATCACCTCGCGCACCGTGCGCTGGGAGAAGTGGATGAGCCCGCCCACCCGAAGCAGCCGCTCGTCCGGCGCCTCGCCGCCGGCGGCCCGTTCGCGCCAGAGTTCGGTGATGAGGGCTTCCGGACGCACCGACGGCGCCGGCAGGATCACGCCCACCACGCGCGCCCAGGGTCGCAGCACCGGTCGCAGTCGTTCCGCCACTCGATCGGCCCGGCGATGCGTGAGGTAGCGGGGCAGGACGTACCCACTCAGGAGCACGGCCGGAATGGCGAGTACGACGAGCAACACGGTGAACTCGAGGAGGCTCGTCCCCGCGAAGATCGCCGGGAAGACGGCTCCCAGGATCGCGATCCCGAGCGTTGTGGTGACCGACGCGGCGGCAAGCTCTCGCTCCATGTCCGGGAGCCAATCCAGCTCGCGGGCGCCGCCGGGTACTCGTCGCGAGACCACCTCGGCGAGCCGTCGGCGGCTCGAGCTCACCACCGCCGCAGCAGCGGTGGCGCCCAGCAGCGTGATCACGAGTCCCAGGAGGGCGAGCGGCCAGATCATTTGCGGCTCCGGGGCTCGGCGGGTTCCTCGACCGGCGGCTCGGCGGCTGGACGGCTCGGCGGCTCGGCGGGCTCGGGCGCCGCTCCGGTCGGCCTAACCCGGTGCACCGAGACCCGGCGGATCCGCCGGCGCACGATCTGATCGACCGTGAGACGGAACCCGTCTACCGCCACGCTTTCGCCGGACCGCGGCACTCGCCCGAAGGCCGCGAGGGCGAGCCCTCCCACCGTGCTCACGTCTTCCCGCTCGAATTGGTGATCCAGCTCGGCTTCCAGCTCGGCCAGCGGCGCGCCGCCATCGACCAGCCAGCCGCCGCCGGGAAGGCGTTGCAGGGGAGCCACTTCCTCGGTGTCGTACTCGTCCCGAATCTCGCCCACGATCTGCTCGAGCACATCTTCCAGGGTCACGATCCCCGAGGTCCCCCCGAACTCATCGACCACCACGACCAGATGACTCCCGCTCAGCTGGAAATCCCGCAGTTGGCGATCCAGCGTCTTCCCGTCCGGCACGAATCCGACCGGACGGATCAAGGGGTGCCAGTCGGGCGATTCGCCGGGCGCTCCTAACCCGGGGAGCAGGTCTTTGGCGTAGAGAACGCCGGTGACCGAATCGGGGTCCCCGTCCACCACCAGCAGCCGCGAATGTTCCGCTCGCCGGAAGGCCTCGACGACCTGCTCCCGCGGCGCCGAGAAGTCCACCGAAACGATGTCCAGCCTCGGGGTCATTACATCCGCCACCGTCATGTCGCTGAGCCCGAGGAGCCCGGTCAGCATGTCGCGCTCGCCCGTCGGGGCTTCGGGGGCCGGCAATGCCGGGAGGCGAGCTCGCCGAAACCCCCGGTCAGCCCAGGCGACCGCGGCAAGCAGCGGGCGAAAGAAGGTCAGCAGATGTTGAACGAAGCGTCCCTCGAATCGGACCAGACCGGGCTCGTTGGCCGCCCAGAGACGGGGAATCAGCTCGCCCAGGACCCAGACCAGGAGTACCGCGGTAAAGAAGCGTCCCACCGCCGTCGGAGGCGGCCAGGCCCACCAGGAGAGCGCGGTTCCCGCCAGCGCCGCCGCGAGGGCGAGGAGCGCCAGGTGCACCACGTGAAGGCTTCGAGCCGGGGTCATCGGTCCCGCCGTGGCCTGCCCTCCCCCGCGGCCCGGCGCGAGCAGCCGGGGCAGCCCGGCATCGTCATGCGCGGCGAGGGCAACCAGGGCGGACATCAACGTGAAGAGCGCCGCGAGGATCGGGGCCACCCACAGCTGGAGGGCGGCGAGTACCGTGCGGATCATCGCAGGCGTCGCACCAGGTGTTCCTGCCGCTCCCACATGGGGGAGCGGGTCCGGCCATTTCCTTCCGGATGCTTCCGGCCTAACACGTGGAGGACCCCATGGACGATCAAGCGGGTGAGCTCCTCGCCTAGCGGGATTCGCCGGACCGTGGCCTCCTGGGCCGCTTGCCAGGGGCAGATGTAGATATCTCCCACGAGCGTTCCTCGGGGATCCGGTAGCGGGAAAGCCAACACGTCGGTAACCCGGTCCTGCCCTTTCCATTGCCGGTTGAGCGCCCGCATTCGGTCCCGGCCCACGAACGCAATGGCCAGGTCGGCCCGCCGAGCTTCGGCTCGCAGCACCGTGCGGGCCGCGGCAACCACCTGGGCGCGGGTTAGGGGCCCGTGGCGGCCGGACACGGAAACGGGCGGCTCGACGGCGGGACGGCGGGACGGCGGGACCGTGCGGGTGCGACGCCGAGCCGCCGAGCCGCCGAGCCGCCGAGCCGGCCCTTGACTAGCCCCCCTGGTCTTCCGCATAGGCGCGGATGATCTGGCGAACCATCCGATGCCGGATCACGTCGGCCTCTCCCAGGTAACAAAACGCGAGCCCCTCGATGCCAGGCAAGATCCGCTCGATCTGGATCAGCCCCGATTCCTCCCGCTTCGGCAAATCGATCTGGGTCTTATCGCCGGTTACCACGACCTTGCTGTTCACTCCCAGGCGGGTGAGGAACATCTTCATCTGCAAACCGGTCGCGTTCTGGGCCTCGTCCAGGATGATGAACGCGTCGGAGAGGGTGCGCCCTCGCATGTACGCCAGCGGCGCGATCTCGATGGTGCGCTGCTCGACCGCCTTCTGCACCCGCTCCGGCGGCATCATGTCCTCGAGGGCGTCGTACAGCGGCCGGAGGTAGGGATCTACCTTGGCCTGGATATCGCCGGGCAGGAAACCCAGCGATTCTCCGGCTTCGACTGCCGGCCGCACCAGAATGATCCTTCGCACCCGCTTACGGGCCATGGTCTCGACCGCCTTCGCGACCGCGAGGTAGGTCTTGCCGGTGCCCGCCGGTCCGATGCTGACCACAATGTCGTGGGTCGCGATAGCCTGCACGTATTCGCGCTGGCCCTGGGTCTTGGGCACGATGGGCCGGCGTATCCCTGGCAGGACGATCTTCCCCTCCGCAAAGGCCAGCGGACCCTCGGCGGGCAGCCCGTCCGCTGCCAGGCGCCGCACGTCTTCTGCGCTGATCGACTCGCCCATCCGCGCGAGATCGAGCAAGGCCTGCGAAACTCCGGCGGCCCGCTCCACCTGTTCCGGCGTCCCGCTCAGGGTGAGCTGCTCGCCCCGCAGGGAAATCCGGGCACCGGTGGCCCGCTCGACCTCCACCAGGTTCGCCTCATTGACCCCGGCCAGGAGGAGCGGATCGGCTCCTTCGATGCTCAGGCGGTGGGTGTGGTCGCCGGCCATGGCTCCGGGTTAGCTCCGGGTTAGGCTCGCCGAGCCAGGTGGAGAGCGGCGAGCTCGGCGTCGCCTACCGGGGCGGGGGCGCCCTCGTAGAGGGCCCGGGCCGCAGTGGTCTTGGGAAAGGCGATCACCTCTCGCAGGGAGCCCGCGCCCGCCAGCAGCATCACCACCCGGTCGAAGCCCACCGCAAAGCCGCCCATCGGCGGGGCGCCGCTCGCCAGTGCCTCGAGCAGAAAGCCGAACCGCCGCTCGGCTTCCTCCGGGCCAAGCCCGAGCCGGCGGAAGACCGATCGCTGCAATTCAGGATCGGTAATGCGGATCGATCCGCTGCCCAGCTCCACCCCATTGTAGACCGCGTCATAGTGCAGCGCGCGGCAGCGAAGGGGATCACGGTCCAGCAGGGCCAGGTCCTCCGGATGCGGCGAGGTAAAAGGATGGTGCGCAAACGTCGGCGCCCCGGTCTCCGGATCGGGCTCGAACAGCGGAAAATCGGTGATCCACGCGAAGGCATGGTCCGTGACCGGGGGAGGGGCGAGCCGCGCGATTAACCCGCTCCGCACGGCGGCCAGCGCGGGCCCCGTAACGGGGTCGGGACCTGCAAGCGCCACCAGCAGGTCACCCTCGTGGCCCGGCACCCCACCGAGGGATTCGCCGAGCTCCTGGTGGGCCGGTCCTTCCCAGCCTGCCTGACGCCGGCGGGCCCACAGCAAGTGATGAGCGCCCGCTTCCCTGGCGGCCGCGTTGAGCGCATCGAGATCCTTGCGCGAGAGCCCGCTCCCTCCCGCGGCCACGAGGCCGCGGAGCCGTCCGCCGGACCCAAATTCCGAAGCAAGCCAGGCCGGTTTCCCTTCGCCAACCAGAGGAGTGAGATCGCGAATCTCGAGCCGGTACCGCAAGTCCGGCTTGTCGGTGCCGAACCGCTCAATCGCGTCGCGCCAGGTGAGGCGCGCGAACGGTCGCTCGACGCTCTGCCCCGCTTCCGCCCACAAGGCTACCAGGACCTCCTCGACAAAGCCCACGACATCATCCTGGGTGACGAAGGAAGCCTCGAGGTCGATCTGGGTGAATTCCGGCTGACGGTCCGCCCGGAGGTCTTCATCGCGAAAGCAGCGGGCGATCTGGAAGTAGCGGTCGAATCCCGCGACCATGAACAGCTGTTTGTAAATCTGGGGAGATTGCGGCAGCGCGTAGAACTCGCCGGGATGCACCCGCGAGGGCACCAGGTAGTCGCGAGCTCCCTCCGGGGTGGGCTTCGTCAGGATGGGGGTTTCGAGCTCCAGGAAGCCTAACTCGCTGAGAGCCCGGCGAGCCCGCTGCAACAGCCGGTGTCGGAGCAACAGATTGGCCTGTAGTTCGGGGCGGCGGAGATCGAGAATCCGGTGCTTGAGGCGAAGCTCCTCGGCGGCCAGGTCTTCGTTCTCCTTACGGGCGACCGGGATCGCCGGCGTCACTGCTGGCCCTACCACATCGAGCTCGGTAACCCGCACCTCAACCTCGCGGGAGACCATCCGCGAGTCGCGCGCCGGTTGGGGCCGCAGGGCGACGGTACCGGCCACGACAATCACGGTCTCCACCCCGCAGGCAGCCGCTCGCTCCAGTACCGGCGCCGGTGTGAACGCCGGATCGCAGGAAAGTTGGACCAGGCCATAGCGGTCGCGGAGATCGAGGAACACCAGCCCACCCAGGTCCCGGCGGCGGTGCACCCACCCCCCCAATCGAACCGTCCGGCCGACGTCGGCACGCGAGAGTAACCCGGCTGCTCCGGTCCGGAGCGTTGTGGCATGCATCGCGCGAAACTAACACTGGGAAAAGTGAAAAGTGAAACGTGAAAAGAACGTCTGATGGGACCCGCCGATCGCGTTATCTTGCGATGGGATGACAACTTCCCTGCTCGATCGTACGGCCGCTGATGCCGCGAAAACCCTGGCTGAGTGGGTCCGCGGGCAAGGCCTGCCGGCCTATCGGGCCACCCAGCTCCTTCCCCGGCTCTGGCAGTTGCCGGTGGGGGATTGGCAAGGGGCCACCGAACTCCCTCTCGCACTGCGCCGGGACCTGGATCGGGAGTTTCCAATCCCCCGGCTCAACGGGGAGACCGTCCAGCAATCGGCCGATGGAACCCGGAAGTACCTGTGGCGACTGGCGGACGGCGAGGCCATCGAGTCCGTGCTGATCCCTGCCGGCAAACGACTCACCCTCTGCGTCTCCTCGCAGGCGGGATGTGCCCTTGGCTGCCGGTTTTGCGCCACCGGCCGGATGGGTTTCCGGCGCAATCTGACCCCGTTCGAAATCGCGGGTCAGGCCCGCGAGATCACCTTGGCCAATCCGGAGGAGCGGCCAACTAACATCGTGTTCATGGGGATGGGCGAGCCGCTCCTCAATTGGCCTGCGCTCGACGTCGCGCTATCGATCTTCAATCAGCCTGCCGGCTTGGGGATCGGCGCCCGTCACATCACGGTCTCCACGGTCGGGATCATTCCGGGCATGGAACAACTCGCTCGCCGGCCGGAGCAGTTCCGCCTGGCGATTTCCCTCCACTCGGCTGACCCCGACACCCGACTCGCGCTCATGCCGATTCAGAAGAAGTATCGGCTCGAACAGGTGCTCGAGGCAGCCCGTCCCTTCCGGAAGCGGCTGACGTTCGAGTACGTCCTCATTGCGGGGCAGAACGATCAGGACGCCGATGCAGATCGGCTGGCCCGATTGGCGCGCAGGGTCGATGCCCACGTGAACCTGCTGCCGCTTCACCCGGGTGGGGCTCCCGACCTCCGTCCCAGCCCGCCGGATCGGATCCGCGCCTTTGCCCGGAGGCTTCAGAACCAGGGGGTGGAGGCCGTGGTTCGGAAGAGTCGCGGGCTCGACATCGATGCCGCCTGCGGGCAGTTGTACGTGGAGGTGGAGAGAAAGCGGAAAGCTGAGAGGTTGTAGGTAGCCACCTCCACCATTCTAGAATTCACTTTAAGTCTGACCTTCAAGTGATTTCTCAAGACTCCGCCTGACCCCCGTGCGCACCCTGCTCCTCCCCGTGCTGCGTCTCGTGCTCCGGGTCTTCTTTCGAAGGGTTGAGACCTCCGGCGAGGAGCGGGTGCCTCGGAGCGGTCCCCTGCTATTCGTTCTCAACCATCCCAATTCGCTGATAGACCCGCTCTTCATCCTCTGCCTCGCGCCGAGGCCGGTGTCCTTTCTCGCCAAGGCACCGCTCTTCCGTATGCCGGTGATCGGGATGCTGGTGCGGGCCATGGATTCGATTCCGGTAGAGCGGCGCCAGGATCCCGGAGCCGATCTCACCAAGAACCGGGAGATGTTCGCCCGGGTTCGGGTTCACCTCGCTCGCGGGGGAGCGGTTGCCCTCTTTCCGGAGGGGGCAAGCCACAGCGATCCCCGTCTCAAGCCGATCAAGACGGGGGCCGCCCGCATCGCGCTGGGGGTGACAGCTTCGCCGCCGCTCCGCATTCAGGCGGCTGGTCTCTTCTATACCGCCAAGCACACCTTCCGAAGCTCGGCCCTGGTGTATTTCGGTGAGCCGTTCGAGGTCCGCCCTGCCCCGCTCGACCCGGCGGGCGAGCCTCCGGCCGACCGGGTTCAGGCGCTGACCGAGGCGGTCACCCGCGCGCTGGAAGCGGTGACGCTGCAAGCCGACGAGCTCGAAGCCCACGACTTCGTGGCCCGCACCGAGCGCATCCTCGCCAGTGAGCGGCGGGAGAGCGACGGCGCGCTGCGGCCGGAGCTGGCCGATGAGTTTCAGGTTCGCCGCCGGTTGCTGGCGGGTTATCACGCGCTGTTGCAGCGAGACCCCGAGCGGCTGGAGCGCATGCGCCGTCGCATCCTGCGCTACGAGGACCGCCTGCGCGGCGCCGGCATTGATCCGTGGGACCTCCCACCCGGCCGGGTCCACGCGGGTCGCGGGATCGGCCGGATCGCTCTCTTCCTCGGGAAATTCCTCCTTTTCGTGCCGCTGGGCATTCCGGGGCTGGCGCTGCACTACGTTCCCTACCGATTCGTCGGGGCGATTGCGAGCCGAACGGCGAAAGGCCCGGATCTCCTGGCCACGACCAAGACCATCACGGCCGCGATCATGTTCCCGGTGCTCTGGCTCGCGACGGCGGCGGTCGGATGGGTGTTAGGCGGACCCTGGATCGGCGCGAGCCTGATCGTGCTTGCACCGGCCAGCGGCTACTCCGCGCTCCGCCTGGCCGAGCGGGCCGATCGCGCGTTAGGCGCGCTCAGGGCGCTGACGCTCTGGCTCCTCGGCCGGCGCCGGTTCGTTCATCTCCAGCTGGAACGCCGTCGGCTGCGAGATGACGTGCTAAAGCTGGCGGGGGAGCTGGGGGTCTAGGAGGCCGGCGGGGGGAAGTGCCGGGCTGAGGAGGCACAGAGGACAGGGCAGGCCGCGGAGCAGTACTGGCCCGCAATAGGCTGACCTGCCTAACCGGGTTTCCCGGAACCGGGGCCAGGGGTATTAGGCTGGGCTCGGCCATGCACGCTTGCGATGGTCAACCCCAAGGCCGAACTCTAAGGGCAATCTACTTTGTCGTTAGGTGGACGGTTCAAACGTCAGTCAGTGCTTCCAGCGCGAAAGCAGTTGAGTCGCCGTGTGGCTGGGTGCGATATACGCAGGTGCGACGGCCATTCTCAGGTTACTTTTATCAGGAGGCTCGTATGGCAAAGACCTACACGTGCAGGGACGTTGGCGTGGATTGCGACTGGAAAGTTCGTGGTAATGACGAGGCCGATGTAATGCG